>NZ_JBANRL010000001.1:328354-656709 GCF_037154015.1 Altererythrobacter aquiaggeris
GCGTTGCAACGCTTCCTCGCGGCCCTTGTCATCCAGCCCGGGTTCGAGCGATCCGGCCAGTGCCATCGCTTCGATCATTGCGGGGTCATATTTGCGCGGAACAAAGCCCATCAGGCTCCGCAAACGCATCGCGTGTTCGACCATCTCGCGCAGCTCGCCTTCGCCGTGGACGCCGGTGGCGCTTTCGAGAATGCGGCCCTGCAAACCGCCATCCACCAGATAACGGTCAAGCGCGGCATCATCTTTCAGATACACTTCACTGCGCCCCTTGCTCACTTTGTAGAGCGGCGGCTGCGCGATAAACAGATGTCCGGCCTTGATGATGTCTGGCATCTGGCGGTGGAAAAATGTCAGCAACAAAGTACGGATATGCGCGCCGTCAACATCAGCATCGGTCATGATGATGATTTTGTGATAGCGCAGCTTTTCCAGATTGAATTCGTCACGGATGCCGGTGCCCATCGCCTGTATCAGCGTTCCGACTTCCTTGGACGAGATAATCCGGTCGAACCGCGCGCGCTCGACATTGAGAATCTTACCCTTGAGCGGCAGGATTGCCTGGGTTTTACGGTCGCGCCCCTGCTTGGCGGAACCGCCGGCGGAATCGCCCTCGACCAGAAACAGTTCAGATTTTGCCGGATCGCGTTCCTGGCAATCGGCAAGTTTACCCGGCAGGCTGGCAATGCTCATCGCGCCTTTGCGGCTCATTTCGCGGGCGCGCTTCGCAGCTTCGCGGGCGGCAGCAGCATCGATCACCTTCTGGATGATGATCTTGGCGTTGGCGGGGTTTTCCTCCAGCCATTCGGACATCTTGTCGCCCATCAGGCTTTCGAGCGGCTGGCGCACTTCGGAGGATACCAGCTTGTCCTTGGTTTGCGATCCGAATTTGGGATCGGGCAGCTTGACCGAAACGATTGCCGTCAGCCCTTCGCGCATGTCTTCGCCCGACAGGCTGACCTTTTCCTTTTTCAGCGCGCCCGAAGAAGCTGCATAATTATTGAGCGTGCGTGTCAAAGCGGCGCGGAATGCGGCAAGATGCGTACCGCCATCGCGCTGCGGGATATTGTTGGTGAAGCACAGCACGTTTTCGTAATAGCTGTCGTTCCATTCCAGCGCGACTTCGATGCCGATGCTGTCGCGTTCCGCCGAAATCGCAATCGGATCGGGGATCAACGGTTCCTTGTTACGGTCGAGATATTTCACGAAGGCACCGATGCCGCCTTCGTAGAACAGGTCGTGTTCCTGCATTTCCTCGCCGCGCTTGTCGCGCAGCAGGATATGGACACCGGAATTGAGGAAGGCGAGCTCGCGGTAGCGGTGCTCCAGCTTGTCGAAATCATAAGTCGTGACGTTCTTGAACGTATCTTCGCTGGCGAGGAAGGTCACGCGGGTACCCTTGCGTTTGCCGCCGTCTTCAGCCGGAGGGGCGGGGCCTTTCTCGACCAGCGAAGCAACCGTTTCGCCATGCTCGAACCGCATCCAGTATTCCTTGCCGTCGCGCCAGATGGTCAGTTCCAGCCATTCGGACAGGGCGTTCACAACCGACACACCCACCCCGTGCAGACCGCCCGAAACCTTGTAGGCGTTTTCGTCATTGGTGTTGTCGAATTTGCCGCCGGCGTGAAGCTGGGTCATGATAACCTCGGCAGCGGAAACGCCCTCTTCCTTGTGCATATCCACCGGAATCCCGCGACCATTGTCTTCGACGGACACCGACCCATCGGGATTCAGCTCGATCAGGACGAGATCGCAGTGGCCGGCCAAGGCTTCGTCGATGGCATTGTCGGACACTTCGAACACCATGTGATGCAGGCCCGAACCGTCATCCGTATCGCCGATATACATACCCGGACGTTTGCGCACCGCGTCCAGCCCTTTGAGAACCTTGATGGAATCAGCGCCATAGGCGCCCATCTGGACGACTTTTTCAGGCGGCAGGTCGGTGGGGATTTTGGCCGTATTTTCGGCAGGTTTTTCGGCAGGATTCTCGGGTGTTTCTGTCATGCTCATTATATAGGCTCTCGGGCCCGCAATCCCAAGCAATTCGGCCATTTCGTTAAAGTTTTTCCACCGTTCCAGACACAGTTTGCAGGGGCTGTCTGCCAGCGGTGTTTTTCGGGCTCGACACATGCGCCGCGGCGCTTACGATAAGCCTGATGCAAAACAGCGAAACGGACAACTTTCTGAGCGCCGGATTCGGCTCCTATCCGGCGATGATCCGGCATTGGGGCAAGGTCCGGCCGGGCGCGATCGCCATGCGTGACATGACGCGGGAACTGACCTGGGGCGAATTGGCCGGTCAGGTCGACCGAATTGCCGCACGGTTGCAGGAAACCGGGCTGCAGCGCGGGCAATCGGTTGCGATACTGGGCCTGTCGGACATCGATTATGCGCTGGTTTTTCTTGCGGCGATCCATGCCGGCGGGGTGGCCGCTCCGCTGACCACCAGCGCGAGCGCAGCCCAACTGGCCGCAATGGCAGCCGACAGCGGGGCGAGGCATCTGTTTATCGACCGGGCAAAGCTGGATGAGCTTGGCAGCGGCTTCATGCCGGAAATGCAGCATATCATACTGGACGAGGAATTAGCCGGTTGGGCGGCGGAGACTGCGGCTTTGGCGGAACTGTTCGAGCCTGCGCCGGGCGATCCATTCAATATAATTTATTCGAGCGGTACGACAGGAACGCCCAAAGGGATTGTTCACAATCATGCGATGCGCTGGTTCCAGTTTGCCCCCACGGCCAGGGCTGCCTACAGCCCGCAGGCTCAGGCGCTTGCGGCGACACCGCTTTATTCGAACACCACGATGGTCGCGTTTCTGCCCGCAATTCTGGCGGGCGCCTGCGTTAATATCATGGGCAGATTTTCTGCGCTCGGCTGGCTGGAAACCGCGCAGCGTTTTGGCGTCACACATGCCATGCTGGTGCCGGTGCAATACAAACGGCTGATGGAAGAACCCCGGTTTGGCGAATACGATCTTTCGTCGCTGGCGCTGAAATATTGCACATCGGCCCCGTTTTCGGCTGAACTCAAGGCCGAGGTTCTGCGCCGGATGCCGGGCGGCCTGATCGAGATTTACGGGATGACCGAAGGCGGGGTGACTTGCCTGCTTTACGCCCATGAACATCCTGACAAACTGCACACGGTGGGCCGGCCCGCTCCCGGTGGTCACGCAGTCAAAGTGCTGGATGACAACGATAATCAGCTTCCCGCCGGACAGGCGGGACAGATGGTCGGGATCAGCCCCGCGATGATGGCGGGTTACAAGAACCGCCCGGATGCAACGCGTGAAGCGACATGGACCGATCCGGCGGATGGTTCGGTGTGGATGCGGATGGGCGATATCGGCAGGATTGATGCGGACGGTTTTGTCGAGCTGGTCGGGCGCGCGAAGGATGTGATAATTTCGGGCGGGTTCAACATTTACCCGATCGATCTTGAACAAGCGCTGGAAAAGGATGCCAGAGTGGCGGAGGCCGCAGTGGTCGGAATGCCCAGCGAAAAGTGGGGCGAAACGCCGGTCGGATTTGTCAGGCTGGAGGCGGGAGCGGGCCGGGATCAGGTCGCTTCGGTACTTGCCGAAACCAATGCGGCACTGGGCAAGACGCAGCGGCTGGCCGCATTACATGCGCTGGACGAAATGCCGCGCAGTCATATCGGGAAATTACTGAAGACCGACTTGCGCGCACTTGCCGCCGAGATTGGCGGGATCGCCTGAAACTGCACCAATGCGACGCGGAAATCAGGCTGGGAAGAAATAGGCGGCCGCCCTCGTCTGTCTTGGGGACTGAGGGGGAGGGGAGGACGGCCGCCCGTCTTTTCCCGCTTGGCACTCAGGTAAGCGTAGCGGAAAACATCAAGCCGCTTATCGATGTCGCGACGAGAATAGGCATAAATCTGATCATAAAGAGACGCATGAGGTTTCTCCTTCTTATGGCGCCGGAGCCGACATGCACCGCCCGATTGGCCGCGATGTCAGCTTTCGATCCTTGAAATAATGTTTCGCGGCGCTTTCGCAATTGCGAAGAAAGCGGCCTGAGTTGCATAAAATTCAACTAAACGATGTTGCGTGCTTTCCCATCGCCAGCAGCGTCTGATACTGGATCGGCGCAGATTGGCCTGCCGATGACCAGAGCAAGCGGCATAAGAAAGCTGCCCGACAGAGCGGCCGGAGAGAGCGGCTGGACAGTTTGGCCGGGCCCACCTAATTCCGCCCGCATGACCGCTGCTGAAAAATCGCCCGAATCCAATCTCCCCGATTCTATTCTGATTGTCGACTTTGGCAGCCAGGTCACCCAGCTGATTGCACGGCGCGTGCGCGAGGCTGGCGTATATTCCGAAATCGCCCCTTTCAGCATGGCGGAGGAAGCTTTTCACCGGATGAAGCCCAAAGGGATCATTCTTTCGGGATCCCCCGCCGGAGTGCCCGAAGAAGGGAGCCCGCGCGCACCGCAAATGTTGTTCGAGGCGGGCGTGCCGATCCTGGGCATTTGCTACGGCCAGCAAGTGATGACACATCAGTTGGGCGGTGAAGTGCGGCCCGGCCACGAGACCGGAGCTGCCGGAAATCGGGGCGGCGAATTTGGCCGCGCTTTCCTGACGGTAACTGAAGAGTGCGCGCTATTCGACGGGCTGTGGAATGTCGGTGAGCGCCATCAGGTCTGGATGAGCCACGGCGACAAAGTGACCCGCTTTGCCGAGGGGTTTGACATCGTGGCCACCAGCGACGGCGCGCCATTTGCCGTGATCGCCGATGAAGACCGCAAATTCTACGGCACGCAATTCCACCCGGAAGTCGTGCACACGCCGGACGGCGCAAAACTGATCGCCAATTTCGTGCGCCATGTGTGCGGGCTCAAGGGCGACTGGACGATGGCCGAATTTCGCAAGACCAAGATCGACGAAATTCGCGCGCAGGTCGGGACAGGCAAAGTCATTTGCGGCCTCAGCGGCGGTGTCGATAGCGCAGTTGCCGCCGTGCTGATCCACGAAGCGATCGGTGAACAGCTGACCTGCGTATTCGTCGATCACGGGCTGATGCGGATGAACGAGGCCGAACAGGTCGTCACCCTGTTTCGCGACCATTACAATATTCCGCTGATCCACAAGGATGTAAGCGGGATATTTCTTGGCGGGCTCAAAGGCGAAACCGATCCCGAAAAGAAGCGCAAGTTCATCGGCAAGACATTTATCGATGTGTTCGAAGCCGAAGCCAAGGCCATCGGCGGCGCAGATTTCCTCGCGCAGGGCACGCTTTATCCCGATGTAATCGAAAGTGTCAGCTTTACCGGCGGTCCCAGCGTGACGATCAAAAGCCACCATAATGTCGGCGGTCTGCCCGAACGGATGAATATGCAGCTGGTCGAACCGCTGCGCGAATTGTTCAAGGACGAGGTCCGCGATCTTGGCCGCGAGTTGGGGCTGCCCGATGTGTTTGTCGGCCGGCATCCATTTCCCGGTCCCGGCCTTGCCATCCGCATTCCCGGCGAAGTAACCGAGGAACGCTGTGATATCCTGCGCAAAGCCGACGCGATTTATCTCGAGGAAATTCGCAATGCCGGATTGTATGACGCGATCTGGCAGGCATTTGCCGTGTTGCTACCGGTAAAAACGGTTGGCGTGATGGGCGACAGCCGCACTTACGATAACGTCTGCGCGCTGCGCGCCGTGACCAGCACTGACGGTATGACAGCCGATATCTACCCTTTCGACGCCAGTTTCCTGAGCGCAGTTTCCACCCGCATCATCAACGAAGTGCAGGGGATCAACCGCGTGGTCTATGACTACACCAGCAAACCGCCGGGCACGATCGAGTGGGAGTAAGACGGCGGGCACTGCGTCGAGCGGGAGCGCGGTGAGGGCCCGGTTGACGGAACATTCGCTGTAAACGCACGTTGAAAAGTGAACAAAGGAGTTCCGACATGATCCGACACATCGCCCTGGCCGCCGCCGCAACTGTTACCCTGACCGGCTGCGAGACGTTGGAAGAAGCATATACCGAACGGACTTCTTCGACCTACCGGGCTGAACTGTCAGGGGCCAACGAAGTCCATGCGGGTGATCCCGATGGCTCCGGATCGGCAGAAATTAGCGTGGCGGATGAATTGACCCGTGTCTGCTGGGATCTGAACAAATTGCAAAACCTTGGCCCGATCACCGGAGCGCACGTCCACCGCGGTGCTGCCGGGACGGACGGACCTGTCGTTCTGGTGTTGCAACAGGCTACCGAAGGCGGATGGCGCGGATGCAGCAGCGACACGTCATGGGTGCAAAAGGCGTTTGACGAAGGATTGTCCAATTATTACGTCAACGTTCACACCGTAGAATATCCCAAAGGCGCGATACGCGGACAATTGCAGCGATAATTGAAAGCTCACGGGTCGCTTGCAACTCTCACTGGGCTCTGATCCGCGAACCGCAACGCTGCGTATGATGCAGCAGGCGCTGATTGGGCGTTTTGGCCGGATCGGACGCCAACATACCAAACGTACCGATCCGGTCTGGACGCTTGTTCAGGGCGTGATCGGTGCGCGCACCAAAACGGAAATTTCCAACGCGGCGACCGATCAATTGCACATGACATTCGGGTCGTGGGAAGCGGTCGCTTCCGCCCCGCTCGATGCGTTAACCGATGTGCTTGCCAAACAAACTTTTTCCGAACAATCTGCCCGGCGGCTCAAGGATTGTCTTGCGGCAATCATTGCCGAACGCGGCGAGGCCGACCTGCGCCATTTGTCGAACCAATCGACGCCCGACGCGATGATGTGGCTGGAAAACTTGCCCGGCGTGGGACGCAAGATTGCCGCCGGAGTGATGAATACCAGCATCTTTGCCCGCAAGGCACTGGTGATCGACAGTCATCACCGGCGGATCATGCAGCGTATGGGGCTGGTCCCGGCCAAGGCCGACACCGCGCGCGCCTATGATGCGTTGATGCCGGCCATTCCCGACGAATGGTCCGCTGCCGAACTCGATGAACATCATTTGCTTGTGAAGCGGCTGGGGCAGGAAATCTGCCGCCCCTCAGCACCGCAATGCGCACGCTGTCCGGTTTCAGAAATGTGCGAGTTTGCTGCAGCTAGGCGCTGAACCCGACACCGGTCAGCTGCTCGGATTTTGTCCAGAGCCGCTGTGCCAGATCCTCGTCGCGGATGTGCGGTGATACGCCTGAGCCGCGGGGCGTATTCTCGTCGGCCATCGCGCCAATGTTGCAATCCTCGCAATAGACGCCGCCCATATCTTCCAGCATTGGCGAGGTTGCGCACCAAACGCTGGTGGCGGCGCCTTGCTCGACCGTTTTGAAGGATTCGTGCGCATTACCGTCTTCGTCATACCAGCCCATCGCGACCTGTTCTTCCATCGTCAGATGGCGCTGCAGCGGAGTGGTTATTCCGCCGGGATGGACCGCAAAGGCGCGCACGCCCCTGGCCTCGCCAATCTTGTCCAATTGCAGCGCAAACAGCGCGTTGGCTGATTTGGCCTGACCGTAAGCAGGCCATTTTGCATATTCGCGCCGCTTCCAGTTCAGATCGTCGAGATCCAGGCCGTTCAGGCGGTGTCCCACCGATGATACCGCAACAACGCGTGCGGAGTCGCCACTTTTACCGGCCTCTGTCAGCAGCGGCCACAGCCGTGCGGTAAGCTGGAAATGACCCAGGTGGTTAGTCGCAAACTGGCTTTCATAACCGCGCTCGTCGCGGGTCAGGGGGTTGGCCATGATCGCGGCATTGTTCACCAGAATGTCGATCCGGTCGAGCAGCTTCATTGCTTCACCCGCGAAGGCATCGATCGATTCAGGATCGGACAGATCGAGCGGCAGGATCGTGATGTTGCCCGGCATATCCGCGAGAACCTGCGCTGCGGTATCGGGCCTGCGCGCCCCGACGACCACATGCGCGCCCTTGTTCGCCAGTGCCCTGACGGTTTCGGTTCCCAGTCCCGAATAGCCTCCGGTTACGACCACGGTTTTGCCGGTGAGATCGATACCTTCGGCAACCTCAAGCGCGGTGGAGCGATTACCAAATGGTGAATTAATCGGCGTTTGCGGCGATACCATGAATAATCCTTTGCAAAGGCACAACCGCGGGATGACGCTGCGGAATCAGGCATATCCTGCGTCAGATCACACGTTTCGACAAGGGTTTTGGGTGCCGCGCAAACAGGTCTGACCCTTGCACGGCGCGCATTTCTGGGTGATCCAGCCAACCGACAAACACACGACATCAACCGGAGAGCCTCATGAAAACTGCCATCACCGAAATGTTCGGCATCCAGCACCCCATCATCCAGGGCGGAATGCACTGGGTGGGATTTGCCGAAATGGCTGCGGCGGTTTCCAACGCTGGCGGACTTGGCACTATCACCGGCCTGACCCAGAAAACACCTGCCGATCTGGCCAACGAAATCGCCCGCTGCAAGGATATGACCGACAAACCCTTTGCAGTGAACATCACAATTCTGCCCACGCTAACCCCGCCCGATTATCCCGGTATCATAAGGGCGGTAATCGACGGCGGCGTGAAAGTGGTGGAAACAGCGGGACGCAATCCTGCCGAATTGTTGCCACCGCTGAAAGATGCCGGGATCAAGGTAATCCATAAATGCACCAGCGTGCGCCATTCGCTCAAGGCGCAGGAAATCGGCTGCGATGCCGTTTCGGTCGATGGCTTCGAATGCGGCGGCCATCCGGGCGAAGACGATGTGCCCAATTTCATCCTGCTGCCGCGTGCGGCCGACGAACTGGAAATTCCGTTCGTATCAAGCGGCGGCATGGCGGACGGGCGCAGCCTTGTGGCGTCGCTCGCGATGGGGGCGCAGGGCATGAACATGGGCACGCGGTTCATCGCCACGCAGGAAGCACCCGTTCACCAGAATGTGAAAGATGCCATTGTCGCGGCCAGCGAGCTTGATACGCGGCTGGTGATGCGCTCGCTGCGGAACACCGAACGTGTGCTCAACAACGATGCGGTCCAGCGCCTGTTGCAAAAGGAAAAGGAACTTGGCGACGCGCTGACGATCCAGGACATTTTGCCCGAGGTTGCAGGCGTCTATCCCTCGATCATGCAGGAAGGCGATATGGACAAGGGCGCGTGGAGCTGCGGGATGGTTGCCGGGCTGATCAGCGATATCCCGACCTGTCAGGAATTGATCGACGGGATCATGGCTGATGCCGAAGCAATCCTTGGCCGGATGAACGCGATGCAGGCCGGCTGACGCCTACCAGCTGAACCCTTCATCGATTGCGGCTTGTTCTTCCGGCGTCGTGTCGCGGTCCAGAACCTTGTTGCGGTGGGGAAACCGGCCAAATCGTGCGATCATGGCGTGATGGCTGTTCGCGTATTCCGAATTGCCTGGCAGATGGTCGGAAAAATACGCCAGGCTTGCCTCCTGATCAGCCAGGTCTTCGCTATGCATCAGCGGCATGGCGATGAACTGGCGTTGCTGATCGGGTAATTCGGCATCCCATCCCTGATCGATGACATGCCGGGCAATGTCGCGCGCCAACCCGTCATAGGCGAAGGCTGCGGCTTTTCCGCGATAGATATTTCGGGGAACCTGATCGAATAACAGGATTGCCGCCTGCGCGAGCTTCAGGTCGCGCGTGAAATTACTGGCGGGCTGCGCGCCCAACGCCATCAGCTTGCGTTCGAACCGCACGCGCAACAGATGGTCCATGCGGCTGTTGGGCTTGAACCAGTCGGCCGGTTCCATCTCTTCGAACCAGATATGCAACAGTTCGGCCGCCCAGGGGCGCTGTGCGGCTGCCATATTGTCTAATCCATCTTCTTGTAGGGAACGAAGTCGTTGAGCGTGACAAAGCCGCGAAGAAAGCCGGACCCACGATCGATCATCTTTATGGGCTGGTTGTGGCATAACTGGTTGGTCCCGCGATATTCGATCAGCAGAACATCATCGTCATCCAGCGTTTCGGGATAATCGGGCACATTCACGAATATCGTATTGCCACGCTTCATATAGAGCGCGGTCCTGTCGATGACCGTGAATTGTTGATTGCTTGCCGGGCTGATGCAGCGGACAGGTTCGCCGGCAATGTATCCTTCGGTAAGCTCTGCCAGTTTAAGCTGTCCGCGTTCGGCAGCGGCGGCGCGGGCGGCTTCGTTGCTGGTTGTGCAACCGCCGGCCAATGCCGTAAATGCAGCAACGGCCAAAACTACTGAAGCACGGGAACGGCGCATCGGGTGTCTCCTTGAAAGCGGAGAGCCTATCATATCAGGCTGAACCGCTGCTGTCAGGATGCTGCCGAGCTGATATCGCGCAGTCCTGACTGGTCCGCCCCATCTGCGGGGCCGCCCTTCAGGATAAATCGCTTGTCGCAATATCCGCAGTCGACATAGCCATGTTCGTCGATTTCCAGCCAGACGCGCGGATGCCCCAGCGCGGACGGCGAAAATCCGCTGCCGCGCCGGATGGCGACCGCGCCGTCGCATTGGACGCGGCGGGTTTCGACAAGGGCGGTTTCAGGTGGCGGTATCGACATGGATGCCGCGATAATCGCTGCCAGTCATCCGCGCAATAGCAACCGCGCCAGACAGGCAGGGTATTTATTTGTAATCGAGCCGGACCTCGAAGCTGCCCGAATAAACGCCCGGGGCCTGATTGGCGCCGACATTCAACGTGCCCCCGACACGGAAGGCAAAGACGCCTGATGGGCTTAATATCTCGTACCGCACGAAACCCTTACCCTTGCCGCTCTGCACCAGCATCGGATCGCCATCGACCACGAAGCGGGTGACAGTCATGGCCGTACCCGGACCGGTTAGCGGGATGCTGTCGCCCGGCGGCAGTTTTATGCGGACAGTCTGCCGCGGGTCTCCTGCGCCGGTAAACAGGGCTGGTTGGCATTCATTGACATGGATTAATCCGGCGCTCGGGGTGCAAGTGGCCGTGGCTGTAGGCACCATCACCACCGTTCCGGCGACGGGACCGGCTATACTGCCGAAATCCATGTCTTTCGCTTTGGTAATCGTCAATGCGCCGATAACCGAAACTTCGCTTTGTCCGGCGGCGGTATCCAGGCTCTGCGCGTGCACCGGTGCGGCTACCAGAACCGCCGCGATGGCGCCCATGGCAAGCGTGCGCGCAAGCCGCGCGGCAACGCCCGAAAGGCGCAGCGTGCCGATATTGGTGTGTTCCATATTCTGACTTTTACCCCGCATTGTCTGAAGGGGGCATAAGTCACTATGGTTACTATCGGGTTTACCGGCGCCGTTCACTGTCCGGCCCGGCCAGTATTGCCTGCACTCAATTATACTCGACCGTGACTTCAAACTCGCCGGAGTAAATGCCGGGCGCCTGATTTGCCGCAACCAGCAACTGCCCGCCCACACTGAATGCAAAGGCGCCATCGACACTGAAATTGTTCATCGCCGTGAAATTGCGCGTCAGCGCTGTCTGCGGTGTTGTGCCCGCGCGCAACCGGCGAAGGCGCATGGTTTCGGTTCCTCCATCGCGGGTCAGGTCGTAGAAGTTACGGTCAAGCTTTATGACCATGCCCTGATCGCCAACCCCGGCCCCCTCGAATTCGGCAGGCTGCGTCGTCCCGGAAAGGACCAGAATACCCCCGGTTGTGAGGATGGTGCCGTTCGGCCGCAAGGTTATGATGCCATCGATCGTCCCGGGCACAATTTTGCCGAAATCGAGGTCCTTGACCTTGATCAGCGTAAGCGGGACGACCACAATCGTCTCCGCTTCGGCAGAGGAAGTCTCCTCCGCCTGTGCCGGTGCTGTTGTAATGGCCAGAGCCCCTGCGATTAACATCGCGCTGCGCCCTGCATATGCCGCATATGCGGCAATCTGATGTGTCCCTGTCATGATGCCGCACTAATGGCCATTTCTGAAACCGTGATGAGCAGATCTGGTAACCAGCGTCTTAACCCGCAGGGCTGCGTTCAGCGCTCTTTACCTGCGCGCAACACTGCCCCAATGGACGTTTGATGACCACAGAAGCTGCCATTTCGATCCGCAATCTCGTAAAACGCTATGCCGGACAGGGCGGCGATCCTGGCAAGCTGGCGCTGGACGATGTCAGTTTCGATGTCCCGCAAGGCGGGATTTTCGGACTGCTTGGCCCGAACGGCGCGGGCAAATCCACGCTGATCAACATCCTCGCCGGGCTGGTTAACAAGACCGGCGGCGAGGCTGAGATATGGGGTTTCGACATCGACAGCCAGCGCCGCAATGCGAAGGCAAGTATCGGGATCGTCCCGCAGGAAATCGTTTTCGATCCTTTTTTCACACCGTTTGAAGTGCTGGAAAACCAGTCCGGCCTGTACGGTGTTCCCAAATCCCGGCGCAGAAGCGAGGAATTGCTCAAGGCTGTTCACCTGTTTGACAAGCGTGATGCCTATGCCCGCACATTGTCAGGCGGGATGAAACGCCGCCTGCTGATCGCCAAGGCGCTGGTCCATTCGCCGCCGATTATCGTGCTGGACGAACCGACAGCGGGTGTCGATGTCGAACTGCGCCGCCTGCTGTGGGAAATGATCACCGACCTCAACCGCAAGGGCGCGACTGTTGTGCTGACCACGCATTATCTGGAAGAGGCCGAGCAGTTGTGCGACCGCATCGCAATTATCAATCACGGCAAACTGATCGCAAACAAGCCGACCCGGGACATGGTGGATATGGCACGCGAGAAGATTGTGGTGCTTTCGGTCGATCGCGATCTGGATGCGGCACCATCACACGAGGCATTCGTCAACAGCGAGCTGACCGGAGACCGGACAGTCGAAATCACTTACAACAAAGACAGCATGACAGCGGGGCAGATACTCAGCATTGTTCAGGCGCTGGGCTTTGCGATCGAGGATGTCACCACCCGCGAAGCCGATCTGGAAGATGTCTTCGTCTCGCTTACCAACGCTGGCGCTTCAGCCTGACATTGGCCGACGGGTGCCGGTCGCGCACCCAGTCATTATTGCCGCGGCGCTGGATAGCCATGCCGCAGCGTTTGCAGTGGCCGACCAGTTCGCCATGCGCCTGGCGCACATGGTTGCGGCGGGGTTTGTGCCTGCCGAACAGGCATAGCGGGAAAAGGATGTTCATTATGTGCGACTCCGAAGCCCCCGGATACACCCCCGACCATGTCGCGCGCCTGGCGATAAATTGGCAAGCCCTTTTACATTGAAGCGTGCGCTTTCTGCGGCCATTACGCTGAAATGACTGCAACCCAATATGATGTCCTCGTGATCGGATCCGGCGCTGCCGGCCTGACTGCTGCGCTTGCTCTGGCCCAAACCAGGAAAGTTCTGGTGCTGGCGAAGGGCTCGCTCACCGGCGGCAGCACCGCGTGGGCGCAGGGCGGCATCGCGGCGGTGCTGGATGCGGGCGATACATTCGACAACCATATCCGCGATACGATGGTGGCGGGCGCGGGACTGAACCGGCTGGAAACGGTCGAGTTTGTGATCGAACGCGCACCGCGCAGTATCGACCGGCTGGTTGAACTGGGCGTGCCGTTCAACAAGCAGTCCGATGATCTTCATCTGACGCGCGAAGGCGGTCACTCGCACCGCCGGATCGTCCATGTCAATGATGCAACGGGGTGGGCGGTGCAGGAAGCCTTGCTGAACGCCGCCGATGCCAATCCCAACATCACGATGCTGGCGGGCCGCACCTGTGTCGATTTGATCACCGGCCGTAACGCCGAAAAATACTCCGGCTCGGGCCGCGTCTGGGGCGCTTATGCGCTTGATACCGAGACCGGAAAGGTCGAATCCCATGTCGCCAAGGCGACCGTGCTGGCGGCTGGCGGCGCTGGGCGCTGCTATCTGTTTTCCACTGCGCCGCGCGGCGCAACGGGTGACGGGATCGCTATGGCATGGCGCGCGGGGGCACGGGTTTCGAACATGGAATTCATGCAGTTTCACCCGACCTGTCTGTATAATGTCGATGTCAAAAACTTCCTCATCACCGAGGCTGTTCGCGGCGAGGGCGGGCATTTGCTGCATCCCGAAACGGGCCACCGCTTCATGAGCGATTACGATCCCGAACGCATGGAACTGGCCCCGCGCGACGTGGTTGCCCGCGCTATCGACGACCAGATCAAACGCTACGGCCTCGACTTCGTGCATCTGGATATCAGCCATCAGCCGCCCGAATTCGTGAAGGAACATTTCCCCACGATCCACGAAAAACTGATGGGGCTGGGCATCGATATGACGGAACAGCCGATTCCGGTGGTGCCCGCGCAGCATTATACTTGCGGCGGGGTGCTGATCGATCTGGAAGGCCGGACAGATCTGCCGGGCCTGTATGCAGCGGGCGAAGTCACCGAAAGCGGCCTCCACGGGGCGAACCGGCTGGCATCGAACAGCCTGCTCGAATGTTTCGTTTTCGGCGAAGCATCGGCGGCCAGCATCCTTGAGAATTGGGACAGCTTCGACGCGCCGCCCGCAATCCGCCCATGGGATGAAAGCCGCGTGACCGATTCCGACGAAGAGGTCGTGATCAAACAGAACTGGACCGAAATCCGCCGCTTCATGTGGAACTATGTCGGGATCGTGCGGACGACCAAACGGCTCGAACGGGCCAGCAACCGGATCGATCTGCTGCGCAAGGAAGTGGAAGATTACTACGGCAGCTTCCGCGTGACGACCGACCTCATCGAATTGCGCAATTTGCTGCAAGCCGCCGAACTGATCGTCGCCTCGGCCCTGCGCCGCCACGAAAGCCGCGGTTTGCATTACACGCTGGATTATCCCGAAACCGATTCCAAAGCGCGCGATACGGTGTTGGTGCCTTGATTACACCGCGCTGCACCCTGTTTGCCCGCTCTGGACATTCGGGACCAATGCGGTGATCTAGCATTCAAGTCTCGCAAGGAAACCTGATGCCCCAGATTACCGCCAACAATATCGCCCTCGAATACGAAGAATATGGCGACAAAACAGCGCCGCCGATGTTGCTGGTCATGGGACTGGGCGCTCAATTAACCTTGTGGCCGATGGAGCTGGTCGAGGCATTGGTCGAGCGCGGTTACCGCGTGATCCGTTATGACAATCGCGACATCGGGCTGAGCCAGAAGATGGAAGATGCGGGCAATCCGTCGATCCCCTGGACGGTGATCAAGGCGCGCTTCGGGATCAAGCCCAAGGTGCCTTACACTTTGTCCGACATGGCAGCCGATGCGGTCGGCCTGCTTGATGCGCTTGATATCGACAAGGCGCATATCGTCGGCGCGTCGATGGGCGGAATGATTTCGCAGCTGATCGCGGCGGAATATCCCGATCGTGTGCTGTCGCTGACATCCGTCATGTCCACCACCGGACACCGCAAGCTGCCGCCCGCCAGGAAAGAGGCGTTCAAGGCGCTGACCACGCGGCCCGCCAACACCGATGTCAAAACCATGATCGAGCACGGGCTGTATATCTCCCGCTCCATCGGCAGTCCCGGCTATCCGGCGGACGAAGCGCGTCTGCGCGAAAGGGCCGAGATCAATTTCAAACGCAGCTATTATCCAGCCGGGATGGCGCGCCAGATGGCCGCGATTATCGCTGACGGTGACCGCCGCGAAAGGCTGGCCAAAGTCACCGCGCCCACGCTGGTGGTTCACGGCGAAGCTGACCCGCTGGTAACTGTCGAAGGGGGCCATGATACCGCCAGGTACATCCCCGGCGCGAAGCTGAAAACCTTCCCCGGCATGGGCCATGATCTGCCGCTGGAGCTGGTCGAACCCATGGCCGACGCAATCGCGGAACACGCATCGGCGGCCTGAACGCGCTGAACCCGCTGACCCCGGCCTGATCCCGCTGATCCCGGCCTGAAAATTTGATGTCATTCGGCGAACGTCATCCGCGCTTCGTCGCGGGGGCGCTTGCTCTGTAAAATGAGTGTGTTAGTTTTATAGGGCAGTCATAGGGGAATTCAGATGTTTTCGCGAAAAACGGTCATTATCGGCGCCGCAATGATCGGCGCGAGCTTGCTGCCAACCGCCGCTTTTGCCGCAGATGATGATATTGCCGCGCAGGTCGCGGCATTGCTCGAAAAATCCTATCCGGCAGAAGGGCCCGGTGCAGCGATCATCGTTACCGATAATGGCGACGTGGTGTATTCTGGCGGGCAAGGCCTTGCCAATGTCGAAGCGGGTACGCCGATTTCACCCGACACCGTGTTCCGCCTCGCTTCAATTTCCAAACAATTTGCCGCTGCAACCGTTTTGCGATTGGCAGAACAGGGCAAACTTTCGCTCGGCGACCCGCTATCGAAATTCCTGCCCGATTATCCTGCGCCGGGGGCTGATGTCACCGTACGCCAGTTGCTGAACCATACGTCGGGCATCCAATCCTATACCGGGATCGCCGGCTGGATGACAGAAGCCAACACCAGTCAGGTCATGACGACTAACGAACTGATTGCCGAGTTCAGCGACCTGCCTGCCAATTTCCCCGCCGGTCAGGCGTTCCTGTATAATAACAGCGGCTATGTCCTGCTTGGCGCAATCATCGAGAAGGTTACCGGAAACACGTGGCACGGCGCCATTGTCGATCAGATTGCCAGGCCGCTCGGGCTTGGCTCGATTGCCGGTTTCCATGATGAATCCGCGCTGCCCGGGATGGCAACCGGCTACTCGGTCGATAACAATGGCGCCGTTGTCGTCGCGCAAAAAATCCATGCCGATGTGCCGCATGCCGCCGGTGGCCTGCGCGGGACAGTGCGCGATCTGGCGAAATGGGCTGCCGCGCTCCATGGCGGCAAAGTGATCGGTGATGCGTCTTACAAGATGATGATTGCGCCGACAGTTCTGCCTGACGGCAAAACCGAAAATTATGGCTTCGGCATCGCGCCATCCAAATTGCGCGGGGCAGACGCCATCGGGCATAGCGGCGGCATTTTCGGTTTTACGACCGACAGTATCTATCTGCCCGAAGAAGACGTGTTCGTGGCTGTTTTCGTCAATAGCGATGCGCCGCCGGTTGGCGCGGGCACCTTGATGACCCGCGCAGCAGCAATTGCGATCGGCAGGCCGTTTGCAGAATTCACTGCCGTCGATCCCGATCTGGCAGAGCTGGCTGACAAATTCGGCGTGTACCGGATCAATGAAACGGACACCCGCACATTTTATGAGCGCGGCGGCAAGCTGTTCACGATGCGCAGCGGCAATTCCGCAAGCGAGATATTCGCCACAGATGACGGCACATTTTTCTATGGCCCCGATAGCCTGACGTGGTTTCGCATAAGCACCGACAAGGCCGGCCAGCAGGTTATGGAAATGCACCAGAACGGCGCAGATGAGGCAGAGCTTGCCGTATATGAAGGCCCGATTGTCGAGGATGAACTGGCGATTGTGCCGCGCGCGATTCTGGAAACCTATGTCGGCACATATACGACAATTGCCGGGCCAATGGTGGTCACGTTGTCCGATGCCGATGTGCTGTCGGGCAAGCTGGGCGGACAGTCGCCCATTCCGCTCGCTCCACTCAGCGATACCAAATTCAAAGTCACGGCCGTCGATGCGACAGTCACTTTCACTTCGGAAGGTGGTGCGGTGACCGGATTGGTCATCGAACAAGGCGGCCAGCAAATTCCCGGCGAACGTGTATCCGAAGCAGACTAACGCCAGATCACGACTGCCGCTTGCAGCGCCTCGTTTCCGCACCGGAAGCGGGGCGCGTCCAGATGATCTCCAGGACAGGTATTCCGGGTATTGTTCCGCCAGTCGCGATAGCCTCGGGCTGATCGATCGCGAACAAACAATTGCGCGTTTGGGCCAGCCGCCTGATCGCAGACAATGCATTGCCGTAACTGTCATGTCCTGCTGGCAATGATACGAAGCTGCCAGCGGTCCCGCCTGACGGAGGATAGAAAGCGTCATCGGCAAACAATGTGCTGTCGGGCAGATATACCGTATATCTACCGCGCATGATCCATCCGGTCATACTCTTCGAGGGCGTAATCGCTTCCAAGCGTGCGTCAGCCCGGAGCAGAAGCATGGATGTACGGGTCAGAGCCATGATCTCCGGATCGCGGCTTGGATAATTATCGACATAGGTGATCTGCTGGCTGCGACGTTTTATCCAATCCAGGTCCGCACCGCACAGCACGATGATCAGACAAACCAGTGCCAACCGCTTGTTGGTGTTGAACCGGAAGGACGGTTTCAAGAATCGTTACCCTGCATTTGGTGATCAACGGAACAAGCGCCGCGAACGATCCCGAGCAGTAATATTTCACACCCTGATTCGAATGATTCAAAACCCGCCGCGAACACTTTTCCGCAAAAATTTTTTTACCGGATTCATTTCACCCCTTGCGCGATTCAAGACCCTAGGCTTTCCGGCGCGTCGCGGCGTTGCAACAATGTAATACACCCGCGCGCCGTAAGGTTAATGCCGATTTACCCTCTTGCATCGCGATTCCACTTTGAGCACTATGGCTATGGGCCAGACGTTGGGGGACCTACTAGATACTGTTACCGAGTGTGATGCGCCAGATTCGCGTCCTCGGGCAGATTCGGGTGGTCAAACCCCATCATTGCACCCGACCGGGGAAAGAAAGGGGATAAGTTTTTCCCCTCTGCAGGGCCGGCTCATGGTAGGCAGGACAACAGTCCGCCGAATCGAACGAAAGCGGAACAGCGGTGCGGGCAAGCGCGTTGTTCGAACAGGACGGGACGAGTTGATGGAATTCAGAACTGGGGACGATGCGGCGATGGGGCTGGATCAGGAAAACGACACTGCGGTTACAGACAGCCAGGCTGCCAGGACAGTTTCCGGCAGCGCGTCCGATAAAACGCCCAAGGGCAAGAAAGCACAAGCGGCAATGACGATGGATAGAGACGACATGGGTAGCGACGGGCTTGTGGCAGAAAAGGCTGGCGAGGCACTGGCCGGCGCCATGAAACAAGCGGTCAAGGTCGAGGATGACAGCAAGCGCGTAAACGCGCGCCGTTTTGCTGTCGTGACCGATGAAACGCGCGATGCCTTGCTGACCGAATTCGGCAAGGAAACGCTGATCGACCGCTATCTGCTTCCGGGCGAGAATTTTCAGGATCTGTTCGCCCGTGTGGCCGATGCCTATGCCGATGATCAGGAGCATGCCCAGCGGCTGTATGATTATATTTCGCGTTTGTGGTTCATGCCCGCAACGCCCGTGCTGTCCAATGGCGGCACCGGGCGCGGCCTGCCGATCTCGTGCTATCTGAACTCCGTTTCAGACAGCCTCGACGGCATTGTGAACACCTGGAACGAAAATGTCTGGCTTGCTTCCAAGGGTGGCGGCATCGGTACCTATTGGGGCAATGTCCGCGGGATTGGCGAGCCGGTTGGTCTGAACGGCAAGACCAGCGGTATCATCCCGTTCGTGCGCGTGATGGACAGTCTGACGCTGGCAATTTCGCAAGGTTCGCTGCGCCGCGGATCGGCAGCGTGCTATCTCGACGTATCGCACCCTGAAATCGAGGAATTCCTCGAAATCCGCAAGGCATCGGGCGACTTCAACCGCAAGGCGCTGAACCTGCACCACGGCGTGTTGCTGACCGACAAGTTCATGGAAGCGGTCCGCGCGGGCGAGAAGTTTGACCTGCTGTCGCCCAAAACGGGCGAAGTGCGCGCCACCGTCGATGCGCGGGCCCTGTTCCAGAAACTGGTCGAAACCCGTCTGGCAACGGGTGAACCCTATATCGTGTTCAGTGACACGGTGAACCGCATGATGCCCAAGCATCACCGCGAGCTCGGCCTCAAGGTTTCGACCTCCAACCTCTGCAGCGAAATCACGTTGCCGACGGGCATCGACCATCTCGGTAATGACCGTACGGCGGTATGCTGCCTGTCTTCGCTCAATCTCGAGAAATGGGATGAGTGGAACGAGGACAAGACCTTTATCGAAGATGTCATGCGGATGCTCGACAATGTCCTGCAGGATTACATCGACCGTGCGCCGGCCGAAATGGCCCGTGCGAAATATTCCGCCATGCGCGAACGCAGCGTGGGCCTGGGCGTCATGGGGTTCCACTCCTTCCTCCAGTCCAAAAACATTACGCTAGAAGGATCCATGGCGAAGGTCTGGAACCTGAAGATGTTCAAACACATCAGCGGCAAGGCCGAAGAAGCCTCGCTGATCCTGGCCAAGGAACGCGGCCCCTGTCCCGACGCGGAAGAAACCGGCGCGATGGAACGGTTCAGCTGTAAAATGGCGATCGCACCGACCGCATCGATCAGCATCATTTGCGGCGGCACCAGCGCGTGTATCGAACCAATTCCGGCGAATATCTATACGCACAAGACGCTGTCAGGCAGCTTCGTAGTAAAGAACCCCTATCTGGAAAAACTGCTGCGCGATAAATCGAAGGATTCGACCAACGTGTGGAATTCGATTCTCGAAAATGGCGGCTCGGTCGCGCATCTCGATTTCCTGAGCGACGAAGAAAAGGCCACCTTCAAAACCAGTTTCGAAGTCGATCAGCGATATTTGCTCGAATACGCCGCCGACCGCGCGCCATTCATCGATCAGGCACAAAGCCTCAACCTGTTTATCCCGGCCGATGTGGACAAGTGGGATCTGGCAATGCTGCATTTCCAGGCATGGGAAAAAGGCATCAAGTCGCTTTATTACCTACGCTCGAAATCGATCCAGCGCGCCGGTTTCGCCGGCGGTTCGGGGGGCGGTGTGGAAGCCGATAACACTGCCGAAGCCGCAAGGATCGAGCTTGCGGCGGTAGCACCGCAGACCGATTACGAAGAATGCCTCAGCTGCCAATGATGTGGCTTGGCATCTTCGGGCCGCGATGCGGTTACCGGTCAGGCTCGAAAAACCGCGGGAAGTAACCCTGTGCCGATATGGCCACGCTGACATTCTATATCTTCGCGATTATCCTGCTTGCCATCCTCGGCTTCGTGATGTGGAGCGGTGTAGGCGCCAAGCGGAAAACGCTGGGGCGCGGGTTTGGTCTGATGGCATTTGTCGCCGCGGCATGGCTGGCGATGGAGCTATACGACATCCTCACCTTAACCGGATTTGGAGATAAGGCATAAATTCGAACCCCCGACCTCACGTTCCTGTTTCCAGGTCAGTGAGGCCGGGGGCCCTATTGCTACTGTCCTTGCGGAGGAGTAGAAACCGGTCGGGTGCTTAGGCCTTTACGCCCGGCGGGATCGTCGCGTCCGCCTTCATATAAATGCGATTATCGTCGATCTTCTCGATGTCGTCGATTTTGAGGAAGTGATGTGCATTGTCATCGCTGTCCGATTTGGTCAGCTTGATCGCATCATCCTTAACATGATCGACAGTGCCGATATGCTGACCCTTGCAATCGGTAACTTCCATGTGTTCCTTGATTCGTAGCTTCTCGAACATAATTTCCTCTTTCGTTTTCAATTACCTATGCCTAATCAATGGTTGGGGCGTTCAGTCGTTCCGCAGTTCATCGCGGATGATGCACGGCTGGTTTCGGCAACGCCGGACCCCGCAAAAAATCGCGCGTGCAATCCCCTCTTGCCCCAAATATTCTTTACTCTATGGGCTCTGGCAAACGGTTCGTACCTAAGGATTTCTCTTGCGCAAATGGCACCGCTGGCTGTCGGTCTTTTTCGGCATTTTCCTGTTTTTCATCGCAACGACCGGCTTGCTTAGCCAGGCCGCTGATCTGTGGCCGCAGCCTGAATTGACTGCGGCGCAGCTTGCGACGCAGGAACCGCCAGCCGGCTTCGTATGTCCCGGGGGCTGGAACTGCCGCCCGCCAACAACCGATACCGGCATCGCATCATGGAAGGGATTTTTCCACCACATCCATTCGGGCGAGGAGTTTGGACCTGTCGGCATCGCGATCTCGATCCTGTCAGGCGTCGCGCTGCTTTTTTTCAGCTTCAGCGGGCTGTGGATGTATGTGCGTATGTGGTCTGCGCGCAAAACCGGCGGCGGCAATGGCGGGATGTTCTGGAAGTAGCGCCGGGGAAGGCGCCATGCTGCCGCGCTACTTTTTTTCGGGTTTTTCGGGATTGGCGACCGGCTGCGTTTTCTTCGATGGCAGCTTCGGCGCGTCTTCCGCCTTCTTGTTCATCGAATCGGGTGTGTTGACCTCATATTGGTCATAGGCCTCGCCGCTGCGCCCATCGGACTGGTACTGCTGCCCGGGGGAGGCAAAATCGCCTCCGTCGCGCGCACTCAATTCTCCTCGTTCGGTACGCTGCAAATCGCCGATGTCGATACCGTATTGCTGGCATTCGGTGCCGGGCTGGTTCAGATCATATTGCGCCATAGCTGCACTCCCACTTGCGATTGTCGGGCAGTGATTTGCCCGGTTAACCGGCTTCACCCTCTGTCCAATCCAACGGCTATGCGGGCCGATAAGTTCCCCGTCCGCCTGTTTCACGGCGCGCGATATCGCGGGTTAAGGCCCTTATCCCCAGAACGCGTGCGGCAAATGTTTAGCCATCACCCGCAACTGCTCTAGGTTCGAACCTCGAATCGGGGGATGCCCGCCAGATCACTGGCGCGCTGGCAATTTTTTGCAAAATTCCCATATAAAAGATTCACAAATGCAATTCAGGATGGCACTACAGATAGCTGTCCACCACTCGCGGAGATACCAGATGTCGTTGCTCGAAGCCCGGAAGACCTACAAGCCCTTCGAATATCCCTGGGCTTATGACTTCTGGAAACGCCAGCAACAGATCCACTGGATGCCCGAAGAAGTTCCGCTGGGCGAAGACTGCCGCGACTGGGCGCAGAACCTCAGCGATCACGAGCGTAACCTGCTCACGCAAATCTTCCGCTTCTTCACCCAGGCCGATATCGAGGTGCAGGATTGCTACCACGAAAAATACGGCCGCGTGTTCAAACCCACCGAAATCAAAATGATGCTCGCCGCGTTTTCCAATATGGAAACGGTGCACATCGCGGCCTATTCTCATCTGCTCGACACGATCGGCATGCCCGAAAGCGAATATGCCATGTTCCTCGAATATGAGGAAATGAAGGCCAAGCACGATTATCTGCAGGAATTCGGCGTCGATACGGACGAGGATATTGCCCGCACGCTGGCGATGTTCGGCGGCTTCACCGAAGGGCTGCAACTGTTCGCCAGCTTCGCGATGCTGATGAACTTCCCGCGCTTCAACAAGATGAAGGGCATGGGCCAGATCGTCAGCTGGAGCGTGCGCGACGAAAGCCTGCACTGCGAAGGCATCATCAAGATGTTCCATGCTTTCTGCGAGGAACGCCAGTGCCTGACCAAATCGGTCAAGGAAGACATTATGGATGCCTGTCAGAAAACTGTGCGTCTGGAAGACAACTTCATCGATCTGGCGTTCAGCGATGGCCCCGTGCCCGGCATGACCGCGAAAGAAATCAAGAAATACATCCGCTACATCGCCGACTGGCGCCTGCAGCAGCTGGGTCTGCCCGCGATTTACATGGTGGAAGACCACCCGCTACCATGGCTCGCCCCGCTATTGAACGGTGTGGAACACGCCAACTTCTTCGAAACCCGCGCAACCGAATATTCAAAGGGCGCAACCAAGGGCAACTGGCAAGACGTCTGGTCCAGCTTCGACAACCGCAAAAAAGCAAAAGCGGGCGACGAGGCTAATGACGAAGTGGTTGATGACGGACCGGGCCTGTTTGAGGATAGCGGGACGGTGGCTGCGGAGTAGTTCTTGACGAGAACGAAGTAAGAACATAGCAATGCGATCAGAGGGAGTATCGCATGCATTCGATTGAATTTTGTGCTGGCGCTGGCGGACAGGCGCTCGGTCTTGAACAGGCCGGGTTCCGTCATGAGGCTTTGGTCGAGATCGAGCCTGAATTTGCGAAAACTCTGAGGCTAAACCGTCCAGAATGGGATGTACGCGCAACGGACATGGCCGAATTTGATGGCCGTCCTTTCAAAGGCGTTGAACTTTTAACAGCGGGCTTGCCTTGCCCCCCTTTCTCGGTTGCCGGGAAGCAACTTGGTGAGAAAGACGAACGCAACCTCTTCCCTGCCGCGCTGCGACTAATTGATGAAATTAGGCCGAAGGCGGTAATGATCGAGAATGTGCGTGGCTTTCTCTCGGCAGTTTTTGAGGACTACAGAAAACAACTCCGCACCCAACTCTCTAAGCTTGGATATAAAACGGAATGGAGATTGCTCAATGCGTCAGATTTTGGCGTGTCGCAGCTACGTCCACGGGTTGTCATTGTAGCGATCCGAAATGACTTGGTTGATGCCTTTGAATGGCCTGAGGTCCAGCCGCACAATCCACCTTCGGTCGGGCAGCTTCTTCACGACCTTATGAAAGAGGATGGCTGGCGCGGAGCGGATAAGTGGGCAGCACAGGCCAGCGATATCGCGCCAACCCTTGTTGGTGGTTCCAAAAAACATGGTGGACCTGACCTTGGGCCGACCCGAGCACGCAAGGCATGGGCATCGCTGGGTGTTGAAGGCAAGAGTTTGGCCAATGCTCCGCCTGAACGCGATTTCGTAGGGATGCCGCGACTGACTCTTCGAATGGCTGCACGGGTCCAGGGGTTTCCGGACGATTGGCAGTTCTCGGGCGGTAAGACTGTGAGCTATCGACAAATCGGCAATGCATTTCCGCCACCAGTTGCAAGGGCTGTTGCCAAGAATTTACGGATAGCTCTTGGCGTCAACCGAACAATTTCTGCCGCTAATTTTAAAGCCGCATGACCCATTTGGGAGGCATTCAGCGGTTTCCCGTCGCGGCTGAACATCAAGACTTTGATCATCTACAAAAGTTAGAGTCAGACTTGTTGGAGGCTGTGGGCGGATGGCAGGCTTTTGAAGAAAAGCTGCGCGGATTTTTCAGGTCAGCAATTGATGAGGTGATTGATACGGCCCGTACCGGACGATTCTTTTTCTCGGATCTGGAAAAGACGGAGAAGACTTATCTGGGTACCAAATTTGAGATCATTCTCCGCGATTGGTTGGGCGTTCCGAAAGGAGTAAAGCTTGATCTGCTGATCGGCGGTGAGGAAGTCGATGTAAAAACGTCTACATCCGCTGCGAGAGGCGGTTGGATGATTCCACCAGAGGCATTTGAGCAATTATGCATTCTAATCAAAGTGAACGAGCTCAAAGCACGATGTGATTTTGGCCTTGTCCGCGCGCGATCTGATTATCTGCGGAGCAGTAGTAACCGGGACTCGAAGACTGGGTTGTCGGCTTCCGGAATGGCAAATATTTGGTGGATGGCTAAAGATTTTGGATACACGCCGAACTTTTGGAGTTTGACAACTGCAGACGACCGTACAGCTATTATGACGGGCGGCGGTAAGCGTCGGCTCGCGACACTGTTTGAAAGGTTCCAAGGCGTAGGGATCTCTCGCATCCAGATTGAAGCAGTGGCCTCGCAGGACGACTTCATGAAACGTCTTCGGAAGAATGGGGGCGCTCGTGATCTTCTCTCTCCGAAAAATATCGCGGTTCTTTATTCTGAGATAGATGCGCCCGTGATGAGAGAATTGGGCATCGCCTTTGGATCGCGTGAATTTGTTTCTTATCAGGCGAAAACGTCAGCTGAAATTGCTCTCCTGAAAAGTGCGGGCCATTTGGATTAGCCACACCAAGCAATACGCTTCCCGCCCCATTCCTCGGCCAAACCTTCATCCACCAGCACATCACCAACACTTACGCCGCCGCGTTCGGCCACTCTTAGCAGCCGGTCGTAGCGGTCGCGGTTGGGGGTGCCGGGTGGGCGGGTGAGGGTGAAGCTACCTTCATTGAGCAGCGCCTGCATCCGGTCCGTCGCCTGATCGCCGAGTGATTTCTCGCGGTCGCAGCCAGCATTGCCCACTTCGGGCGTGTCGATATCGGCGATCCTAATCTTCTCGCCGCGGTACCAAATCGTGTCGCCGTCCACAATGCAGTTGCTCCGCGATCCGAAAGCGCATTTGCTGAACTTTGCGGTGACCACTGTGCCGCCGTTCTCACTGCTTGCAATTGGTTCGCTTGCCTCGCCCGGCGGACCCGCACCCCACATAAAAACTGCAGTGAACACGCCAAGCGGCAATGCAGCGAAGAGCAGCATATTTAGAGGGGTGAGCCAGCCTATGTCCTCCTGCTTACCGGCGTGGCCATAGGCCGCTGACCCGGTCCATTTGGAGCGCGCTTGCCGGCGAAAAGGAACGATCTTGCCCATTGCGGCAGATTACCGCAGCTATGGTTTGCACTTCGTAAATGGGTGGGCGCTTGGTTCGGGCGCGAGTTAGTGGGGCAGCGCCAAGGTTCCGGGTGCTTGATTGTTGGTGTCTAACGTGAGGTGATGAGTTTTTGTTTTTTGTCCCTTCGGGACGCCTCAAGCGCCGGGCGCGGCCCATCCGGGCCGCTTGGCTACGCGCCAAAAAGGCGCGGCGGCCAGTCGGCCTATGATTGCCGTGACCACGGTTCGGGTGTTAGCCGGATAGCTTGGAATGCTCGGTTTCTGACCAAGAAACCGAAAGGCCGACCGGCCGCCCGAGCTTATGCGAGGTAGGCAAGGGATGCGGATGCATCCCGCCCGCCGCTTGAGGGCCTAAACAAAAACCCCAACATCCGGCCCAACTCACCCGCGCTATCATTCACGCGCCCCTTGCAACCCGCGCCATACCTCAAGACCAGTCACTTTGAGCCGCACCCGATCTACCTGCACCAGTAAATCCGCTCGCCGCCCCACACTTCGGCCAATCCTTCCGCCACCAGCGTATCGCCCACGCTAACGCCGCCGCGCTGGGCCACTCTTAACAATCTTTCATAGCGGTCGCGGTTGGGAGTTCCGGCGGGGCGGGTTAGCGTAAAATCACCTTCGTTGAGCAGCGCCTGCATCCGGTCGGTTGCGCGGTCGCCCATTTCTTTCTCGCGCGCACAGCCGGGTTTGCTTACCTCCGGCGTGTCGATATCGGCGATGCGGATCTTCTCTCCGCGATACCGGATCGTGTCGCCATCGATGATGCAATTGTCGCGCGCTCGGGCCGAACAGCGATGAAACTGTGCATCAACCAGGACCGTATCGTCCGCCGCGGCAAATCCGCCATCCGCCCCGCTCCGCCCGAAATTGAGCAGCGCAACTCCCAACAGAACTGCCCCAAGGAAAAACGGCAGGCCCAGAAACAGCGCGCTTCTGCGCGGCGACTTGCGACCATAATTGAACTTGGGCTGTTTGATCCGGGCGTATTTGCGCGGTGCCGGCCGGGCCCGCTTATCTGTCCGGCGCTTTTTTCGTACGTCGTATTTGTCGTTCCAGGCCATGGATTTGTGTAGCGAATTGTCCGCGCGCGTTCAAACGCCCCGTGGCAAAATATTGCTGCGCGGCAACATGGCGTTTTGCCATAACGCACCGGTGCCCGAATTGGGGGGGCATTGCGGCTGCGACCGAATTTTGCGACTGTGCGGTCGGGGCGCGTGGACGGGGGACAGGATGATGGAAAACGCAAATGGCCGGGCGCGATCGGTCGAACAGTTTATTGCGCTGCAAGGCCGGATGGCGCCTCCGGTCGGCGAGGAAACGGGCTACAAACCCTACGCCCCGCAGCCGGGCGATGTGTTCATCACCAGCTGGGCGAAAAGCGGCACCACGCTGATGCAGCAGATGTTCCACCAGCTCCGCACCGCCGATCGCGGCGGCGACATGGATTTTGACGATATCAGCCGGGTGTTGCCGTGGAATGATACGGCGGAAATGCTCGGCTTCGATATGACCGCGCCGCAGCCCGCCATGCCGCGCGGTTTCAAATCGCACAGACATTACGAAGGGCTGCCGGCAGGGATGCGCTACATCGTATCGCTGCGCGAGCCGAAGGACACGTTTGTCTCGTTCTACCGCTTCATGAACGGCTGGCATATCGAAGACGGCGCGATACCGATGGCTGAATTCCTGCCGATATGGATGAGCGGCGGGCCCGGCGGGGTCGATTATTTCACCCATTTGCTCAGCTGGTGGAACAGGCGGAATCAAACCGATACGCTGCTGACAACTTACCGCGCGGTGGTGCAGGACCGGCCTGCCGCGATCCGCGGTATGGCGCAGTTTCTTGGTCTGGAAGTCACCAGCGAGGCGCTGGCAATGATCGAACAGCGCACCAGCCGCGAATTCATGTTCGAACATAAGGACCGCTTCGACGATGCGATGGTATGCGCTATGATGGAAAGGCGGGTGGGCATCCCTGCCGCCAGCGATTCCACCAAAGTGCAAGCGCAGGGCAGCGATCCGGAAATGATCCCCGCACAAGTGGCCGACGCAATCGACGCGATGTGGGCGCAGCGGATCGCGCCGGTTACAGGTCACACCGGTTTTGCAGCGCTCGAGGCGGAACTGGCGGACTAACGTCACGCTTCCCTGACAGGCGAGGGCGCGCTAGTTGCGGCACCGCACAACAAATGAGGAACCGCGCAATGGGCGCCGCCGACGACACTATCCGCAACAAGGCCGCCGTATTGATCGAGGCGCTGCCATATTTCCAGCGCTATGCGGGACGCAGCTTTGTCGTGAAATACGGCGGTCACGCGATGGGCGATGCCGATGCGGCGCGTGATTTTGCAGAGGACATCGTGCTGCTCAAGGCAGTCGGTATCAATCCGGTGGTGGTGCACGGCGGTGGCCCACAAATCGGTGCAATGCTCAAAAAGCTGGGGGTAGAAACCAGCTTTGTGGACGGCTTGCGGGTGACCGACAAGGCCACCGCCGAAGTGGCTGAGATGGTGCTGTCCGGCGCGATCAACAAACAATTGGTCAGCTGGATTGCCAGAGCGGGCGGCAAAGCCATCGGCATTTCGGGCAAGGACGGCAACATGGTCACCGCGCGCAAGCTGCAGCGCACCACCCGCGATCCCGAGAGTAACATCGAGCGGGTGCTTGACCTGGGATTTGTGGGTGAGCCCGACCATGTTGACACGACTATTCTGGAAACAGCCAGCGCATCAGGCATGATCCCCGTCATCGCGCCGATTGCAACCGACGCGCAGGGTAACACCTACAACATCAACGCCGATACAATGGCCGGCGCTGTCGCGGCGGCACTGGGTGCTGCGCGGTTGTTTCTCCTGACCGATGTGAAAGGCGTGCTGGACAAGCAGGGCAATTTGCTGACCGATCTGAAACCGGCCGATATCCAGAAATTACGCATAGATGGCTCTATAAGCGGGGGTATGATTCCCAAACTCGAAACATGCGTCCATGCCGTCGAGGCAGGTTGTGAGGCCGCGGTTGTGCTGGATGGCCGTGTACCCCATGCCATGCTGCTGGAATTCTTTACTTCCAGCGGTGCAGGCACGCTGATCAGTGCTTGATCGGCACGAGGTGCTTTGCAAGCGTGACACACCCCGCTAATATGGTTGCAATCCCCCGTGAAAGGTAATTTTCAGTGCTGCTAATAACTTTAATCCAGATCATCGATATGCTGGTGAACGTGCTGGTCATGCTGATTATCGTGCAATTTGTGATCGGACTGCTGTTTGCGTTCAATGTGATCAATGCGAGCAACGAATTCATGGTATCGGTCTATCGGTCGATCAATTCGCTGCTGGAACCGGTGCTTGGCCCGATCCGCCGCTTGATGCCTTCGACCGGCTCGATAGATTTCTCCCCGTTGGTGCTGATTATCATTCTCAATGTACTGCTGATTATCCTCACGAATATCGCCCGATCCGCGGTATGACCGCGGAAATTATCGACGGCAAAGCGTTTGCATTGTCATTGCGTGAGCGGGTCGGGGAAATAGCAGCCACATTTGCAAAGCAGACAGGCCGCAAGGCCGGTCTGGCGGTTGTGCTGGTGGGCGAAGATCCGGCCAGTAACGTTTACGTCCGTTCCAAAGGCAAGGCGACGCTGGCTGCCAATATGAACAGTTTCGAGCATCGCCTGCCCGAAACGGCAAGCGAGGCAGAATTGCTTAATCTGGTCGAGCGGTTGAACAACGATCCTGCTGTGGACGGGATCCTGGTTCAGCTGCCGCTGCCCGGTCATCTCGATGAACAAACCGTCATAGCCGCAATATCTCCCGACAAGGATGTCGATGGGTTCCACGTGACGAATGCCGGGCGGCTGGCGGTCGGGCAGACGGGATTTGTACCTTGCACGCCGCTGGGTTGTATCATGTTGCTGACCGACAGGCTGGGCGATCTGTCAGGGCTGGACGCTGTGGTTGTGGGACGCTCCAACATCGTCGGCAAGCCGATGGCGCAATTGTTGGTCCAGCAAAACGCGACGGTAACGCTTGCGCACAGCCGGACAAAAAACCTGCCCGAGGTCGTGCGCCGCGCCGATATCGTCATCGCCGCCGTCGGCCGCGCCGAAATGGTCAAGGCTGACTGGCTAAAACCCGGAGCGACCGTAATCGATGTGGGTATCAACCGGCTTCCTGCGGCTGAGGGTGAAACCAAAGGCCGGCTGGTGGGCGATGTCGCATTCGAGGAGGCCAGCCAAGTGGCCGGCGCGATCACCCCGGTACCCGGCGGCGTGGGCCCGATGACGATTGCGGTACTGCTGCGCAACACTCTGGTGGCCGCCTATCGCAACGCAGGTTTGACGCTTGCGGATGATGCGCTGTGAAAATCGCCACCGCCACCGCCACCGCCACCGCCATCGCCGCTTGCGCTGCACTCGCTCTGGCCGGATGCGCGGGCGGGGGTAATCAGGGCAAAGCACGCGCGCAGGCAAATCAGGTGCTCGACCAGCTGAAACCCATCGCTGACCCGGGGCGGGTGGCGGCAGACGATCTGACGTTTGCCCGCGAAGCCCGCTTGGCAGGTATCGCGCGGGCCATCGATGATCATGCCGCCATCGCGGCGAAGGCGAGGATAAACGGATCTCCCTATCCAGCCGAACGCTGGATGATCCCGTCATCGGGGAAACAGACAGTCATTTGGGCTCCGCGGCTTGTGTGGTCCAGCTGCGATGGCTCGCTGGCGGTCACGACCGGCGTGTTCGCGCGTGAAGGTGCAAACTGGGGCCGCTATGCAAATGTGTGGGAACGGCAGGAAACCCGCGAATATGTGCTGACTTACAGCTTTGGCTTACCGGACGCGGATCTGACACGATTGAGGCGGGCACGGCCAGCTGACCAGACTGCGCCGGAGAACGAGATCGTGGTCGAGGGGTTGGACTTCATCGACGGAAAGGTGGCCGATTGCACGACCCCCCCGGTGGTTCAGCCAGCCGGGACGCCCGATGCAAATATTCTTGGCGCAGCAAGCGGCGCTGCGCGCGACTCGACGCTGCGCTGGTTTGTGACCTTCCTGAAAGACGGAAGCGCGCGTTTTACCAGCTATGTCTGGAACGGCTCTGCATGGGATAATGTGCAGCAATTGCCTCTTTCACCGTCCGGGAGTACCGGCTGATATGCTTGAATTGTTCATATCCGCGTTCATTACGCTGTTCGTGGTGATCGATCCGCCGGGCTGCGCACCAATCTATGCGGGACTGACAAAGGGGGCGACAGCCGCACAATCGCGCTCGATGGCTGTCCGCGCGTGCATTATTGCCGCGATAATTCTGGTGGTCTTTGCGCTTTTCGGGGAAGATCTGCTCGGCGCGCTGCATATTGAACTTGACAGTTTTCGCATCGCTGGCGGCTTGATGTTGTTCTGGATCGCATTTGAAATGGTGTTCGAGAAGCGGACCCAGCGGCGCGAAGAACGCGCCGAAAAGGTTGCCTCCACGCCGCAGGTCGAAGATGTTTCGGTATTCCCGATGGCCATGCCGATGTTGGCGGGACCGGGCGCAATCGCCGCCATAATGCTGCTGACAAACACGGCGCGGGGCACTGAAGAAACGCTGATCGTCCTGGCGGCACTGGGCGCGGTTCTGCTGCTGACGATGCTGGCATTGATCGGCGCGCGGCCGCTGATCCGTATGCTGGGCGACCGTGTGGAGGCAGTTATCACGCGCTTGCTTGGCGTATTGCTGGCAGCGCTTGCGGCGCAATACGTAATTGACGGATTAAAGGGATCGTTTGGTATCTGACGCGGTTATTGCAAGGTTACGCGGCCATCACCATCATCGCCGCGAAGTCCGAAAAACTGCATCAGCTGAACCATCAATTCACAGCGCTCGCCTAACGTATTTGCTTCCAGCAGCGCCTGTTTGGCGGCCGAATCGAAGGGGGCGATTTGCGAAACGCCGTTGATCAGTGCTGTATCGTCGAGCCGTTCGACAGAACCCCAGTCAACATCATAACCTTGCGATGCGGCAAAACGGCGTGCCTCCTGCTCGAAACCCGCGCGTTCGACCGAGCTGAGCGCTTCGTTTTCCGGATCGTCGATCAGTTCCGCTTCGACCTGGCGAAACGGGGTGGCAACGTCGAGTTCGCGGATGATACGGAACCGCTTCTCGCCCTCCAGCAGAACATTGAACCGGCCATCGTCCAGCGCTTCCACATCTCCGATCCGGCCGATACAGCCAATGTCGAACAGGGCAGGTTTCTCACCGCCGCCCTTTGGCTGGACCATCGCAATCCTGCGGTCTCTGGCCAATGCATCACTGACCAGCGCGCGATAACGCGGTTCGAAAAAATGCAGCGGCAATTGCAGCTCTGGAAACAGGATCGCTCCCGGCATCGGAAAGATGGACAGGCGGGTTTTCACGATCATCCAAACAAAATCCTCGAAAGCCGCCGGCGCGTGCCCACAACCCATTCGTCTTCCAGACCAACGGCTTCGAAAATCTGCAAGAGCTTTGCCCGCGCCGCGCTGTCATTCCACTCCCGGTCACTTTCGACCATCATCAACAGAGTGTCGGCGGCATCGTCCCGCGCGTTTGCGGCAAATGCCGCATTGGCGAAGGCAAATTGCGCATCCATATTATCAGGGTCAGAAGCCGCTGCATCACGGAGCGCCTCCAATTCGGCCTGATCGGGGACATCGCTTGCCAGATCCATGACGCTTTTGGCCTGCGTGACCGCGGGGTCGTTTTTGACAGCTTCCGGAATTGCTTCGAAAGCCGCCCTCGCCTGATCAAGCTGGCCGGCTGCAACCAGTGATCTGACCAGACCGCCATGCGACGCCGCATTATCGGGCATCATTTCGGTGATCTGTGCAAACACGGATGCCGCACGCTCAGCATCGCCGCCAATCAGCAATTCTTCACCCATCGCCAGCAGCGGTTCGATATCGGCTACCGGTTCTGCGGTCCCGGCCCCGGCCTCGACAGGCAATTGCTCGAGCAACTGGTCGATGTTTTGCCGTAGCTGCGATTCGCTGCGGGCGGCGGTGAGGTCGGCGACCGGTTGCCCCTGGAACATGGCATACACCGTCGGGATCGATTTGACCTGGAATTGCGCGGCAATGAACTGCTGCTCATCGACGTTGATCTTGGCCAGAATTACACCCTTGTCAGCGTATTCGGCAGCAACTTTTTCAAGCACCGGCGTCAGGGCCTTGCAGGGGCCGCACCATTCGGCCCAGAAATCGAGGATGACGAGCTTGGTCATCGACGGTTCGACCACTTCCGTTCGAAAGGTATCGACAGCTTTCTGCTCTTCGATGTTCAAGCCCATACTTGCCAAGTCGATTTCCTTGTTAACGCTGGTTTCGTTGCTCACTTATGTGGGCCTTCAGGGGCATTTGTGAAGGGGAGGCAGAGTCTTTGTGACCTGCCATTCGAAAAGCGGTGATTTTTGCTTGCCGGGTGTAGAGACCGATGCTAACCGCGCGCTTCCCCACCGACGCAGCCGGATTTTGGCTTGCTTCGGGGACGTCTAGTGAGCGGGCGTAGCTCAGGGGTAGAGCACAACCTTGCCAAGGTTGGGGTCGGGCGTTCGAATCGCCTCGCCCGCTCCATTTTCTCGGGACGATCTCTGATGGTTCTCGTCCTCGATGCGGCCGATGCCCAGGCACTGCCCGCGCAGGTCCGGTGCGTTTCGGCGCACCGGAACCCCCATTGGCCGAACCGCGTAACGATAACGCTTGCATAAATTGCCGTTCTGCATTTATCGGGGTGATGTGATAATATATCATTACTCTCGATCTGCCAGAACCGGCCTTATGTCCTCCGCCGCGGCGGCATCGCTGCTTGTGGGTATGCCTGCATATGCGCAGCAGCAGCCTGCGGAACCTGACGCTGAAAGTTTGCAGGACGATTTCCACGACCGCCGCGCGGCTGGTGAAATAATCGTGACGGGCGTTGGTCTGGACGAGCTGGATGTGCTTGCGGGTACTTCGGTGATGGAGGGGGTGGAACTGCAGCGTAATATGGCGGGCCAGATCGGCGATGTACTGGCCAAGCTGCCCGGTGTCTCGGCCTCCAGCTTCTCGCCGGGTGCCTCGCGACCTATCCTGCGCGGTTTTTCGGGTGAGCGGGTCAAGGTCCTCGTGGACGGAATCGGTTCGATCGATGTGTCCAACACATCGGTTGACCATGCCGTAACCGTGGACCCGCTGACAGCCGACCGGATCGAAGTGCTGCGCGGTCCTGCCGTGTTGCTATACGGAAGTCAGGCCATTGGCGGCGCGGTTAATATCATCGACAAGCGTATCCCGCCCAGACGGCCAGACGAACCCGTTCATATCGATGCCATCGCAGGCGCCGATACCGCGTATGATTTGCGCGAATTCGGCGGATCTGTCGATCTGCCGTTGGGCAACGAACTGGCGTTTCATTTCGATGCGTCATGGCGCCAGACCAATGATTTCCGGATTGCCGGTAATGCGGTAGCGCCCCAGCTGCGCGCAGACCTGCTTGCGGAAGCGCAGGCCGATGAAGCGGACGATCCGGAAGAGGCCGCGGAATTACGCGCAGCCGCCCTCCAAAGCGGTACAGTGCCCAACAGCGCTACAGAGACATTCAGCGCGGGCGCGGGCATCGCATTATTCTCTGGCGGAAACGAGCTAGGCTTCGCACTCGGCATATATGACACCGCATACGGTATCCCGGCGCGGCCAGGCGCCGGACACGCGCATGACGAAAACGCATCCGAAGCCGAGGAACCGGAGGGGGAAGAGCGCGTATCGATCGATCTGCGTCAGACCCGCGCCGATTTGCGGGGCCTGTTTCAATTGGGCGGACTGTTCGAAGAGGCACGCCTGCGCCTGGGTTACAGCGATTACACACACACTGAATTCGAAGGTGATGAAGTTGGCACCGTGTTCGATGTGTCCGGGTTTGAAGGGCGCGCAGAACTGGTTCAACAGGACCGCAACGGATGGCGCGGCACGGTTGGCGGCCAGTTCTATTATCGTGATTTCGGCGCAGAAGGCGCAGAAGCCTACGTTGCCCCCAATATCACCAGCCAATATGCCTTGTTCGCACTTCAGGAATTTGATGTCGGTCAAATCCAGCTGGAGCTGGCAGGCCGGTGGGATCGCAGCGATGTCCGATCGCAAACACTGGCCGTGTCCCGCAGTTTCGACAGCTTTTCCGGCGCATTGGGTGCGGCTTACGAAACGAATTCCGGTTTGCGTTTCGGCGTGAACGCGTCGCGCGCGGAACGTGCCCCCAGCGCCGAAGAACTGTTCAGCAATGGCCCGCATATTGCCACCCAGGCATTCGAAATCGGCGATACCGCGCTGTCAGCCGAACACGCGCTGGGTCTGGAAGGTTTTGTCCGCGGCGCGGTCGGCCCCGCCAGTGTCAGCGTTGCAGTTTTCAGCAACTGGTTTAGCGATTATATCTATCTGAGCGAGACCGGAGCCAGCGAAGACGGTCTGCCCGTTTTCCAGTACCTGCAGGGCGACGCGGACTATTACGGACTTGAAGGGGAGGTTAAACTCCCGCTTGTGAGCACCGGCAGCTGGCGATTGGACGCAGAACTGCGCGGCGACTATGTGAACGCCAAATTGAAAGACGGCACCCCGCTCCCGCGTATACCACCGGTCAGTTTGCTTGGCGCTCTGGAGGGCGGGGCCGGTGGGTTTGACGGCAGGATCGAAGTGCAATGGTCGGCGCAGCAAAAACAGACCGCCCCGTTTGAAACCCGAACCGGCAGCTTCGCTTTCGTGAATGCATCACTTGCGTGGAAACCGATCCGCGGGAAAGACAATGTCACGTTTATTCTGCAAGCGGATAATATCTTCGATATCACCGGCCGCCGGCACGCCAGCTTTACAAAGGATTTCGTGCCCTTGGCGGGACGAAACATAAAGCTGAGCGCACGGGCCAGTTTCTAGCTTTCTAGTCTTCCACCGAAAAGCTGATTTCAGCGTTTTCTTCCAATCGCTTAACCAATGTTTCGCCCAGAAATGAACCCGGCGTGCCGATCCCGCCCGCAGCATCGCTGTGCGAAAGCGCGATCGCTGTTTCGGCAATCATCCGGCTGGTTGATCCATAACCCGGGTCGTACCGGCCTTTGACGCCGTAATTCAGTTTTTCGCCATCAGTCGTTTCGCCGATGAAAACCACATCGTAAAAGCCGTTTTCACGTTCTTCCTTGCTTGGCCCTTCACCCGGCGCGGGCGGCTTGGCACCAAACGGATTGGCCATCATGCCGGCAACAGCTTTGGCCGCCTTTTCACCCATTTCGCCCGCGCTGGTGAGCATCATCTCGTCATATTTGAAGTCTTCCCCGTAAGGGTGGCCCAGCAGGAAATTGGTTCGGTGAACATTTTTGGTGTTGATCGTCGCCATGATAAACGGTGCGGCCCATTTTCCCAGGTCCTTGTCATATTCGGGGATCATGCCGGAGGGCTGCTTGGGACCTTCGAAGCCGGGCGTCAGTCCGAACGAGCTTTGTAATACGCCGATCAGCTTGGGATTTTTGGCGACTGCCTTCATGGTTTCTTTCATGCTGGCAACCGTTCCGCCCGAAGGACCGCCCTGCATGCCCCGCACACGGCCTTTTACCCGGCTGGCAGGCTTGCCAAACCGCTTCACGGATTCCTTCTGCAGCATGAGTACACCCAGGTCGAAGGGTACGGAATCGAAGCCCGACGAGAAACAGATACGCGCACCGCTGGCCTTTGCGGCATCGCTGTATTTCTCGATCATCTGGTACATCCACGTCGGTTCGCCCGAAAGATCGCAATAATCCGTGCCCGCTTGTGTGCAGGCCGCGACCAATGGCTCGCCGTAGAGGATGTAAGGGCCCACCGTCGTCAAAACCACGCGGGTCTGTTCGCACATGGCTTTCAATGTTTCGGGTTTGTCCGCATCGGCCACGACCAGCGGGGTGTCACTTGGTGCGCCGATCAGATCGCGTACTTCGGCAAGCTTTTGCGCGCTCCGCCCGGCCATGGCCCATTTGGGTGCGTCTGTGCGCCCTTTGTAATGTTCGGTCAGATATTCGGCGACAAGACGCCCGGTATATCCTGTCGATCCATAAACGATAATATCGAACGGGCGGCCGGCTTTGCTCATTGTAAACTCTCCTGTTGCGTAGCCTGAATGCGCGCAGAGCGCGGGCGTGTCAAAGCCGTTACGAAAGCGGGCGCCGGTTGAGCGGCGGTTCTAGAGTTTGGGTAAGGTAACGCCGCGCTGGCGCATATATTTTCCGGCACGGTCCGCGTAGGTTGTCTCGCAAGGTTCATTGCCTTTGAGAAACAGGAACTGGCAAGCACCTTCGTTGGCGTAGATTTTTGCCGGCAGCGGAGTGGTGTTGGAAAATTCCAGCGTGACGTGGCCTTCCCAGCCCGGCTCCAGCGGCGTGACGTTCACGATGATGCCGCAGCGCGCGTAAGTCGATTTGCCCAGACAGATGACCAGAACATCATTGGGCACACGAAAATATTCGACCGTTCTGGCCAGCGCAAAACTGTTGGGCGGAATGATGCAGACGTCGGTTTCGCGATCGACGAAACTGTCCGGGTCAAATTGTTTGGGATCAACGACACTGCTGTTTACATTGGTGAATATCTTGAACTCCGGCGAAACGCGCGCATCATAGCCGTAGGAACTGAGCCCGTACGAGATGCAACCATCGCGGCGCTGCGCTTCCACGAAGGGTTCGATCATCTTGTGATCGCGGGCCTGTTGCCGGATCCATTTATCGCTGAGAATCGCCATGCGGGCACCATCGCTGCACTTGGCCAAGCGTTCAAGGCAGCGGCTGTTTTATCCGCAACCTATCCGGCGCCGCACCTACTTGACGGGTTTTGCGCCAAGCTGGGGATTGAGCGACGCAATGTGGTTGAGCCATTGTTTTGGCCGCCGCAGCATTTTCTTGGGATACGCCACTTCAACCCCGATCATCTGGGCCATTTTACCCACGAAGTGGATGCAGTTGCGACTGTCGAGGTCGTAATATTTCCCCGGCGCATCGCGCCAGCGGACCATTTCAGCCACCAGCGCACGGTATTTGTCGTCGCTGACGGTAATCGTGAAATGGCGGTTGGTGCTGTTGACGTATTTCTGTTTCTCGGTCCCGATTTCATGCGCCACAGGGCCCGACAGGATGGCCGGCGAGACACTTTTGGCGGTGAATCCGTAATTCTCGTTCACTGCCGTTCCGTCATCCAATGTGCCTTCGAACACAACAAAGGTATGCGGGTACCGGCCGACCAGCACCGACCCGTTGAAGCTGTGAAAGGACACTTTGACATCCGCCAGCGCGGCAGGGGACCAGCACAGGGCGATCAGCGACAGGACAAATATTGTTAATCTGGACATGGCCTGCTTCCTAACCGCCAACCACCTGAACCGGAAGTGAAACTTAACCCGCAAGCAGCGAAGCGTTTCCGCCCGCCGCAGTTGTATCGATGCAGACCACACGTTCTGTTGCAAAGCGGGCAACGTAATGCGGGCCGCCGGCTTTGGGTCCGGTGCCCGACAAGCCTTCGCCGCCAAACGGCTGGCTTTCGACCACCGCGCCGATCTGGTTGCGATTGACGTAAAAGTTGCCCACTTTTGCCCGCTCTTCGACAAATCTGCGGGTGGCTTCGATCCGGCTGTGTAATCCCAGCGTCAGGCCGAACCCGGTTTCATTTATATCGCCGACTACCTGTCCGAGTTCGTCTGCCTTGAAGCGCGCAACATGGAGCACCGGACCGAAGTTTTCGCGTTTCAGGTCGAGGATAGAGCCAAGCTCGATAATCGTCGGGGCGACAAAACAGCCGTCTGTCAGGCCGCGCGGCAGCTCGCGGCGCCACACCGCGAAACCGGCTTTCTTGCGGCGCGCCACATGGCGTTCCAGTGCTGCCTTGGCATCGGGGTCGATAACCGGCCCTACGTCGGTCGCCCGGATCGCCGGGTCGCCGATATTGAGCGCTTCGAATGCCCCGCGGATCATGGCCAGCATATCGTCTGCGATGTCATCCTGCAGATAGAGCATCCGCAGGGCCGAACATCTTTGACCCGCGCTCTGGAACGCGCTGGCAATCACATCGCGCGTGACCTGTTCGGGCAATGCGGAGGAATCGACGATCATTGCGTTCTGGCCGCCGGTTTCTGCAATAAACGTGGCAATGGGTCCTTCGCGCGCGGCCAGTGACCGGTTGATTGCGCGGGCAGTATCGGTCGATCCGGTGAATGCAACGCCGGCCAGCCGCGGGTCGGAAGTGATCATCTCCCCGACATCCCCGGCGCCGGGCAGTAATTGCAGAACTTCTGCGGGAATGCCTGCTTGGTGGCACAGTTTCACTGCCAGCGCGGCGATCAGCGGCGTTTGTTCGGCAGGCTTTGCAATCACGGCATTACCGGCGGCCAGTGCAGCCGCGGCTGGCCCGATGAAGATCGCCAACGGAAAATTCCACGGGCTGATCGTGGCGAATACGCCGCGCCCCACCAGCGACAGGCGATTTTCTTCACCGGTCGGGCCGGGCAAAATGGTCGGAGCAGTGAATTGTCGCCGCGCTTCGGCCGCGTAATAACGCAGGAAATCGACTGCCTCACGCAATTCCAGAACCGCATCCGGCAGGGTTTTACCGGCCTCGCGCTGACACAGCGACAGAAACTCGTCCGTATGATCCTCGAACAGGTCAGCCGCCGTTTCCAGCAGCGCCGCCCGGCGCTCGCCGCCCAGCGCGTTCCAGCCGGGCTGGATTTCCTGCGCCAGACTGATCGCGCCGGTAACTTCTACCGGCAAGGCATCGCGCCTTGTTCCGACTTCGCTGGCAAGGTCCTGCGGCATGGTTATCGGTGCCACTTCTCCATCATCACCCGACAGGAAAGTCGGCTGCGCGCTCCAGTGCAGGCTGGTCAGCCCGGCCAGCCGCGCAGTCAGCGGCTCGAGAACCAGCGGATCGCTCAGATCCACCCCGGCGCTGTTGACCCGGTCTGCAAAGATATTGGCCGGCAGAGGTATTGCAGGGTTCCGCTTGGGCTCAAGCGCAGCAAGGTCAGCAACAGGGTCGGTGGTCAATTCTTCCGGCGGAACGTCGGCATCTGCCATCCGGTTGACGAAGGACGAGTTTGCACCGTTTTCGAGCAGGCGGCGGACCAGATAAGCCAGCAGGTCCTTATGCCCTCCGACGGGCGCATATATCCGGACGGGCGTGATGCGATTGCCCGCGCCGCGTTCCACTGCGGCAAGCTCTGCGAAAACATCTTCGCCCATGCCGTGAAGCCGCTGGAATTCAAACTCGGTATGATCACCCGCCAACGCCTTGATCGCGCCCACCGTATAGGCATTGTGCGTGGCGAAGGCGGGATAAACCGCGTCCGATGCCTCGATAAGCCGCGCAGCACAGGCGAGATACGATACATCCGTCGCAAGTTTGCGCGTAAATACGGGGAAATCCGTGAAGCCGCCAACCTGGCTCAGCTTGATTTCGGTATCCCAATAAGCGCCCTTGACCAGCCTTACCATCAGTCTGCGGCCGTTTTTCCGCGCCAATCCGGCAATCCAGTCGCACAGCGGCACGGCCCGTTTCTGGTATGCCTGCACCGCCATGCCAAAGCCGGTCCAGCCGCCAGCGAACAATTCGTCATCACCGGCCAGAGCTTCGATGATATCCATCGACAGTTCGAGCCGGTCGGCTTCTTCTGCATCGATTGTGAAGTGGATGTCCGCATCGCGCGCCTTCATGGCCAGATTTTTTACGACCGGGACAAGGTCGGCAACAACTTCCCTGGCGTGCAGGAATTCATAACGCGGGTGCAACGCTGAAAGTTTTACCGAAATGCCCGGCGAACGCACCACGCCGTCGCCCGCTTCTGCGGCCAGACGGTCAAGGGCTGTTTCATAAGACAGGCGGTAGCGTTCGGCATCTGCAAATGTCATCGCCGCTTCGCCAAGCATATCGAAGCTGTGGGTCAAACCGTCCTCGCGCTCGGGCCTTGCCCGCTTCAAAGCCTCGTCGATGGTCCGGCCAAACACAAATTGCCCGCCAAGGATCTTCATCGCCTGCAAGGTTGCCTTGCGGATCACCGGTTCGCCCAGCCGGCCGACTGTGCGCTTCAGCGTCGCGCCCATGCCGCGCTGGTGTTTCTCGGGCCGATCCAGCACTTCGCCTGTCAGCATGAGCGAGAATGTCGCGGCATTGACGAAAGTGGACGAGCTTTCACCCATATGTTCGGACCATTCGATACCGCCCAGCTTGTCGCGGATCAACGCATCGGCAGTGGCGTGATCGGGCACGCGCAGCAGCGCTTCGGCCAGACACATGAGTGCGATGCCTTCATCGGTCGCGAGGCCATATTGATGCAGAAAGGCGTCGATCCCGCTGGCCTTGCGGCGGCGTGCGCCCACGATCAGCTTGGCGGCCAGATCCGACGCTTGGCCATGAATGGCCGATGCCGGGGCAGCATGTTCCATCCGCTCTGCCGAGCAGGCATTTTCATCTTGCCGGTAGGCGAGGCGAAAGGCTGTACGATCGGGGAACGGGGACGCATGTGACATAAGGCGGCGAATCCTGTGGTGGTTTCGCCGCCTCTGCTCCCAGTTTCATCTGTAATCAAGCGGAGTGGATACCGGCGCGCGGTTTGTCAGACCCGCTCGACAATAATTGCCGGCGCCATGCCGCCTGCCGCGCACATGGTGACCAGTCCGTAGCGCTTACCCTGACGCTCCAACTCGTCCACCATGGTCCCGATCAGCATCGAGCCGGTTGCACCAATTGGATGACCCAGCGCAATCGCGCCGCCATTTACATTGACCTTCTCTATATCGAGATCGAGATCGCGGATGAATTTTGCCGCGACCACCGCGAAGGCTTCGTTAATTTCCCATAGATCGATGTCGTCTTTGGTCAGGCCGGCTTTCTCAAGGACCTTTTTCGCAGCCGGGACCGGCGCGTTCAGCATCAGCGTGGGATCATCGCCCATGTTTGCGGTGGCCACAATCCGCGCGCGCGGTTTGAGCCCATGCTTTTCGGCATAATCGCCGGAAGTGATCAGCACCGCTGCAGCGCCATCGACCACGCCCGAAGAATTGCCCGCATGATGAAAGTGCCGGATGTCCAGATCGGGGTATTTCTGGTTGATCAGCTTGCGAAAAGTGGTGCCATTCTGATCGAGCGGCATATCGGCGATCTTGGCAAAACTGGGCTGCAATTCGGCCAGTCCCTCGGCGGTGGTTTGCGGGCGGGGAAACTCCTCATGGTCGAGCAGCACTTCACCGTCGTCGCCCAGCACGGGAACCAGGCTCTTGTCGAACCGGCCTTCCTTGATCGCAATATCGGCACGCTGCTGGCTACGCAGACCGACCGCATCAAGCTCTTCGCGGGTAAAGCCTTCCATGCTGGCAATCGCATCGCCGCAAATCCCCTGATGCGACTGCGGGTGCACCTGTTGCAGGCGCTCGTTACCCGACCCCATCATCGGCGGCGCGAAGCCGGCAGCCATTTCCTTTTGCGTGATGTCCGAGGTAAAGCTCATCATCTCGGTTCCGCCAGCCACCACGCAGTCGGCCATGCCGCTCATCACCTGCGCCGCGGCAAGATTTACAGCCGTGATGCCGCCGCCGCAGAACCGGTCCAGCGTCATGCCCGAACTGGTAATGTCATAGCCCGCATCGAGCGCCGCCATGCGGCCAAGATCGCCGCCCTGTTTGCCCTTTTGCGTGGAAGTGGACCAGATAACATCATCGACATCGCCGGTATCGAGCGAGCTGCGTTCAGCCAGAGCCTTGAGCACGGTTGCGGCCAGATGCTGGGGATGGCGGTCGGCCAGCGCGCCCTTGCCGACCTTGCCGATACCGCGGGGGGTGCGGACTGCGTCGATAATATAGGCATCTGTCATGGGTTTTTCCTTATGGGGTGGACATGTTTAATCGCTCGATTAAATATGCTGCCGAACGCAGAACCGCAAGGGTGGTTTTGCAGCAATTCCGAAGGGATGAATAATGACCGAAGAAGTTCTCACCCAGATAGATGACGGCATTCTGATTATCACGATCAACCGGCCCGAGGCCAAAAACGCCATGACCAAGGCGGCATCCGAGGGAATCGCTGCGGCGCTGGACCGGCTCGATGCGGAAGACGATCTGAGGGTCGGCATCCTGACCGGCGCTGGCGGTACGTTCTGTTCGGGCATGGATCTGAAAGGTTTCCTGCGCGGTGAAAGCCCCAGTGTCGAAGGGCGCGGGTTTGGCGGGCTGACCGAAAAGAAGCCGGTCAAGCCGCTGATCGCTGCGGTCGAGGGATATGCGCTTGCCGGCGGCCTCGAACTGATGATTGCCTGCGATCTGGTTGTGGCGAACAGCGGATCGCAATTCGGCATTCCGGAGGCAAAGCGCGGACTGGCCGCTGCTGCCGGCGGACTGATGGTTTTGCCCGACCTGATCCCTCACAAAATCGCCATGGAACTGGCGTTGACGGGCGATTTCATCGGGGCGGAACGGGCGCATCAGATCGGCTTGATCAACCGCGTGACCGACGGTCCGGCGCTCGATGCCGCCAAGGAGCTTGCCCGGTCGATTACCGCCAACGGTCCGGTCGCGGTCCGTGTTTCAAAACAGATCATCGAAGAATCGCGCAGCTGGCCGATTGCAGAGCGTTACGAGAAACAGGCGGCGCTGTTGCCGCAGGTGTTCATGTCGCAGGATGCGCGTGAGGGTTCGGCTGCATTTGCTGAAAAACGCAAACCGAACTGGACGGGCAAATAGGCTGATGGCTGGCCCGCTTTCCGGTCTCAAAATTGTCGAATTTGCCGGTATCGGTCCGGGCCCGTTTTGCGGGATGATGCTGGCTGATCACGGTGCCGAAGTCATCCGGATCGACCGTCCGGCCGGCCGCGCCAGCGTTATGGGCCCTTCGGCAAAGGATATTCTGGGCCGGAGCCGCAAATCGGTTGTCGTCAATCTGAAGTCGGACGAAGGCCTTGCGGCTGTTCGCCGGATTTGCGCTGCCGCCGACGGCGTTATCGAAGGCTACCGGCCGGGCGTGATGGAGCGTTTGGGGCTTGGGCCGGATGTTTTGCTCGGGGATAATCCGAAGCTTGTTTATGGCCGGATGACGGGTTGGGGCCAGACCGGCCCCTATGCCCAGGCTGCGGGTCACGATATCAATTACATCGCATTGGCCGGCGCGCTTCATCATTTCGGGCGCGAGGGCGAAAAGCCGACTCCGCCGATCAATCTGGTGGGGGATTTTGGCGGCGGCGGGATGATGCTCGCTTTTGGTATGGTTTCCGCGCTGCTCAATGTGCAGCGCGGCGGCGCGGGCCAGGTGATCGATTGCGCCATGACTGACGGCACTGCCATTTTGATGGGCATGATCCAGGGGATGCACAATATGGGCGTGTGGGCCGACGAGCGGGGGACCAACCTTCTGGATACGGGCGCGCATTTTTACGACACGTACGAATGCGCTGATGGCAGGTACATCTCGATCGGATCGATTGAACCGCAGTTCTATGCCGAACTCAGACGGATCGCCGGTCTCGAAAATGACCAGGAATTCGACGCCCAGATGGACAAGCGGAAATGGCCTGCCCTGAAGGCGCGGCTGGAAAGCCTGTTCAAGACCAGAAGCTGTGACGAATGGTGCAGTATGATGGAGGGGACCGACGTCTGCTTCGCGCCAGTGCTGACGCTGGGTGAAGCGCCCGACCATCCGCATAACAAGGCGCGCGGAACATTCGTCGATCTGGGCGAGGGCGGGATCCAGCCTGCGCCCGCTCCGCGCTATTCCGCGACGCCCGCCGATATGCCGCGTCCAGCGGGTGCAGCGCCCGGCGGCGATACCGATACCGTGCTCCGCGATTGCGGCCTGACTGACACCGACATTTCGCAACTGCGCGCTTCGGGCGCGGTCGCCTGAACGCCTGCAAGGAACCATCCACCATGATGCTCGATACCTCTCGCCGCTTTGCCTACAATCAAGATCACGCCATGTTTCGCGACACCGTTCGCAAGGTGTTCGATCAACATATGGTCCCGTTCCTCGATAAACACGAGCAGGACGGGATTGTGGGCCGCGAGGCATGGCTGGCGCTGGGCGAGGCAGGAATGCTGTGCCCGACAGTGTCGGAGGAAAACGGCGGGCTGGGCCTCGATTTCGGTTACAATTCCATCGTCAATGAGGAGCAGGCCTACATCGGTTCTGCCGCCGGCTTCACCTTGCAAAGCGACATCACCGCCAATTATTTCGAGCGGCTGGGTACTGATGAACAGCGCGCAAAATATCTTCCCGGCATGGTGTCGGGCGAAGTCATCACCGCGATTGCCATGACAGAGCCGGGCGCCGGATCCGACCTCCAGGGAATTCGCACCACTGCCAAACGCGACGGTGACGATTTCATCATCAACGGGTCGAAAACATATATCACCAACGGCCAGAACGCCGATGTCGTGATCGTGGTTGCCAAAACCAATCCCGACGAAGGCGCAAAGGGCACGTCCTTGCTTCTGGTCGAGGCGGGTACGCCCGGATTCGAAAAGGGCCGCAATCTCGACAAGATCGGCCAGCATTCGGCCGACACGTCGGAACTGTTCTTCTCCGATGTGCGGGTGCCGAAGGAAAACCTGCTTGGCGGCGAAGGGCGCGGATTTATCCATCTGATGGAAGAATTGCCGCAGGAACGCCTGTCGATTGCGGTGGGCTGCCAGGCCGGCGCGCAGCGCGCATTCGACGAAGCGGTCGCCTTTACAAAAGACCGCAAGGCGTTTGGCAAGACGGTGTTCCAGTTCCAGAACACCAAGTTCACTCTGGCTGATCTGGCGGCTGATCTGCAGGTGGGCTGGGCGCATCTGGACTGGGCTCTGCTGCGCCATATGAAAGGCGAACTTACAACCGAGGAAGCCTCCGCCGCAAAGCTATGGCACACCGAACTGCAATGGAAATGCGTGGACACATCGCTCCAGCTGCATGGCGGCGCGGGCTATATGAACGAATATCTGATTGCCCGCCTGTGGCGCGATGCCCGCGTCAGCCGGATCTATGGCGGAACCAGCGAAATCATGAAGGAAGTGATCTCGCGCGGGATTTAATCCGTGCCGCGAACTACAGAAACGCTTTCAGCTCGGCCACGAAATCGTCAAACCGGTCATGATGCACCCAGTGCCCTGCGCGGTCGTAACTGGTCAGGCTGACATTATCGCCGAAATGCTTCATCCGGCCGTCGCCTTCCGGATTGGAAGCCCAGCTGTCATTGCCGTAAATCAGGCGTGTAGGGCAGGTGATCCGGCCCCATAATTCGTGCATCTGTTCCGGCCCGAAATCGTCTGGCGGCCAGACATGCATATGCGGGTCGAACTTCCAGCTGAAGGTGCCATCCTCGTTCCGCATCACGGCGTGCAAGGTCAGGTGGCGCGCCTGTTCGTTGGATAGATAGCTGTTCTCGCCCTGCATCCTTTTCAAGGCGTCTTCGAATGTCTCGTATCGCCGCGGCGTGCGCGAGGTGGCGTTGCGTTTGTTGTCCACCCATTCGCCCCACCGTTCGTAAAACGGGTCCTTGTCCATTTCCTCCTGCCGCTTTGGCGAGGGGCCAAGACCCTCGATTGCAACCAGCTTGCGGACTTTTTCCGGAAACATCCCGGCATAACGCAGCGCAACATTGCCGCCCATCGAATGCGCCACGATCGTCACCGGCGCCCATTCGTTCTGGTGGATCAACTGCGCCAGATCGTAAACATAGGACATCAGCGGGTAATAGCCGGTGCTGGTCCATTCGCTATCACCGTGACCGCGCAGGTCCGGGCAGACCACGTGCCAGTCGTTCCGCAATGCTTCGGCAGTCCAGTCCCAGTTCCGGCAATGGTCGCGGCCGCCATGCAGCAGGATCAGCGGCGGCGCTTCGGGATTGCCCCAGTCGGCAAAGTGCAAACGGCTGCGCTGCGAGATGTAGCTTTGCGATGTCGGTCCGATCAGTTCCATGGCTCGTCCTATAAACAGCAGATCAGTCTGCGCAATCTGTTGCCCCAGGCGAAGCTCGTGTTACAAGCAATTTAATCGACCGATTAAATATGAAGGATTCGCATCATGGCTGTCATCGACGTTCCCGAACCCGAATTTATGGCTGACGAGGAAATTTCGATTTTCGCCGATGCAGTCGGTAAATTCTACGCCCGGCACGCACCTGAAAAGCGCGTGCTGAAATGGCGCGAAGACGGTCAGGTCGAACGCGAGTTCTGGAACGAGGCTGGCGAAGCGGGCCTGCTCGGCAGTTCGGTACCCGAAGAATATGGCGGCCATGGCGGCGATTTCAGACATGAAATGGTGGTGATCGACCAGCAGGGAAAACACGCCGTCGAAGGGTTTGCTGCCAGCCTGCACAACACCGTGATCCTGCCCTATCTCGTGCGCCACGGCACACAGGAACAGAAGAAGAAATATCTCCCCAAACTGGTATCGGGCGAGCTGGTGAGCGCGATCGCCATGACCGAGCCGGGTGTCGGTTCCGATCTTCAAAGCATCACCACGACCGCGCTCAAGGATGGCAACGGTTACCGTCTGAACGGTGCCAAGACCTATATATCCAACGGGCAGATCGCCGATTTCATTATTGTCGCGGCCAAAACCGACCCGAACGAACGGGCCAAGGGCATTTCACTGATGCTGCTGGAAACCGACGGCGCCGAGGGTTTCAAACGGGGCAAGAAACTCGACAAGATCGGGCTTGACGCACAGGACACTTCCGAATTGTTTTTCGATGACGTGTTCATTCCGGGCGACAATATTCTTGGCGGGGAGCCCGGCAAGGGTTTCTACCAGCTGATGGGCGAACTTCCGCAGGAACGGCTGATTATCGCCATGGGCGGGATGAACGTGATCGAGCGTGCCTTGGACGAAACGGTCAAATTCACCAAAGAGCGAAAAGCATTCGGCAAGACGATCTGGGACTTTCAGAACACCCAATTCATCATGGCCGATCTGAAAGCACGGGGCACCGCGGCCAAAATCTTCGTCAATGACTGCATTGCCAAGCATCTCGAAGGCAAGCTGGATGTTCCGACGGCTTGTATGGCGAAATACTGGATTACCGAACTGCAGGGCGAAGTCGTTGACAAATGTCTTCAGCTTCACGGCGGATCGGGCTACATCAATGATTATCCGATTGCGCGGATGTACCGTGACAGCAGGGTCAGCCGCATCTTTGGCGGATCGAACGAGATCATGAAAATGGTCATCGCCCGTTCGATGTAAAAACCCGTCAGGCAAACTCCCAGATTACACCACTCAAGGAACCCGACCATGACCGATCCACTCGATTTCTCCGGTAAAACTGTGCTGGTTGTAGGCGGTTCAAGCGGGATCGGTAACGGCATCGCCCGCAATTTCCTTGCCCGGGGCGCCGATGTGCACATCACCGGCACGCGCGCCGGCGCTGGCGACTATGACGGTGTGGAAGGCTCCGATCTGGACGGGCTGCAATACGCGCAGCTCGATGTAACCGATCGCGCGGCGCTCGATGCCTATGCGGTTCCGTCGGACAAACTTGACGTTGTCATCCTGAGCCAGGGCATCGTGCTATATGATCAGCGCGAATATGCCCGTGAAGGCTGGGATGATGTGATCGCGGTCAATATCACATCGGTGATGGACTGCGCGCGCCGGTTTCACCCGGCATTGCGCGAGGCCAAAGGCGCTTTGGTGATCCTGAATTCCATTGCCAGCTATAATGCGATGGTCGGTAATCCGGCCTATGCTGCGTCCAAGGCAGGCTCTGCCAGCCTTACCAAGACGCTGGCGCAGGCATGGGCGCGTGACGGAATTCGCGTGAACGGTATCGCGCCGGGATTTGTCGAAACCAAAATGACCACAGTCGTCACCAAGGATGAAAAACGCAGCGCCGGCGCGCTGCGGATGATCCCGCTTCACCGCTATGGCACGCCCGACGAAATGGCCGGTGTCGCCATGTTCCTGGCCTCGCCCATGTCCGCTTATGTGGTTGGTCAGACAATCATCGCCGATGGCGGGATGACTCTCTAGCTTCTCCGAACAATTCGCCGAAATCTGCCCGGCTTGCGAAAGCCGGGCATAACCTGCCGTGCATCTCTCCCAGAAAATGGCGATCGCAGACAGAATGCGTAGCCCTGCCGGCGCAGCGAAAATTAACGCTCCATCAACCAACTTTGCCCATAGCGGCATAAAGGATGCGGGGCCGAGACGATGGACGAATTGCTTCAGGAATTTATTGCGGAAACGCGCGAGATGCTCGAAGCGATGCAAGGCGAACTGGTCACCTGGGAAGCTGATCCGGCGGACCGCGAGCGCCTCGACACCATTTTCCGCTTCGTTCACACGGTAAAGGGCAATTGCGGGTTCTTCGATCTGCCCCGCATCGAGGCGCTGGCTCATGCGGCAGAAAGTACCCTTGCCGATCTGCGTGCGGAAAAGCGAGCGCCTGACGAACTTCTGGTCAGTGCCATTTTGGCGATAATCGACCGCATCGTGGCCATGGTGGATGCTATCGACGCAGGCGAAGAATTTCCCGAAAGCGGTGACGAAGTCCTGATCCGTATGCTCGGCGCCGAGAACGGGCATAGCATCGATTTTACAGAGCCCGATACCGGAAAGCAGGCAGTAGCCGGCTTGGGCGAACCGTCCAGGAACGCGGTTAAACTGGCCCGTTCCATACGCTTGCCAGTTGCGTTGCTGGACCGGGTCATGGCGGGCATGTCAGACATGGTTCTTGTGCGTAACGAGCTTTCGCGCAGTATCCGTGATACTGGCGGTGACCGGGCGGCAAGCGCGATATTCGAGCGGCTATCCGGCATTGTCGATGACGTTCGCGAAGGTGTTTCGCGCATGCGGATGCAGCGCCTGGAATATCTGTTCGCAACGTTCCCGCGCATTGTCCGCGATCTTTCGTCGGAGCTCGGAAAGCGGGTCCATATCGAGACCGAGGGCGGCGACGTCGAACTCGATCGCGAAATGATCGAGCTGCTGCGCGATCCCCTGATGCATATGTTGCGCAACGCAATCGATCACGGGATCGAAAGGTCGGCAGAGCGACGTGAAGCGGGCAAGAACGAGGCCGGCGTTATCCGGATTTCCGCGCGGCAATCGGGCAACAGCATTGCTATTTCGATCATTGATGACGGCAGGGGGATCGATACCAGGCGACTGGCGGACAAAGCAGTCGCGGAGGGAATAATCACAGCGGCTGAACGCGCCGCCCTGTCCGCAGAAGATTGCATCGCGCTTATATTCCAGCCCGGTCTTTCTACCGCAGCGAAAGTGACTGCGGTGTCCGGGCGAGGCGTCGGGATGGATGTCGTGCGCGAGAATGTCGAAGGCTTCGGCGGGCGTATCAAAGTCGTCAGCGATGCGGGCAAAGGCACCAGCCAGACGATCATCCTGCCTGCCACGCTCAGCATTGTTCCGGCATTGACTGTCAAAGTCGGCGGGCAGAATTTCGGCGTCCCGCGCTCCTGTGTCGAAGAAATCGTCAGCGGCGGATCCAGCGCGCTGGAATTTGACAAGGGCGGCGATACGCAGCTGGTCAGATTTCGCGGCGAGCATTTGCGCTGTGTCTCGCTGGCGAAACTATTCGGTCTTGATGCCAATCATGACCCGTGCAGCGGCGCGGTGCTGATAATCAGGCTGACCACGGGCGAATTGTTCGGTCTGGCTGTCGAACACGTTATCGACCATCAGGAACTGGTCATCAAGAAACTGCCGCCAGCAATTTCCGGAACCGAACTTTACACCGGCAGCAGTTTGCTGGACGATGGCAGCCTGGTTCTCATGCTGTTCATAGCCGGGATCGCCCGCCGCGAAGGGCTGGTGAATGATATAGGCACACAGGCCCGCAAATCCATCACGGCACAGCGAAGCGAAGGAATCGAAAAACAGGAAACCCGCGCCTTGCTGGTCGTCGGCCTGGACGGACAGCGTCTGATCGTGCGGATGGACCAGGTTTGCCGTATCGAGGCGGTCGAAAGCTCGGCGATCCGGATGTCCGAAGATAGCGCGCGGGTTGTGATCGACGGAAAGATCTACCCGCTGGCGGGGCATTTGTCATCGCTCCCGCGATCCGGTGACATCGATTTGCTCAGGCTGAGCGATGAAACGCATCATGTCGCCTATGCCATCAGGTCGGTTATCGACACGGTCAAAATCACGAATGCAATTGTCGCCGATAAAACCAAAAGCGAGATCGAGGGCGTTACATTGCTGGACGGCGAAGCGATCGAAGTGCTCGACTGCCATTGGCTGTTTTCGCGGTATGACGATTTCGATTTCGGGCAGGCAACCAAAACCTGCCAGCTGGATGATAGCGACCCGTGGACCCGCTCGATCCTTCGGCCACTCGTCGAAGCGGCGGGTTACACGATTGTGCCATTGGGCGCCGAACACAGTGCCGATGTCGCCATCGTATCAGGGGAAAACGGGGCCACGCCCGATCAGGCTGGCCGGGTCATTACGCTGACAAGCGACCCTGCCGCCGCGACCAATAATGGCGGGATGATTTATCGCTACGATCACGAGGGGCTGTTGGCTTCGCTGGTCGCCAGCAAAAGGAAAGCGTCATGAACAGGCAGGTCTTGCTGGTACAACTTGCGGGGCAGCGCGTTGCGTTCCCCGCGATCGATGTGGATTCGGTGGTCGATCTGGAGACAATCATGCCGGTGCCCGGCGTTCCGCCTCATATTCTCGGGCTGTCGACCTTGCGCAGCCGGGCCGTGACGGTGATCGATTGCGCCCAGCTGCTGGGGCGCGAGCGCGGGAGGCTTCACGAAAGCCGGCGCGCGGCTGTGTGCGCGGTTGGCGGGCATGATTACGCCTTGCTGGTGGATGCTGTGGAAGATGTGTGCGTCACGGTTACGCAGCCTTCCCCGATTCCGGGCGGCGCGGGCGCACACTGGTCCGAAATTTCCGCCGGGCTGGTGGAGACGAAAGCGGGTTCTGCAATGCTGGTCGATCCCAAGGCGTTCGTATCGGTGCCCGGCGAAGACCCGGCGGGGGAGTTCCATTAATGCTTTAGTTAGGCCTGACCGCTAACCCACTGGAGAAGAGGGTTGAATACATGAAAAAAGCTTGCCTGATCGTCGATGATTCAAAAGTGATCCGCAAGGTTTCACGGCACATACTGGAATCGCTTGGCTTCGATGTATACGAAGCCGAAAACGGCCAGATAGGCTTGGATAAATGCAGTGAAAAATCTTACGATCTGATCCTGCTCGATTGGAATATGCCCGTGATGACGGGTATCGAATTCATCAAGGCGCTGCGAGCCCGCCCCGATGGAGCAGCGCCTAAAATTGTCTTTTGCACCACGGAAAACGACATCAGCCATATCCGTCAGGCGATGAACGAGGGTGCCGACGAATATGTCATGAAACCCTTCGACCAGCAAACGCTGCAGATCAAATTGCAACTCATCGGATTTGATTGAGAACGCCGCATGAGCGGGTACGATACCTCGCCGCGGGCTGCGCGGAACTGCGGAGATTCCGCCGGGCCGGACAGACCGGCCAGCGCGAACAAAGCCATCAGGATCATGGTGGTTGACGATTCGCTCGTCGCGCGCACAGTGCTGTGCAAAGTGGTCGAGGCGACCGAAGATTTTGTCCTTTGCGCCACAGCCAACACGGCTGAAGAGGCGCTTTCCAAGCTGGCGGATATTCGTGTCGACGTAATTCTGCTTGATCTCGAAATGCCTGGCATCGGCGGACTGGCAGCGCTGCCCGCAATTCTGGAGGCAGCCCAAGGCGCGCAAGTGATGGTGGTATCGTCGCTCACCAGCGTTGGCGCAGAAGCAACCGTGGAAGCCTTGTCGATTGGTGCGGCGGATACGATTCTCAAACCGCGCCCCGGCGAATTTTCGTCCGAATATCGCAGTGAACTTGCCGACCGGATCCGTGATATCGGAAACACCCGGGGCAGGCCTGACAGGGCGCGCACCGGCGCACCTGCGGCATCGGTCCGCTTACGCAATACCGCCGCCAAGCCCGCCCGCGTCATCGCCATCGGCGCGTCGACCGGCGGGATCCATTCAATGTGTCAGGTGCTTGGCAAACTGCCGAAAGACTTCGATCTGCCAATTCTGGTGACGCAGCATCTTCCGGCCGCCTTCTCGCCTGTGTTCGCCCGCCAGCTCGAAATTGCCTCGGGGTTCACGGCTATAATCGCCCAAACCGGCTCGCCGCTGATTGCAGGCGAAATCCTGATCGCGCCGGGCGCTGGCCATTTGGTGGTCGAACTGTCGGGGGGTGTGCCCGTAGCCCGTATCACCCGCGACAAGGTGGCTAATAATTGCTGTCCGTCGGTCGATCCCATGCTGGAATCGCTGGCCGGTGTTTATGACGGCGCCGTGCTTGCCGTGATCCTGTCGGGAATGGGACGTGACGGCGAGATCGGAGCCCGTGCAATTGTGGACCGCGGCGGAATGATTTTGGCGCAAAGCCCGGAAACTTGTGCTGTTTGGGGGATGCCCCGCGCGGTGGCCGAAGCAGGCCTGGCATCAGCAATATTACCGCCAGAAGGATTGGGTGCCCGTATCGCAAACTGCAAAAGGGGTGCGGCATGGCAATAACTTCCGGATCACAAAGAGTCATCGCCGATTTGCTGGCGGAACGAACCGGCCAGCAGTTAACCGAAGGGCGCAGCTGGCGCATCGGGACTGCGCTGGCGGGTCTTTTCAGACAGCTTGGCATCAGCAATGTCGATCAACTTGTCTGCCTGCTCGAAGAACCCGGCAGCAACGCATTATCCCAGCAAGTGGTCGAGGCTTTGCTCAACAACGAAACCTACTTTTTCCGCGATCGGGCAATGTTCGATCAACTTGGCCAGCACGTTTTCCCGCGCATCGCGAAAGAACGGGCCGGATCACGAACGCTGTCGATTTTATGCGCCGGTTGTTCGACAGGACAGGAGGCATTGTCGCTGGCGATGATGTTCCTTGATCAGGAGACGCGCTGGGCCGGTTGGAAAATCGAAATCAACGGGTTCGATATATCCCACGATGCGATTTCCAAGGCGCGCGCGGGCGTCTATTCGCAGTTTGAAATTCAACGTGGCCTGTCGGTCACGCAGATGATTACATATTTCAGTGAGACGCCCGTCGGGTGGGAGGCCAATGACAAATTGCGGGCCATGACGCAGTACCGGGTCCACAATGTGCTTGAACCCTTGCCGGTCAAAGGGCCGTTTGATGTCATCCTGTCGCGCAACATCCTGCTATATTTTGATATAGAAACCCGCAAGCGGGCCTTTGCGCAACTGCTTGAAAAACTACGGCCCGAAGGATGGGTCATGCTGGGCGCGGGCGAAACGATTGTCGGGCAAACGGACCGGCTGGTGCCGGTAAAAGGCGGGATCGGACTTTACCGGTCTTTCGCAACCGATCTGGCGACGCCTTTCACCCGGGTTGCCTGAATCCGGGCAAGGCGCCCGGCACTGCGAAGAATGGTGAAGGCAGCATTTACCGCAAATTAGTTATGTTCCCCTAGACAGTTACGAGTCAAAGCTCAGACATTCAGGGACGCGTAGATTGCTTGAGAACATACAGAAATTTTCCCGAAGTGGGTCGCGCGTGGTGTTTGCACCGCTGATCGTGCTCACACTGATTTTCGCCGCGATGGGTGTGCTGCTGGTGGTCGATGACGCGCTTTCCGTTTCCATTTACTCACCTTTGGTCATCGGCGGCCTGACACTTTATGTGCTTGCGGTTGCCGTGCTCTCCCGCATGGGGCTTGGCTACGTTCAACACCTTGAAAAGGTGAGCATGACCGACAGTCTGAGCCTGCTGCCCAACAGGCGCGCCTTGCACATCGATGTCAGGCGCCATGACGCAAAAGATGCCGAGCTGGGTATTGCGCTGATCGACCTTGACGGTTTCAAGCTGGTCAATGATCAATACGGGCACTCCATCGGTGACGAGGTGATAAAGAAGGCTGCGGAAATACTGTCGGATTTATGCGGAGACGATGCCCGCTGCTACCGGCTGGGCGGAGACGAGTTTGCAATTTCCATGTCCGGCCCGCTGGTCGGCACCATCGTCGAGGGAATTTCGCGCAGTTTTATCGATGTTCTGAAAAAACCGGTGACGATCGAAAACCGCCGTGTCACCATCGGCGCCAGTGTTGGTGTATCCTCCAGCAAGGGGCCAAACCGGTTGAGCTCGTCGGAATTGCTGCGCCGTTCAGACGTGGCGATGTATGCATCCAAACGCAACGGCAAGATGCGCTGCACATGGTACACGCCTGAATTCGATCGCAATCGTGAGGCATGGCAGCGGCTGGATGATGATATGCGCGAAGCGCTGGCCAAGGGTGAATTTTATCCGTTGTACCAGCCGTTGGTGGACGCGGCATCAGGACAAATTGTGGCGGTAGAATGCCTGCTGCGATGGGACCGGCCGACCGGCAACCCGATCGGGCCCGACCAATTCATTCCCGTCGCCGAAGAATCCGGTCTGATCAACCCGATTGGCCTGTTGGTATTGCGCCAGTCCTGCAGCGATGCCTTGCCATGGGGCGAAATAAAACTTTCGGTCAACATATCGGTCGCACAGTTGCGTGATGTCGATTTTCCGATTCAATTGGGGCAAATCCTGGAAGAAACGGGCTTCCCGCCAGAGCGGCTGGAATTGGAGATAACCGAAACCTGCCTCGTGCTCGACCCGGCGCTTGTCGAGCGGACGCTGGACGTGATCCGCGGCTTCGGCGTCAAAATTTCGCTCGACGATTTTGGTACCGGCTACGCGTCGATCGGATTTCTGCGCCAGTTCAAGTTCGAAAAACTCAAACTGGACCGGTCGCTGGTGGTTGCAGCAGGCCAGGATGACGGTTCGCGCGCAATGATGGTTTCCAGCATCAGCGTTGCCCGTGCACTGCATATGTCGGTCACTGCCGAAGGCGTCGAAACCGAAGAACAGGCTGCTCTCGTGCGTCTGGCCGGTTGCGACCAGATCCAGGGCTGGCTGTATTACAAGGCCATGCCGGCAGAACAGGTCACGCAGCATTTGCAGCGCCAGATGGCCGCCACAAATCAAGTCAAAATATCGGGATAGGATCAGATCACATGACAACTTCAGCACCTGCAGTGGAAGACATCACCACCGCCTACATCCCTGAACCGTATCAGAGCCAGACTGATAGTGACCAGAATTCCATTCTGTCGGCCTATTTTGGCTGGTCGATCAAAACCAAGCTGAATGTCTATAACATCGTCAACGCGATGCTGGGCTTGTCCCTGTTGGCAGTAGGCTGGTTTTCACTCAACCGGATCGAAACCCTGCTGATCGAAAAAGGCATCAACGAACCGCGTATAACCGGCATTGTTTCAACCGCGGAATCGGCTTTCCTCGTAATTATGGTGGTGGCTGCCTTATGGGCTGCGCTGGCAATTTACCGGATGCATGCGGATGTTTCGGGGGCAATCAAAAACCTCATTCCGGTGATGTCCACGATCCTGACCGGCGAAACCGATGTCGAAATTCCCTACGGCCACCGCAAGGACGAGATCGGCGATCTGGCGCGGGCGCTGCGCGGTATGCGCAAGGCCACGGTGCAGTTCCAGTCCTTGACCCTGCACCGCGAGGAATCGCTCGAAAAGGAACGGCTTTTCAATGAACGGCAGGATTCCTCGCGCAAGGAGCAGGCTGAAAAGCTGCGCGCAATTGCGGCAAAATTCGAATCCAACATTACCAGCGTCGTCGGCAATGTCGCGGATGCTTCAGGCCAGTTGAAGGCGACAGCCACTGCGATGGCGACTGCGGCAGAACAATCCGCAAGCCAGACCCATAATGTCGCGCAGGCAATGGAAGATGCGTCCAAAGGCGTAACCGCAGCGGCTGCTGCCAGCGACGAATTTGCCATGTCGATCGGCGAGATCAGCCGCCAGGCCGCAAGCTCTGCCGAACTTGCGCGCAAGGCCAATGATGCAGCCGAGGAGGCAGACCGGACAATCTCCACCCTGTCGATTTCGGCAGAACAGGTCGGTCAGATTGTCGAGCTGATCCAGAGCATTGCCCAGCGCACCAATCTGCTGGCTTTGAACGCGTCGATCGAGGCCGCGCGCGGCGGCGAAGCGGGCAGGGGCTTTGCCGTGGTCGCTTCGGAAGTGAAAGAACTTGCCTCCCAGACCAGCAAAGCCACGCAGGAAGTGGCCGATCAGATAGGCACGATGCAGCAATCGACCACGGCCAGCGTGGACGCGCTGCGGTCAATCGGACAACAGATCCAGCAGTTGGAAGCGACTTCGGTGTCGATTGCGGCAGCGGTGGACCAACAGGCGGTTGCAGGTCAGGACCTGGCGCGCAGCATCGATGCAACGGCGCAGGGAGCCGACGAGGTTTCGAGCAATATCGCGCAAGTTCGCGAAACATCGCTCGCCGCCGGAGCCGCCGCGAGCCAGGTCCTTGGTTCGGCAACCGATCTGGAACAACAGGCCGCCACGCTCAGCAGTCAGGTGGATGATTTCCTCGGCTATGTTAACGGCTGGGACTTCTTTCTGGATGCAAAAACGGCCGCAGCCGATATCCGGTAGATTCCCGGCAAGTAGAGGCTTTCATCCACCGCCGCATGGCAGGCCGCGGCCATGCAGGTAGGCCAGATAAAGCGTTCGTGAATAGAACTTTGCGCCCGGCGCGATACAAGCCTCGGCGCGCAGGTCGGGCGCGCGCTGCACCCCGGTCAATCATTGCCGCCGGAAGCGGATCCGGCCAAAGCCGTTACGATTACAGAGCGTAGGCAATCTCGAGATCGCCCCAACGCCGGCCGCCGAAATACAGCGGCACAAAGATGTTGCGTATCACGACATAATTCGTTCCATCACCCTCGTGCCGATAGACAACGGTGTGGAATTCACTGGTGCTGGCTTTGGCGACTTTGTCCGTTTCGCCCAGGATGATGCGGCCATTGCGGCAATATTTCGTATCATGCACAACATCGCCGGTCGGCTGACGCGACATTTCCGTCCAGTGGGTGGGTAAAAATCCGTTGATATCGGTGCAGATTGCACCGTGATGGCGCGGGTCCAGCGCTTTGACGCGGTCATATTCGGGGCGCCAGTTCGCATCTGCCCAATTCGACAGTTTCGTTCTGTATCGCCGGGGATTGGACCCTTCGATCAGCCGGTAATCATGGTCAAACAGCATATCCAGGGACAGGTCGCCGCGCTGGATTGCGGCTTCGGTGAGCTGCGTGATGTGATCGCGCTCCTTCAACGCCAGGTTTACGAAACTGGTGTCTTCCGGCGATGCCCCGCTTGAAATCAAAGCGCTGAACATATCGTTGGACATTTTTTCCATGGCGTTGATTTTGTTGCGTGTATCGCTGAGCAAAGCCTCGTTCCCGCGCACATCACCCGCAAAATCCGACAGGTCATGGCGCAGTTTCTTGCCGGTCTGATGGTTCTGCGATGAACTGAGGGAAATTTCCTCGCTTTGTGCATCCAGCTTGTCGAACGAGGAGATTGCAAATTCGAGTGTCTGGGTGATTTGCTGGAAATCGCTTTCTGCGGTTTTGCTTTGTTTTACGCCGTCGCTCACCTGCTCGACGATGCTTTCGGCTTCGCTGAACAGGCTTTCGATGGCGCGGTTGATTTCCTTGGTCGCGGTTTGGGTATCATGCGCCAGCGTTTTAACCTCGTCGGCGACAACCGCAAAGGTGCGCCCCGCATCACCCGCACGGTGCGCTTCGATTGCGGCGTTCAGTGCAAGCATGTTGGTGGTCTTGGCGATGTTGTCGATTGAAGATGACACCGTCCGCACCTGTTCCATCACCACGGCGAAGTTGGTTACGTGATTGCCCAGCTGGGTGACGAGATCGGTAACCGAGCGGAAGCGTCCGATCGCTGTATCGACCTGTTGCGCGCCTGAAACCAGTTGCTCGCGCGCGCGGGCAGAAAACTGCTTGGCTTCGCCCGTCGCATCGGCAATTTTCTGCTGATCCTGTTCGAGGTTGAGAACGACCTGTTCCAACCGTTCGAGAATCGTCAGTTGCGATGACATTTTGCTGGTTACGGTCAGAATATGTCCGCTGGCATCGGTGCATCCCACGGCGAGATGTCCACAAGAGGCAGCGGTGTTTTCTTCGATTCCCGGCCGCGATCCCGCCACGAAAGCTGATTGATCCACCTGTGCGTTCATCGCGTCGTTTACCCCTCTACGCCGCGCAAACGGCAACAATTTTCATCAATTGCGGGGTATAGGTTTGTAGTTAACAAGTTCTGAAATCCGCCCGCTTGCACGTGTTTGCCCAAGAATGCGCGCAGCCCGGCCCCGGCTCCGGCTCCGGCCCCGGCGCACACCAGGCAGAGGCGAGGGTGCACCGGGCAAAGCGGGAATGCGTTGCGGGAAGGAAAAAAATAGAACATAAGAAGAACAGGTGATTCTCTTATGGTCGATATTCTGTGCCGATTTCCTTCTGTCCTTTTATCCCCGCCGCGCGTTCCGGCAAGTGGATTCGTGCCTTCCGGGCCGACACTTCAGGAGGTGTTTACCGCGCCTGGCGATGCGGCGGGAATTGGTTTGGCGCTGTCACAATTGAATGTGCGCAATACGGCCTGCGATTCTGCTCCGCTGTTGTGGGTGCAGGACAGGAAGTCGATCCGCGAGATGGGGCGGATGTTCCTGCATGGACTGCCGGCTGCTGCGGGCCGCGATATTGTCCATGTCGCGGCGCAGGACGGGCGCGAGGCATTGTGGGCCATGGCGGAAGGGCTGAAATGCCCCTCGCTCGGTGCGGTAATCGGCGAGATACACGGCGACCCGCGCGCGCTCGATTTCACCGCCACGCGGCGGCTGGCGGTCGCGGCGGAGCGATATGGCGTGCCTGCTTTTCTGCTGCGGGTGAGCGGCAATCCCGATCTCAGCGGTGCGCGGCGGCGCTGGCGGGCGGCAAGCCGCCCCTCGCTGCCCCATCCGCACGACGAGAATGCGCCGGGTATGCCCGTCTGGTCGCTCGACCTGTTCCGCGCGCGCGATATGCCGCCGCATATTTGGGAGGCGAGCTATGACCAGGCAGCCCTCCGGGCGGAGAATCGTCTCGACATGGTTTCCCCGGCTGGCACTGGACCGGTGGAGGAAGATCAACGCCGGTTCGGCTGATCACCCCGCTGACAGCACCCCGCTCGCGCTCGTTTCGGAAGGCGCGCATGGCACGGTTATAGATGCGGTAAATGCCGCCGCGCGCGAAGCCGGTGCCAAACCGCGGCAGCGGCTGACCGATGCCCGCGCGATCTATCCGCTGCTGGAAGTTCACCAGTCAGACCATGATGGCGATGCTGTTCTGCTGGAGCGTTTGACACACTGGGCGCATCGCTGGAGCCCGTGGACCGCCATCGATGGAACAGACGGCCTGCTGCTCGACACCACCGGAGCGGCGCATTGTTTCGGCGGGGAGGCAGCGATGCTGGCCGATATGCACGCCCGCTATGCTGCGCTGGGTTTTGCCAGCCGCACCGCCATTGCACCAACTGTTGGCGGCGCCTGGGCGCTGGCACGCTTTGCCAAAGACGGGACCAATGTGGACGAACAGGGGCTTCGTACCGCGCTTGCCCCTTTGCCGGTGCAGGCCCTGAGGATCGATGCCGATACCGCGCTTTTGCTGCGCCGCGTGGGTCTGAAAACCATCGGCGCGCTGGCGGATATTCCCACGCTGGCGCTGGCCCGCCGGTTTCGCTCGCCCAGTTCTGGCAGGAGCCTTGCCAGAAGCTTCGCCAGACGCAAGGCGAATGTGCCGGCCAGCCCGCTCCACCGCTTGCAACAGGCGCTGGGGCAGATTGCCGAACCGGTTGAGCCATTGGCCCCGCGCACGCTGTATCGCGCAAGCTCGCGCGTGGCCGAACCCATCCGCCATGTCGCGGTGCTTCAGCCGGTACTGGCCGACCTTGCGCGCGATTTGTGTGATCAGCTTTTCGCGCGTCAACAGGGGCTGCGCGCGGCGCGGTTCGAAGCGTTCAGGGTCGATGGGATGATCCAGGCGCTCCACGCCCAAACCGCCGCGCCGGTGCGCGCGCCGGATCACATTGTGCGTCTGTTTGCCGAAGAACTGGGAAAGTTGGAGGCAGGCTTCGGCTTTGATGCTTTTGCGCTCACCGCCTTCCATCACGAAGATATGGCCGCGCGGCAGGCCGGGCTGGATGAAGAAGTGGTGGAAGGCACCGCGCTGCCCGAACTGATTGACCGGCTGTGCGCAAGGATCGGCGCAAACCGTGTGCTGCGCCCCGTCCCCTATGCCAGCCATATGCCCGAACGCTCGGTCGGTTGGCGGCCCGCCTTGCAGGGAGAGCTGGCGCTTGCCGACGCAGGCCCGCCAGCCGAACGCCCGCTCCGCCTGTTCGACCGGCCCGAACCCGTCACCGTGATCTACGCCACGCCGGAAGGCCCGCCGCGCCGGTTCCGCTGGCGGCGCGTGCTGCATGATGTGGTGAAGGTGGAAGGGCCCGAACGCATTGCGCCGGAATGGTGGCGCGAACGATCCACCGCGCGGCTGCGCGACTATTACAAGGTGGAGGACGAGACCGGACGGCGGTTCTGGATATATCGCGGCGGGGTGGCGGGTGATGGCCGGGGCGGCGCGCCGCAATGGTTCATGCATGGTTTGTTTGTGTGATGGGCCGGTTGGCATAGATGCCCGAAGCCCCGCTCACCCCTGCCAGGCGCGAACTTGCGCCCAAAGGCCCGATCACGCGCCGCGCACCCGCCGATTATGTCGAGTTGGGTGTGATGAGCTGTTTTTCTTTCCTGCGCGGCGCGTCGGATGCGGTGGATCTGGTCGAGACTGCCTATACCCACGGTTATGATGCGCTGGGGATCGCCGATCTCAACACGATGGCGGGCGTGGTCCGCCTCCACGCCAATGCCGGCAAAGCGCAGATCCGTCCGGTAATCGGCTGCCGGATCGAACTGGTCGATGGACACGCCTTCCTGGCCTATCCACAGGACCGCGCCGCCTATGGCCGCCTGTGTACACTGTTATCGCGGGGCAAAATGCAGACCCCGGAAGGCGCGTGGCAGGACAAGGGCGCGTGCCAGATCACGCTTGATATGCTGGCGCAACATAGCGAGGGCGTGCAGCTGATCGCTCTGCCGGGAGAAGATGTTGCGGCATTCGCGCGCACGCTGCCCCGGCTGATCGAAGCACTGCCAACTATGCGGCACATCGCCGCCGCCTGCCTCTATAGCGGCGGTGACCGCGCCCGGATCGCCTTTCTGGACACGCTTGCACGCACCAGTCACTTGTCGATCCTCGCCACCAATGATGTCCATTATGCAACGCCATCGCGCCGGCCGCTTCAGGATGTGATGACTTGCATCCGCGAGAAAACCACCATCGCCGCAGCCGGCTATCTGCTGAACCCCAATGCCGAACGTCATTTGAAAAGCCCGCAGGAAATGCAGCGCCTGTTTGCCCGGTGGCCCCATGCCATCGCCGCGACGCGGGACGTGGCCGATGCCTGCCGGTTTTCGCTTCATGAACTGCGCTATGAATATCCCGAACTGGGTGTGCCGGACGGGATGACATCAGACGAATATCTGGCGCAACTGACATGGGCAGGTGCGAAGGATCGCTATCCCGGGGGAATACCTGCGGCTATCCGGGCAACGCTGGGCAAGGAACTGGCGCTGATCGCCAAAATGGAATTTTCGCCCTATTTCCTGACTATCCGCGATATTGTCACTTATGCGCGGGGGCTGGACATCCTGTGCCAGGGGCGCGGCTCCGCCGCCAACAGCGCGGTATGCTATTGTCTGAAAATCACTTCGGTCGATCCGGCCCAGTTCGAATTGCTGTTCGAACGCTTCATTTCCGAAGAACGCAAGGAACCGCCCGATATCGATGTCGATTTCGAACATGAACGGCGCGAGGAAGTGATCCAGCATATTTATGCGGCGTATGGCCGCGACCGGGCGGGCTTGTGCGCCACAGTCATCCATTACCGGCCGCGCAGCGCAATTCGCGAAGTCGGAAAGGCAATGGGCCTGTCCGAAGATGTTACTGCAACCATCGCCAAGACGATATGGGGCAGCTGGGGCAGCGAAATGGACGCAGACCGTGTCGCAAAAGAAACCGGGCTGGATCTTGCCGATCCCTATCTCAAGCGCGCCATCGCGCTGGCCGACCAGATGATCGGGATGCCGCGCCACCTTTCGCAGCATGTCGGCGGGTTCATCGTCACTCGCGGTCCGCTGACCGAAACCATTCCGATCGGTAATGGCGCGATGCCGGAACGCAGCTTCATCGAATGGGACAAGGACGACATCGAGGAACTGGGCATCCTGAAAATCGATATTCTGGCGCTGGGAATGCTCACCTGCATCCGCAAATGCTTCGATCTGATTGCGGCGCATTGCGGCGAGGTGCACACGCTCGCCAGCGTGGAGCAGGAGGACCCGGCTGTTTACGCAATGCTGCAAAAGGGGGATTCGCTTGGCGTGTTCCAGGTAGAAAGCCGTGCGCAGATGAACATGTTGCCGCGTCTGAAACCGGCCACGTTTTACGATCTTGTCATTCAGGTTGCGATTGTGCGCCCCGGCCCGATCCAGGGTGATATGGTCCATCCCTATCTCAAACGCCGCAAGGGCAGGGAAGAGGCTGTATATCCGGAACCTTCCCCCGAACACGGGCCGCCCGATGAACTGCGCAATATCCTGAAACGCACGCTGGGCGTTCCCATCTTCCAGGAACAGGCGATGAAAATTGCCATGGTCGCTGCGCGGTTCAGCCCGGCAGAGGCAAACCAGCTGCGCAAGGCAATGGCGACCTTTCGCAGCCGGGGGCTGGTATCCAGCCACAAGGAAACAATGGTCGGGCGGATGGTAAAGCGCGGTTATGATCCCGAATTCGCCGCCCGCTGTTTCAGCCAGATCGAAGGTTTTGGCGAATATGGCTTCCCCGAAAGCCATGCCGCCAGCTTTGCGCATCTGGTGTATGTCTCCAGCTGGATAAAGTATTACCACCCGGCGATTTTCGCTGCCGGCTTGCTCAACTCGCAGCCGATGGGATTTTATGCCCCGGCCCAAATCGTGCGCGATGCCCGCGAACACGGCGTGAGGGTACTTGCCGCCGATGTGAACTATTCCGACTGGGACAATACGGTGGAATGGCAGACGGTGGGGGGGAGGCGTCAACTGGTCCTGCGGCTTGGGCTGCGCCAGATCGATGGTCTGGCAAAAGCGGATGCGGCGAAGTTGCTGGATGCGCGCGGCACCCCTTACGCCGATGTCGAGGATGTGCGGGAACGCGCCGGACTTGGCGCGGGGGCCATCAACATTCTCGCCGCCGCCGATACATTCCGCTCGGCAAACCGCGACCGGCGGGCGGCCTTGTGGGATGCCCGGGCGCTGAAAAATGCGCCGGACCTGCCGCTCTTCATTCATGCCGGGCAGCGCGATGAAGGCGGGGATGCGCCTGTATTGTTGCCCGCCATGCCGCTTAGCGAACACGTTGTCGCGGATTACCAGACCATGCGCCTGTCGCTCAAAGCGCATCCGTTCGCCTTCCTGCGCCCGGCCTATGCACAGGATGGCTTTACCCCCGCCGCGACCTTGCGCGACCAGCGGTTCAATACCCGCGTGAAAGTCGCCGGGATCGTGCTCATCCGCCAGCGTCCGGGCAGCGCCAAGGGGGTGTGTTTCATTACGCTGGAGGATGAAGGCGGGGTCGTAAATCTGGTGATCTGGCCCGATGTCATGGAACGTTACCGGACGATCATCATGGGCGCGCGACTGATGGAGGTGCATGGCCGGATGCAAAAGGACGACGATGTGATCCACGTCGTCGCCGAACAATTATTCGACGCCACACCCAAATTGCTGGCGCTGTCCGACGACCTGCTCGAAACCACCGTGGCGCGCGCCGATCACGTGGCCAGCCCGCTCCCGTCAGGCCTTGCCCGTCATCCCAGAGATGTGAAGGTCATGCCATCCTCGCGCGACTTTCATTAAACGCGCTGCATCACCGTGCGTTGCGGACCGCCCGCCGCGCGGCGCAAGGCCGGACCTTACCCGCGCCTTTTGCTTCAAATCTGGTCGCGGCGCATTCCAACGCAGAGCACGGTAGCATCAACGCCGTCCGGCATCCGCGACGACCCGGCCTGTTATCGGACCGGCCAGATACAGATCGCTGTGTTCGATATTTTCCTACAGCCAGCGCCGCTGATAAGCAGCCGGCGGCTCTTTGAAATCGTAGTCTCAAATATTCGCGCGCCTTCACCAGCAGTGTCACTCTGGCTGACTGTGCAATAAATAACTGAAATCAAAGTATTTAATGCACCGTTAGCGCGGGTGACAGGGTGTAACTAGTGTAACCCTGGCGATACCGGAATGGCGCGTGCAAAGGCTTGTCCGTACAGCAGCAGTCAGGCAATCAACGCAACATCGCACGCATCACGACATCGCCATCCGGCAGCGGGACGGTGTATTCCGGGTCAGTAGGACAAGTGCTGACACAGATGATGTCGGGGAAGTAATTTTGGTCAATCCATTGCGCCGCTTTCTGGACTGCGACTTCCGTGACCGGATCGCCATTCGGCTGGTCGCCCGGGCAGGCGACTGCGTTTGCGGAAGCCGTGCGTCTCCCTTCCGTGAATTGTATCGAAACAGGTGTGCAACCATCGAAATACCCTGTTACCCCGCCATAACCGTTGCGATTGCCCATGTTCGTGCTGCCATCATATTCGATCCACAGCCGGGTCGGGTCGGGCAACGCCCGGTCCCCGATGCGCGTGATGAAATAACGCCGAACGGTCCAGTTGCCGAAAGCATCGGCGGGGCGCGGCGGCGCGATTTGCCTCATCCGGCGATCGGCCGACCGCGCCAGTTCGCGCGCCTCATCCACGCCGGTCCCCGCAAAGCCCGCTGAACCCAGCACATTCGCGCCCTCGATCGCCTCGACCAATTTTCCCCCGACAATCCGCATCAATGGCAAAGTCATCTGCACGACGCGCGGATCGCTGGAAGATGCCATTCCTTCGCTCAGTCGTCCGGCGATGTAACCGGTTCTGCTTGCCAGCAGCAGCACCTCGGCACCTGTTTCGGGCGTGATGGCGGGCGACCGGTTCAGGTCCACCAGTGCCGGCATCCGGACGATCAAAAGATCGCCGGTTTCGCGCCTGCCCCGCCAGCTTTCGCGTACGCGGTAAAGATAATCGAGCGATAGCCCGTCGCCGCGATCAACCGGTCTGATCCCCTCCAGCACCGCCAATGCGACAATGGGCGCGCCGGCAAGATGTTGCTCCAGATTTTCATATCGCTGGTCTGCAGCAGGCAACAGCCCAGCCTTGGCGGCTTGCTCATACTGCCAGGCGTTGAGGCCCGCAAAAGCGAGCGTACGCGGATCGGCGGGAGTTTCGACACCGGGAAACCCCTCGCCGCCCAATGCTACCGCTCGCAGCGCCAGTTCAAATCGCCGGTTAAGGTCCAGCTTTGCTGATGCCGCGGCGAGCTCCTGCGCCCAAGGATACGGCGCCACCGTTTCTGCATCGCGCGCCAATTCCGGGTACCGCGCTGCGGGAACGAGCGTGGCGCGCGTCCCGCCAATCCTGACCGTCATGCGGGTTTCGACCGGCTCGGCGACAAATTCCGCGCCCATTCCGAGCTTCGCCAACCGGTCGCCCAAGGTTCGGGCGCGGCAATTTGCGTTTTCGCGGGAATACGAGCCGCCGACGCGAACCTGCCGGTCCCTGTCAGGCAGCCAGCCGTTTGTCGCAAAGCTGCAATTTGCAGCTTCGACCTGATATTCCGAGCCAAAGGTGACGCGCGTCAGTTCTCCACCACGGAACGGCCGCCCGCGCGTGTCCGCCAGCAGCCATTCGCCCCGGACGAAATCCTCGCTTGGATAAGTTCCAATGACATCGACCTTGGAAAACTGCCAAATCTCGTCGCCGCGTGCGATGCGCAGGCTCGTGCTGTCTGGCATCGTGATCGACACCTCCACTGCGTCAAATGGGGCAAGTCTCTGCCGGGACCGGCAATCCGAAGAGGGGCGGGTATAGTCTTCAACGGCGTATCGCCCGTCGCCCAGATCGCGCAGCTGACCCTGTGTCAGATCGCAGCCCGAACCCCACGAAAACATCGGGCTCCAGATGGTGAGACGACCGCTGTTTGCGTTCCGAGGACCCGAAATCTGTCGCCATTCGCCATAAAGTTCCTTCACCGCGTCGGACATTGGCGCAAGCTGGCCCGGTTGCGGAGGCGGTGGGGGGAGAGGTACGGAAGCAGAGGCCGACTGAGGCTCGTCCGTCCGGCTCTGGACGGTGCCGCATGCCGCAAGTGAAGCTACCAGTAGCAGCAGGAAAGCCGCTCTGTCAGACCGCATCGCTGGTATCCCTCCTGATCGTGTTTGACTGTTCGGACGCGCAGGAGGGGTGTTCGTCCGGGCTTTCAGACGGGTAAAAATGGGCATCGGTTTTCATGGCGCGCGGCACTGCAGTTCGTTACCATCTAACGTCAACCGGGCGCCGGCGGGGCCGATACGAAACCCGCCGATCCAATCGGCCCAGACGACCCTGACGGAGCTGGCAGGAGCCAGATCGCAGGTCAACTTTCCAGCTTGTGCCGAACATAGAACCGCATCTTCCTGACCAAAAACCGTCATTTCGTCTATCTGTCCCCGCTCGGGTAAATCTGCAAGCCTGGCAGCATCTTCCCGGCCAAAGCGCACGCAGTCGGTCAGGGCAAACGGGTCAGGCTCAGGTTCCGGCGGCTTGCGGACAGCATCCGGTATAGGAGCCGCTTCGGCCACTGCAGAGAGCCTCGCGATCAGGCTGGCCGAAGTCTCATACCAATAGGCATCATCCTGTGAGGGTCTATCGCGGGGCCCGGTCTGACCTGGATAGAGAACGCCGTTCACCAATGGACCGTCAATCACATCCACCCCGCGCGGATTGTTACGCAGCCGCGCCAGGGCCGCCGGCGTGCCGGTAACCTCCAACTCCGTGATCAAAGGTTCTGAGGTGTTGTTGCGAAACCGCGAAGCTGCTTGCGCCACAAGCCACACATGCCGGCGGATCAGCGCATCGTTATCCAGCGTTTCGGTATTGATATCGGCTAGCATATTTGCTGCCAGAATGGCGAGCGCTCCGGACGAATTGGCCGCGCGCGCATCTGACACGGCGCGATCAATCAGCGCGGCGCCGGCAAATCCGGCAGGTACGCGTGTTTCATCAACCAGATCGCCACCGGCAACTCGCACCGCAAAGGGGACCAGCCCGGTTTCACGGAGCCAGCGCCGGGCTTCGCGTCCGCTCACGGGCCTTTGGAAGCGTACAATGGTGCGATCCGCAGCGAAATCAATCTGCGGTGCTAGCGGCTCTGTTTGGAGCGGGCCGGACCATGCTAGCCAGCCTTCGCGCGTGCCCAGCCCGGCCTGCACGAGCGGGAAAGCTGCTGTGGTCAGATTGTCATACAGAGCAAAACGGCCAAGCAACCGTCCATCGGCATCGCGGAAAACAACATAGGTTTCGCCCTCGCGAACTGCGAGCCAGCCTGGGTGGCAAGAGGTCAGGGAGTAATTGCCATCCGCCTGCGGCACGAATTCTACCGGGTAAGGGAAGGGGGTCACTCGCCCTTGCTCATCAACCCAGTGCTGCGCTTCGATCTCGCGCTGGTCAGGACCCGCTGCGCCGACAAACAAGGTAAAGCGATCGGGCGAATTGCCTTTCAGCCGCTCGATCACCTGAAATGTGGTCACAGGAATGCGCCAGTTCGCATCGCTGCCAAAAGCTTCGCCAGACTGGCCAGCTACCGCGACGTCGACCGTGGATGCCGCCGCTGCCATTTTCGCGGTAAAGAAGTTTTTCGATGCCGCGCCCACCGGTTCTGGCGGTCGGGAATATTGGCAGGCACTGGCAGCTTGCGGAGCAAGCGCAGTTGCACACAGGGTTAGCGCGATCAGCGATTTCTTCATTTGGCGTAGCTACCCTTGATCCTGAATGCCTGCGCGATTGGCCGCAACCGTTGGCGCAAATCCTCGAGCCCAATCGGTTCAGGATAAACGCCGACGGGGCGGACAATACCGTCCCCGTCAATCCGCGATGGCGGCATCCACGGGGTGGAGACGAACCAGCGGCCTTCGCTGCGCGCTGCGCCTTCACCCCCCTGCACATAGGACATATGGCGATAAAGCGCATCGTTGAGATGCAGCACCCACCGCGATCCGGGTTCGAGCGAGTTGGGCAAACCGGGCAGCAGCACAGGCTCGTCCCCGCCCTGCCCGTAAACGCGCTCGCCTGCCTCGTTTTCCCGCTCGCCCGATGCGAGCCGCTGGCGCAGTTCGCTGCCGGGTGCGGCATTGCCAGTAAGTGCATCGATCACACGCCAGCGCACCGAAGAGGCAAAGCCGTCAGGGCCGTTGTCGAAAATGTCGATACCAACCGGCTCGGCAATCACGATATCCGTGGCCAGCACCGCGCGCTTCTCGACAGTTGCCCGTCCGTTCATGGCTTCCATCGCTTCGATCGGATCGAAGCCCGCACGGCGCAAATCCTCGATCCGCTCCACCGTCTGACCGTAAGCGATCATGAAGTGCGTCTGCTGGAGCGAGCCTGCTTTCGATGGCTTGCGCGCAATCATGCGGCTTTCGGTTTCGCCGGTGTGCGGCGGTTCGTGCCGTATAATCGGCGTGTTCGCGACGAGCGCACGGATTGCGGCAAAATCCGGGTGAGCTTCAAGCGGATACCAGATCGCTTCGGGATCGCTGCGGACCGCAATGTCCTGCCGGTAGATAGCTGACTGGTTGGGAAGTTCCAGCCTGACCAGCGCAGGAAACGTGACGCGGCGATCAACGCCCGCCTGCGAAAGTGCGGTGATATCGCCGGGATTAACCCCGACGAACCCTTCAATTTCGCTGATCCTGATATTGGCGGCAATGCCCGCTAGGGCGAGCTGTGCCGCAATATCATCGCGCGCTACATCAAGCGCATTTGCGCCGGCGGGAACGACCTGGCCCGTAACAAAGCCGCGCAAAACGGCGGGTACAAGGCTATCGAGCGTTACCGCCGCCGTGTGAAAGACATGCGCCGTGGCCTGCCCTTCATCGATGTAAATTTGCGCGATCACATCGCCGCGTTCCATCATCATTGCGTCGCGCCAAGCTTTGAGTTCGGCAAAACGCGCCATATCGGCGGCATAATCGGCCTCCGCCGTGACCCGGCTGCCCAATTCGCGCTCGCGGCCCGCCAATGCGGCCTCCTTGCGCTGCGCATCCCAGCTCTCGCGCGGCACAATCCCGCGCACCACGCGATAAGGGCCGGGGCACCCATCAGTGCCGATGGCGTTGGTTGGCGGTGTCTCTTTATTAGGCTGGAGGCCCATCAGTACAACGTCGCTATTCGCATAGACCTTCGCGCCGGAAAAACGGTTCATCACAGCCACACGGTCGGGATCGGTCAGATCGAGCGCTTCGCTCTGTTCCCAAATCGCGATCCTGGGTTCCTCTCCCTCGGGTTCGAGCCACAGGCACCCATTACGCAGCGCCAGCTTTGCCGGCACATCGGGCACGCCCACTAATGTGCTGGCCCCGCCATCGGTGCGGTTGGCGAATTGCGGGAAGTTGCGCACCCTCGTATCGCCTGCGGGAATTGGCGGCACAGCTATGGGAAAGGGGTTTGGCTCATTGAAGATCACATAGTCGGGCAAGCCGATTTCTCCGCGCGCGGCCGCCTCGCGTATTGGGTCGGCGCTTTGGCCAAGGCTGATCTCTACTTTGCCGGTCGTCACGTTCCCACCCGCTCCATACCAATTAATGCCAAGCCGGGTGAGGTCATTGACGATGCGGTCCTGTGCCAAGCGCAGTTCGATCAGCGACGGCCCGGCGCGCTCGACCGCGAAGAACAGCGGATCGCCGGTGTATTTGGCCAAAGTCGCCGCCGCATCGCGGGTGAAAGCGACCGCGACGCCGTAAGTCGGCTCGTGCTGAATCCACAGGCCCGCAAAGGTATCCGGTTCCTGTTCCATCAGAACGACGTTTAGACTGCCAATCGATTGATCTGGCGCGCCGGGCGCAGGCGGCGGGCCGGGTTCGCTGCGCGGGCCTGTCGAACCGCGCAGCTGGATTTCGAAACGCCTGTGCGCTTCTTCGACGCTGACGCAGTAGGAGCGGGCATAGATGGCAGTCTCGGCAAACTCGCCCTTGAAATTCTCGATTCCGTCGATCTCCCTGGCGGTGAGATTGGGACAGGCTTCGGACAGCGGTTTTTCGTCCTGTGCCGGCGCGGGCTGGGCCGAGGCAAGCGCCAACAGGCCCACGACCAGAAAATTCGACGTCATTGCGATTGCTCCACGGGGGTCGGATCGGCAATCCGGCCAAAGAATATGAGCGCGCCGCTGGCACGGTCGCGGATGGTCAGCAGAAACGGGCGATCCACGATCATCTGCGGCACGTCGGGCATCATGCGTGATCCGGTCACGACGATCTTTACTGCGGTCGCAGCCGCCGCTTCGGTGCCTTTCTCGTCCACCCGCAGGAAAGTGGCGTGAGCCACATCGTCAAGCGCGAGCGGCGCGTCCGCCATGCCGCTGAAATCGGCACAGTTGTTGTTGAACGCACACGGAATTCCGGCCGCGATCAGGACATTTTTCACGCTTGCGTCGAAACGCGCTTCGAACCGGGGCAGGCGAAGCAGGATTTTCCGTTTCGGTGCCGCGCCAAGATCGAATTTTCCGTCGCTGCCTTGCTGTCCGAGGTTGAACGAAAGCGCATCGATATCCGCTTCCCACTTCCGCAGCGTTGCCGCGTCACGGGGCAGGAAAACTTCCATCACGAAGCGCCCTTTGCCATAGGGTAACTGCACGGCTTGCCCATCGCTCGTCTCTCGGTAACGCATCGGCGCGATCCGCTCCATCATATAGATCGGTAGCATGGAGCCGTCGCCGCGGGTGAACTCGCCAAACGTTCCGTCTTCGAACGGCAGGCTCCAGTCGGCCTTGAACCACACCGCATTGGTCAAAACGGCGGCGGTGGCGTCATTGAAGCCGCTTGCTTCAACAATCTTCGTAATCCGCTCGCGCGTCTGCTCGCTCACCCAGCCATTGATGGTGTCCGCCGATCCCTGCGGATCGCCACCAAAATCGACAGCCTGAGCGGCTGCCCCAAACCCTTCACTCGCCGCGCGCAGATAATCGGGCTGGAACACAAGTTCGTCTGACAGCCACACCGCATTGGCAACTGATAATGCGACCTGCTTGTCGCCCGTATCGGTAAGGAAACGATTGTAACTACGCACCAGCAATTCGGGGCTGGTCGCGGCATCCCACCCCAGCAATTCGCGCAGTTCCGCCTCGGTTTCCCCGCGTGCTCCGGGCATGGCAAGTCCCACCCCCTCGCTTAATGAAAGCGGCGAAATAAACAGATTTTCATTCGGTTCAGCCGCTTCGGCCAACCGGGGATAGAGCCGCGCTGCAATCTGCGCTTGCCCTGCTGTCAGATCCGCCGGGATCGGCGTGACGGCCATTCCGCGGTCCTGAAAAATACCGGCAGGCGCGGCGCACCCCGGCAGAAGCGCGAGGGCCAGGGCTGCAGCCGTATTTTTCAACCAGGAAGCCGCGTTGCCCGGCGCTGCATCGCCCGATCCCGAACATGCTGCTTGGATCTTCGAAACGCGTACACCTGACCGGTTTTTCACACCTTCCATCTTATCACACCCTCCATAGCGCGGGGCAGGGTAGATAAGGTCTTGTGAACCCTGGATAAATAGAAAAAGCCTGCTGCGGGCCGATTTCCGAGACCGTTCGATCAGCACCAACCACGCCCACCTCCGCATTACCAAACGCGCGCGGTGCGGATTTGCTGCCGTTCAGGGTTACACTAGTTACACCCTGTAACTCTGGCATAACTGCGATTAAGTAACACTATTTCAGAGGTTTATGGCGCAAGTCATCGTGGGTGACATTTCGGGCGATGACGCGAAAACACTTCGCATTACGCCAAACCAGCAATGTCAAAGAACCACGAACGACATATCAGCATGAGCGGATGTAGGAAATTGCCGCGGCTATCGGCAAATAGTTCGCCGCGCCTGCAATGCAGTCGAAGCCTGCGGGAAGGTTCGGGTATGAGCCTGCAAGAAGAGCAGCGGCAATACCTGCTTGCCCCGCCACGGGGTGACTAAAGCAATCCCCTCGAAATTCTGCGGAAGTGCTGGCAACGAAGCGCCCGCAGGCGAGATTATGTCTGCTTGGCTGACTGTTTGGTGCGCGGTGCAGTCGTCAGCGAACTCGTCTCTCCACCAAGTTCCCTGTTTTACGGGAATCTAATCGAGCTAGATCGGGGTGAGGTAGGCAAAAATTGGCGGTCTAGCAGTGAGTTACGGTGTGCTGATCGATTATCGGTCACGACTTAACAGGGAAACGTAACAGGGAATTCGATCCTCCTTGGCAGGGAAAACCGTGTTCTAAGGCAGGGAACAGTGTTTTGCCGAACTAGCAGCAGGACGCGGTATTTCTGGGAAAGTTATCCACTTTGCCCCGGACTCGGTTCCGGGGCGAAATAAAATGGGATACTGGCAATCCTACACCGATGCGGATTTTGCGCGCACGCAATTCGAAAGAGCATCGGTTATGAGAAGATCAAGTAATTTGAGCCGCCCCAAGGGAAATCGTCCTCTTGGCAAGCCCAGCAAGATAGAGCCATCTGCTCACCATCACAAAGCCAACGGTATCAACGCTAGGCAAATCGTTCGCTGGCCGATTGAGGATCTGACGCCCTATGCGCCTCAGTGATGATGCATTCTTGCTCGATCTTATCGGCGATGCGGTTTGCGACCCCGGAACGCTGCAATCGGTCCGCCAGCAAGGCGATCTGACCTCGGCCCAGCTTCGCAGCGGTTCGGCAGCGACTAAGGCGGAACTGCTGGCTGCAATCCTGAGTGCGGTGAGGCTCGATGAACAAGCAATTGAAGTAGAGCTATCAGCAGCGGGCATCACTCAGGCGCTAGACCTGAAAAGCAAGGGGCCGCTGCGCGACTTGCCAGCGATTTTCATCCCAGCGGTGCGGTCTCGCTCGGGCCATCAGCTCAAGCTGGTTGTGCTTGGAGCAGGCCATGCTGAAACACCGCCAGCAAGGCATGACGGAAAACTCATCGCGCTTCTTGCAGAGGCCCTTGATGCGCGGGATCTGGTTTTCGCAATCCCCGACGTGTCGATGAACGCTCTCGCCAAGAGGGAAGGCAGGTGCCGGACAAGGCTTGCAAGGCTGGTGGGCATCTCGTGCCTAGCGCCCGAATTGATCAAACAGGTGGTGGAAGGCAAGCAAACAAACGAGCTTACTGCCGAAGTGCTGCAATCTGCCCCGCTACCAGCTGCGTGGGCCGATCAGCTATCCAAATGGGGTTAGGAGCCTCAATTCATCACTTCCGAAATTCCGAAAGCGCGATCAGAATTTCTGGGAGCTGTTCTTCTTGGATCAGCCAGTTCCTGTAGCGCGGGTTCCAGCGGGCATGGCCCTTGCAGGTGGTCCTTACGACCTCAATTAAGGCGTCGTTTTTCTCATTGCGCAGCGCAAAGCAATCTGGCGCGATTTGCGAGATGGTGATGTCGCCGTGCAGCGTCGCGATTATTTGGGGTGTATTGCTGAAGCTATCGGCCGGAGGCACTTGCTCGTCCGGCTGCGGATCGGTTTTCTTGCTCTTATCTTCGTGCGGAAGCCGCAGTGTGGCACGCCAGTCGCGTTTGAAAGGGGTGTGGGCACGAACTAGCTGCTCACCAAGACCTTCGAAATCGTCCTGCGACATCCCCTTCAGTAGATGCCTACCAACAAGACCTACGGCGCTTGCGAAGCCGATTTGCGCCGACTGCTCCTTCCACCAAGAGACGAAATTGTCAGACTTAACAACGTGGGCATCCGCAGGTAGCTTTCGGCGATCAACGCTAGATGTAGGAGAGATCAGCACGACCGGGCGAATCTCCCGAATTTTGTCTAGCCCATATGCGTCCAGCCATTGACGCAGCATCGCACATTGCCGGCGGGCCTGGTTTATCGGAGAGGCTATCGAAACTGGCCTTGAACCGGTCCAGACGGTCCAATCGCCGTGCTCGTCGCAGGTTAACCGGCCAGAGTAGTTTTTGGTCTCCAGCACCCATGCGACTGCTTGGACCCGGTGGATGACCAGATGATCGATTTGAGCATAGTCATCGTCCATTCCGATCCGAAGATCGTTTAAGATAGCCGTATTCTCGCTTTTCCCAAACTCTCTACTGATGAAGTGAGCTGCACTATTCTCGCCATTTAGGCCACAATATAGATTGTTTATTTGCTTCTGAATGACCGCGCGAAAGCGGCGGGGCGATACATCCCTCAAGCGTTTAAGCTCGGCAATGTCTTCAGAGCGATTGTCAGCATCTTTCAGAATCATTGGGCCATTTTACTTCAGTCTGTTGGTGACAGAATCAATCAAATACTTGGTGACGTCTTTGGGCAAGGTTGGCAACCTAGCGATGGTTCGCATAGGTGTTGTGATGAGGGCAGTTTCGGTTTGGGTTACCGTCTCCGGCCACGGTAAGGTTCGCAGGCAATCCCGTCATTGTCGCCGTCCATCTCCGGTCGATAGCCAGGTTGACCGCGATATATTGGGGCGGCTCCAGCCGCGCGTGCTTCTCTGCAATTCCGATAATAAACCTCGCGCCTCTCTGGCTGCCTAACTGGTGCAGGTGCAGAGCGACGCTTCGAAACTATCACTTCGCGTGGATTGGCGGCACGGTACGCTGAAGGCTTCTCAAACTGCGAACCCCAAATACCAATTTTCAAATCGCGAGCGCGCGTTTCGTATTTCACGTAGGCTGTACTGAATTGAGTAAGCGAGACGGCCATGCCGCCTTTCACCATCTCAGCACCAATATCGTATCCGCTTGTTCGGCAGGACGCGACTATGCGGTCATACTGGTCAATGTCGCGCTGTGTGCAGACAATCGAACGGTTTGAGACGAGTTGGGTCAGCACGGCTTTGGCTTCTTGACCACACTGCCACGCCTCATCACTGCGCTGGCAGGTCTGCGACAACTCTGGCGCATCGATGCCATGGATACGTATCGAAAACCCGGCGAGCTCCAAACTATCGCCGTCCACCACCTGCGCTTGACCAGTGATAATCTGCGCATTTGCGCTTGTCGAAAATAGCAAAAGAGCGAGGGTGACAACCTTCATGACCGCCGCTTTTTACCTGTCAGATAAAGCATAGTAAATCACGTGATCCATTTTTGAGCGTCCGCTCAGAAATCAGAAATCAGAAATTTGATGATCCGGCAATACTTGGCCGATACTAAAGACGGTGGCTGGCCAAAAAATTGCAGCTTTCTTCTGGAAATGGGCCGGTTTCGGACTGGCTGGTTCCCGTCATCAAAGAGCGGAAATCCGTCATTCGGCTTACGACCCAATTGCGGTCATTCAGCAGCGCTCTAGTTCGAGTAAAACTGCGTCGCACCGTCATCAGTCTGCACTTCGCTGAAATCCTGAATGTCAGGAATGCGACCGAACGCGATTTTCGCACCAAGGTAGCCACCGGGCAGCGCGACCCTGGGGCCATATGACACTGCCGACGGTCCATGTTTCGCGCGTAATTGGTCCATGACATTACTTAGGCGATCGCGCCTACCGGGATCATCGGATGCATGTCGCGGCGGATCAGCATCCGCCAGATCGGTGAACAGATCACGCTGTATTTCAGCTTCAGCCAGTAGCCCGTGAAGCATGACGCTCACGGACCTGGGCTTGAAGCCTGCCTCCGCTGCGCTTCGCTGCAAGCCTTTGGATAGTGCCTCTAATAACGCCCGGTCATTGCGAGTGGCAGCGAAGGGGATTTCGCAGCTCCAGCGCAGCTTTTTGTCCTGTCTGGATCGTGCGGGGTAGTAATTTCCGCCACGCATACTGACCGTCATTTTCGAAGCGTTCTGGTCAGTTCTCCGCAGCCGCCGCGCTGCGCTCAAGGTGAGCTGTCGGGCGCATTCACGCACTTTGTCCGGTGTCCGCCAGTCAGGGGGCAGATTTCGGCTATGGCCAAACATACGCTTGATCGTCGGCGGTCTTTCGACGTGCAGGCCGTGCAGTTCATTCCAGAACCGTTCGCCTTCAACATTCCCCCATATCGCCCGGGCCTGCTTGCGCTCGGTCGCCCACAGCGCCCCGACAGAATGAATGCCTGCCGCGTTAAGGCGCGTTTCTATCCCCTCGGACACGCCCGGTAGGTCGCGCAGCTGCAGATGGTCGATCTGACGTGGTAATTGGTCTGTGCGAAGCTGGACGAACCCATCGGGCTTGTTCATTTCTGCAGCAATCTTCGCAAGCAATTCGGTGCGGGCAATGCCGATTGAACAAGTCAGCACTTCGCTGAAGGTCTCTGCAAGCTTCCGTTTGATTGCTTGAGCAAGAGTCTCGGCAGTTGATCCTTCGGAATGAAGCAGGTGGCAAACGACTTCGTCGATAGAACGCACCGTCGCAACCGGCACGCACGCCTCGATGGCTGTCAGGATTCGCTGGTGCAACCGCACATACGCATCTGGCCGCGCAACGACGAAAATCATTGCGGGCGCGATTTCCCGGGCCGCCACAACCGTCGCGCCAGAAGGAACGCCCAATGCCTTTGCTTCCCGGCTCATGGCTATGCAGCCCGTGCCCGGCGAGTCCAAGGGTACAACACCCACCGGCTTGCCTCGCAAAGCCGGGTTAAAATGTTGCTCCGCCGACGCAAAGAAGCTGTCGAAATCTAGGTACAAACGCTGTGCGTCCGCTGCGCTTTCCACTGTTTGACGATTCGTGATCATTCCAGCAAAATAGAACAAAAATAGAACATGGACAATTGGAACCGGCGACCGATTGGGTGATTGTTGTTGATGAAGAAGTATCCGCCCGCGTCTTGGAATGCGGATGTTCTGATATCTTTAGCGCGCACGCTAGGACTTGCCGCAGCGTGCATATATGCGATCTAGTGCCGATCGCGAAAGTGTATTCATGAGCCGACTGCCGAGCGAATTTCTCAATGACGAATTGTTTGGGCGGGCGATGGCCCTGAACGATGCACCGATCGACATCGGCGGCAAATATGTCTTGGTATGGTTGCAGCAAACCTTGCGCGGTCATGACCACCCCACAATCGATGCCGGCGTCCAGATTGCCAACGAACTGGGAATACCGGCGCTCGTCTAGCACGGTTTGCGAGAGGATTATCCGCACGCCTCTGCAAGGCTTCACGGCTTCATCATTGGTGCGAGCCGCGAAATGGGCCGAACACTTCGCAAGCGCGGCATTGCCTGTGTGCAGCATGTTGAACGTCCGTCCGCGAAAGTGAAGGGCCTCGTATACAAACTGGCAGCGGACGCTGCCTGTGTGGTCACGGATTCGCACGCGACTTTCGTGGGGAACTGGCAGGCGCACCGGCTTGCCGAAAGGTCAGCGAAAGCGCTGGTGGCGGTCGATGCGACACGGCTGGTTCCGCACAAACTGTTGCCGTCAAGGTTGGGCGCGACAAAGGCATTTCGCGCTGCTCACGGTCCTCTGCGTGACCAGTGTCTGGCTGCACGCATTCAGATCGATCCCCTTGTCGAGCCTTACGACGGCCCTCTGCCCTATGAACCCGATTGTCTGGCGGATTTGGATGACGACGATGTCGCGAACCTGATAGCCGAATGCCGCATCGATCAGTCTCTTCCCGTGAGCAAGGAGCATCCGGCCACCGCTTCCGCGGTCCAGCAGAGGATTGAAGCGCTAACCGGCTCAATTATCACCCGCTACAAGTGAACCCGTAACAATCCGGCGGGGTCCGGGGCGGGAAGTCAACTCTCGCCATACCTGCATTTCGGCATGACCAGCCCATTCGAGATAATGCGCGCGATCTTCGCTGCAGATGTAAGCAAGACAGTCCGCTATAAGTTTGTGGACGAGCTGCTCACTTGGCGCGAATGGTGCCATTGGCGCGTTGCGGAAAAGCCCGAGCTTATCAGTTATCAGTCGCTTCCAACCTCGGCGAAAAAGACGCTGGAAGCGCACGCGAGCGACCCGCGCGAAACCATTTCCCTCGGTGATTTGATACATGGCCGGACGCCAGACGAAACCTGGAATGCTGCGCAGCGCCAATGGCTGGCGACAGGCTGGATGCACAACAACCTGCGTATGTATTGGGCTAAACAGATACTCAAATGGACGCAGAGCCCGCAGATGGCCTGGGCCACCGCGTGCTATCTGAACGACCGCCTCTCACTCGATGGCCGCGACCCGGCTACCTATGTGATGATGCGCTGGGCGTTTGGTGAAGCGCGACCCGGCTATAGCCAGCAGCCGATCTACGGCTGGGTCAGCACAAAGGGCGATGGTGCGTTACGCAAGCGCGCAGGCGTGCCGGAGTGGTTAAACAAAATGGCTTCATCGGAGATACCCCAAGTCGTGGTTCCCGAAATCGGCAATTGGGAATCCATGTATATTGAAGGCCTGAGCGATCACGATGAAAGAGGAGAGCAGGCGGTCGGCTAAGCTGATCGTTTTTTTGCCCTATTCGAGTTTGTGGGGGCCCCGCGGTGCATCGCTTCCGGCAAAGTCTCCTTGCTTACGGGACTTGCGGCGATAAAAAACGCGATAAGGATTAGCGCGCCGCAGTTGCGGGAGAAGAGGGGTAAAGTGGACGACATTCGCATTATCAAGCCACAATCCGGAGACGGGTTTCGCTTAGCAAAAGATCAATCGTTGGCAGTCGATGATACTTACGTCGAGCAGCCCGGCGATCGTACTCGATTTACAGCCGAGTCGGATTTGATGGTGGGGCTGGCATCGTGTTCGGCTCCGCTATCGAATATTGGCGCGTTCAAGCAGATCCATTACTCCATCAGCGACGGACCAGAAGCATGATAACTGAGCTTTTCCTCAAGGGGCGTCTGCGGCACGCGATGCGCGCAGAAGAGCAAGAAGCCGTCGAGGATGCTATCGATCACACCATACATCTAGGCGGCCGCGAAAAGCTGGTCGAGCGCGGTGAAAGGGTCGATTATAGCTATTATCTCGTCGAAGGCTCGATGATGCGGTTTATCGACGATCGACGTGGGTTTAGGCAGATCGTCGGGCTCCAGGTTCCAGGTGACTGGGTCGACCTTCATTCATTCCCGATGAAGCGGCTCGATCACGATGTCCAGGAACTCGCCCCTGCCAAGCTAGCAGTCTATAAACACGATTGCCTGCAAGAATTGATCGAGAAGCACCCCCGTCTCGCAAGGATCATGTGGTTCTCCACTCTGCTGGATGCAGCGATGCACCGCGAATGGATATTCCGGCTTGGCCGGCTCAACGCCGAGGGCCGCATCGCGCACACGATTTGCGAACTTATCGAGCGGGTGAGAATGGTGGGTTTGTATGACGAAGGCAAATTCCCATTCCCTCTCACTCAGCAGGATTTCGGAGAAATCTGCGGCATCACGACCGTCCACTCCAACCGCACCATGAGACTGCTGAGGGAACGCGAATTGCTACGCTACGACGAAGGTGCGCGCACATTAACCATCCTCGACGAGAGCGGGTTAAAGTCGGTCGGGGAATTTGACGCCGCTTACCTTTACGGCGCGGGCGAACTGCATCTTACCAATCCCTACTGACGGGCACCACTATAACAATCATTGGTGTGATTTGAGGTAACTTCGCTTCGTTAAGCGCGTATGGAACGAACACAGAACCAACGCGGCAAATTCTGCCGCGTCCTGGCGTCATCCGCTTAGCGAGTATCCCCTTTGTTTACCCAGCTCACCACTCCTTTGCCCGTCCACGTTACCGATAAGGGTCCCGGACTGGCTTTCGCGGTCATTGATTACGGCCCTGAGCACAATCTGCTCTGGATCACTGCGCTGGATGATGGTGGAGAGATCTGGTGCGCGCCCAACCCTATGGTTAGGATGCAAGCTAATTGGTCCATGGGGCGATCCAAGGGTATCGAAACAGCTATTGGCTCCGGCAGTGCCGAGAGCGAGCACGTTGGATGATTGCTGTCACCAAGTGGGATGAAATCGTCAACGATGGCGACAAGGACTGCAAAGCCGGCGAAGTCGAGATGCGCGACATCGCCCGTGGATTTGCCGGGGCGTTGTTTGTTTCACTTCCATTGCTGTTCACGATGGAGATGTGGCAGATTGCGCGCACGATGCCCGACTGGGTGCTGCTTGCTTTTCTCGCACTCGCACTCGGCCTTAGTAAGCTCTATCTCGACTTTGCTGGATTCCGCAAATGGGCCTGGCAGCGTTCACATTGGTGGGACGCGCTTGTTGCAATGGGCATCGGAGTGATCGCCAGCACGGTCACACTGTTTGTCACAGGCACGCTTCATCTGGGTCTCGATCCTTACCTGATGGCGAAACTGGTCGCACTTGAAACCGTCCCGATGAGCATCGGGGCCGCAGTCGCCATTAATCAGTTGGGTGGAGGCGACAGCAAGGGCACTGACGCGACGGGCCTTAGGCTCGACCTCAGGGTGGTACTTGGCAGCCTGCTTGGCGGTTTTCTGTTTGCATTGAACATTGCTCCAACAATGGAGCCCAAGATCATTGTGCTCCAGTAAAACTGGAGTTTGATAGGCGGAACGATGATCGTTTCCATCGCTGTATCCTATCTTACAGTCGCGATCGCCGCGTTCGAGACGCGCGATCTGCAGGATCGTGTCATCATAACCGCTGAATGGTTCGAAGCTATTGTCGCCTATATCAGCGCTTTTCTGATTAGCCTGATCTTGCTCTGGGTGTTTGGCTACGGAACGCCTCTCGATCCATTGGAAGTCTGGCTGCCTCAGGCGGTGACACTTGCCTATGTAACAACCCTTGGCGGCGCTGCCGGGAGACTCGTCCTTTAAATAACCATACCAATAGCTCGGTCCCGGCGGACGGGTCGTCAGACCCGCATGCGGAATCGTCATATGCTCCGACTATCCTGGGTTGGGCCGCGCGCATCATCAGCCTTGCGCTGGTCGCTGGCCTTGCGGGCATCATCGCGTGGCAGATATCGCAAGAAGAACGCGACATCGCGTTTTCAGTGGAAGTACAATCCAACAAAGCACGCAAGCAGGGCGCACAGTTTCTCACCCCCGTCGACATCACCAATACGGGCTCCGCCACTGCGCGGATGGTCAATCTGGAGATTTTGACCGGGGCAGAGCCGCAGGAGATCGAAATTGCGCTGATAGGACAGAATGAAACCGTCAGCTATGTCATCGCGACGGATGATCCGCTCAACCAGACAGGGCACCGGATTGTAAGTTATGAAGCGCCTTGATGACGATGCACCCGAGGGTGTAAACCGCCTTGTCATGTCTCCACGTCTTGAGACCACAGGCGCCAAGCGCGGCATCGACGCAACGACGGGCGTGGCACTTGCTACCCGCTTTCGCGAGTTTATTCAGAGCAGCGACTATCCCTGCGTCGGCGCGAAAAGCGCGCTCGGACGAAACCAGATGACAGCCTATGTCGGTAACGCCCTGACTTCTGCCTGGGATGATCTGGCTATCGTCGATGAGCTAATTGATTTTGCGCACGCCTATGCTCGCAATCCAACCATGTTTCAAACTTTCGTCGCGTTCTTCCCTCACACGCGAGAACTCGACGAAGAATTGTTCGAAAAGGCCCTGTGGGAGCGGATCACCTCGCTTCAGAGCAAGGATGAATGGTTGGGCCAGGCCTACGATGCCAAGGTGAGCAGCGACCCGGCAGCGCCGGATTTTTCGCTCAGTTTCGGCGGCATGTCATTCTTCGTTGTGGGGATGCACCCGGCTGCATCACGGCCGGCGCGCAGATTCGCTGTGCCGACTTTGGTATTCAACTTGCACGATCAGTTCGACCGACTGCGCACGGATGGTCGTTACGAGAAACTGCGCGCTGCAATTCTGAACCGCGACGTGCAGTATGCAGGCTCGGTCAACCCTATGTTGGCCAAGCACGGAGAGAAATCCGAAGCCGCCCAATACTCCGGCCGCATCGTAAGCAGCGACTGGAAGTGTCCTTGGCCGGGAAGGTAAGCATTTGGCAATTGATCGTAATTGAGAAGGGTCGGCCCCGCGCGAGGAAAATATCTCCTCGAACGGGGCCGACAGCGATATGGATCAGGATTTGGCAGCCTCATTGAGACAGCCTTCGGCGACTTTGGACATCTCTTCATCAGCCCAGTAGATTTCGCCGGTAATCTTTTCGAGTTTCTGGGCGTGGTCGGCTTTGTCCAACCCTTCGGCAAAAGCTCGGCTCGTGCCGAAACCTGCGATCCCGTAATGGCAAAGACGTTGGTATTGAGCCAAAATGACAACATCCTGCACCGCATTCAGGTGCGGGGCCTCTTCAATGGCGTGCTTCTTGGCTTCCTTGCAAAGGCCTTCCATCCCCTTGCAATGCTCCTTGCCGCTTTCGCCGCATTCTTCGAGCAGCCCTTCGATCGTTGAGGTGTGTTTCTCGATACCGTCGATCGTCTTTTTCAAATGTGACTTTAGGGCGTCGTTTGTAGCCGCCTCGTGCAATTCCTTGACGACCTTCTTCATTTGGTCGTTGGCAGACACCAGGTCTTTCAACTCGTGGGTGTAGCAATCGGACAGGTTGGATGGTGCAGACATTTTCTTCTCCTTAGACCGATCAAGTCATTAGTGATGAAGTCCGTTCCGCAACCAGAACCGGAATCGACATAACAAAAGTTGTGAATTCACCCCTCCCCGAATGCGGACAAACTATTCCTTGATTGGTCCCGTTTCGACGTTGCCCATGGTCCCTGCATCTTTCAACGCGATGTCCTTGCGCGGAATGACGGTCAACTGCCCGTCAGTTTCCAATATCACCCAGTTTGCTTCTTCGATGTTGGTCATTCCATGCTGTCGCAGCACGCTGCAAATCTCCGCTTCCGAGATACGGGTTTTGCGCATCGACTCGTCCAGCAATTCACCTTTGTGCGCGAGCATAGTCGGCGCCGCCTTGACCAAATTCTGCGCCCAGTCATAGCGCAGTACTAGCCATGTCAGTGCAAATTGCAGGAAAGCCAGCGAAATGATCGCTGCGGCCGCTCGTATCGCTGGCACGCTGTCGAGCAGGATCGCAGATGCTGCGATACTGCCCACCGTGATGTTGATGATCCAATCAAAATTATTGAGTTGCGCCGTTGATCGCTTGCCGACCATCCGGACGACCAGAACGATGAGCACGTAGAATAGCAAGGCTGACATTGCTGCATCGAACACGTCATTCCAGGACTTTATCCAGTCGGTAGAATCTAGCATCGAAATTCCTATTGCTGGCTAGAGTGATGGGGGTCAGGTCTCGCCTGGACCGGCCTCTTTGCGTTTGGGGTTGATCAGATATTGCCAGACACCCCAGCCATTGATGACCAGCAACACGGCATTCATCGCTGCGATCGGCATGGCGTTGCCGGTTACGCCGGAAATTATCCACATAACGGAAACAATGCAAAATAGCACGAAGCCAAACCCCGTAATTCTCCGATCAAGATCGAGTGCAATCATAGCAGCAGCCACAACAGCGCCGAGTGACGCCACCCATTCCAGTGCACCTTCCATCGCGTGAACCTTACTCCTGAAGAACCTTACGGCTTTCGTTACTCGCACGAGGCCTATGACACGCTAACATTTGTTGCCCAATATTACGCACGTGCGCCGTTGCTTTGCTTAGCCGGTACGCTAGCGGCCCCGCATGGCACCCAGCACATTCGAACCGTTCCACATCTCGTGGATTGAGGCGCTCCTACGTATGGGAACAGCATTCCTCCTTCCTCTGGCGATTGGCATCGAACGTTTTTATCATAAGAAGCCGATAGATTTCAGGCCGTTTGTGATCATTTCACTAGCTGCATGTTCACTATCGTTGGCCGCACTCGAAATCGTGCACAGAACATTTGAAGATCAGATCTCAATCGATCCAACTCGCGTGTTTGCGGGCGTGATCACCGGGATCGGATTTCTCGGTGCCGGGGCAATGTTCCGGGATGGCGGCTTCGTCAAAGGCGGTGGTTCCGCGGCATCGATTCTTGCTGCGGGAGCTATCGGAATTGTCTCCGGTGTGGGCCTTATCTGGCTAGCATTCATGACCTGTGTACCGATATTGGTCATGCTTATTCTTACCAGAAATATGACTGATAGGTATGACGCTGGAGATACGCCGGAGTAAGCAAATCCACCCTAGAAGAGCGCCCTTTGGTGCTGGATTCGCTAGGATATGGCTCTTGCGGTCCGAAGTCCGCTTCCCACCCCAAATGCGGACGTTCCAATCATCCTTGGACGTTACTGAAAGTGGTCGTCGGGAGCTTATCAAGTCGTAAGTCTGAAAATGGGCCGGTTGCAGACAGTCTGCTTTGGGCACACTGACCCCGTCAGTCGCCATTCCGCAAACAACTCAGTTGCCGCCGTCCGCGACAAGAAGCTCGTTCTATGACAGCTGTTGGGCAATCTGGCTGAGATCAAGGGCCACAACTGGCGTGTCGTGAATGTTGCGGCCGGTGGAGAGGTCCATCACTGAGTCCGCGCCCCAGCGGATCGACCAGACCATCTTGTCGACCTAGTTCGCCACATCGCTGGCCACGCCGGAATTGCCGATATTGGCATTGATCTTGACCAGGAAATTGCGCCTGATCGCCACCGGCTCAGTTTCGGGGTGGTTGATGTTGTTGGGAATGATCGCGCGGCCCCGGGCCATTGCGTCGTGGGCGGATTCGGGTGTGACATAATCGGGCAGCTCGGCACCCCAGTGCTGGCCCTCGCTGCGTGTTTGCGGGAGGCAGGCGTCGACCTCGATGGTGGCGGCCGGATCGGTGTAGGGGCCGGAGGTGACGTAAACGCGGACCGGCGCCTCGCCCCCTTCTCGGCGCAAGCACACTCCACGTGGATACGGCGGGTGTTGGGCAAGGGCGGAAGCCATGCAATAAGAACTTCGCCAAATAACGACCTTTCCGCCGTGCCGAGCCTATGGATAATGCCCGCAAAGCCATGCTAGCTTCGGCCTCCGCAGGAGCACGGCCCCCCATCCGACCGGATGCGCGCCTCATTTTGCGCATTCGGACGGAGAACTCTCACGTGACCGCTACGCCTGCGAAGATCCTCGCCCTGCTGTGTTTAGGTCAATTTCTGGCCTATTTCGATCGGATGAGTTTCGCCGCCCTCGCCCCGGCCATCCAGAACGATCTGGGCTTGGGCGACGCCACGCTCGGCTTTCTCCTCGGCCCCGCCTTCGGACTGACCTATGGAGCGGCGGCGGTGCTGCTGGCGCGCTTCGCCGACGGACGTTCGAGGCTGCGGCTGGCGCTGGCGGGGCTGGCGGGGTGGACGCTGGGAGCCATCCTCGGGGGTCTGGCGGACTCCGCGGTGGAGCTGGGAGCCACCCGCATGCTGATGGCGGCGGGGCAGGCGGCCTACGTCCCGGCCTCGCTGGCGATGCTGCTCGATGAGGCGCCCCGCGCCAAGCGCGCCGTCTATCTGTCCTTTTTTACATCCAGCGCCTCGCTCGGTCGCAGCACGGCTTTGTTGGGAAGCGGCCTCGTGCTGACCGCGATCGCCCTGCTGCCGATCGCCGCCAGTTTTGCCGACTGGCGGATCTTCTTTCTCCTGACGGCGATTCCCAACCTCGCGGTCTTGGCGCTGCTGGCGCGGGCTGGCCCCGCCTCCGCGCTTCCCGCACCGAAGCGCCGCCGCATTCCGGAATGGCTGCGGCGCGGCGGCAGGGCGCTCGCGCTGTATGCCGCGCTCAGCATCCTGCCGATCGTTGCGCTACAATCTTTCGCCGCCTGGCTGCCGGTACTGGTGGTGCGCGAATTCGGGCTGACGAGTGCGCAGGCTGCCATCTGGCTGGGCCTCGTTACGCTGGCCACCGCGCCGACCGGGCAATTGCTAGGCGGGTGGCTGTTCCGCCGGTTCGAATGGTGCACGCGCAATTTGCCGCTCGTGCTGGCGAGCGGCTTGACCCTGGCCCTGATCCCCGGGGCGATCCTCGTCGGCAGTTCGCAACTGGTGGTGACCCTCGCCAGCCTTGGGATCCTCAACATGGTATTCGGGGTGGTCTCCTTTGCCTCCATCCACGGCGTGCAGGAGATGACTCCGTCCGCCCAAAGGGGCGGCGTTAACGCCGTTTTCCTTGCATTCGTAACGGTTTGCGGATTAGGTACGGGTCCGGCCCTCGTCGGGGTGTTTAGCATGGCGGGCGGCGATCTGGGGTTGGCCCTACTCGGTATGCTTGCCGCTTGTGCCGGTATCGCATGCGCGTTGAGCGTGCCCATGGGGCGGCATTATCGCCGGGTAGCCTGGATGGCGCAGAGGGAAGCAAGGATTGCACGGTAAAAGCGGCGACAGTTTCGGCGATCCGGCCACCATAGAATTGTTGCAATTCGACAGCACCGACCTGCCGGAGGCGGAAGGTTTCGCTCGCTATCGCGAACTCTATTCGCGCGGCGCCGACGCGATCCAACTCGGCCCGGATTTCCGCGCCAGGATATCCGCGACGCGCCTGTTCAGCATGATGGTGTTCGACCGCGTATTGCGCGATGTGGGCCATGTCCGCGACGAAGCCAGAGTGCGGCTGGACGGCTTCGGTCATTTCGCGCTGACCTATGTGGTGGACGGGCGGTTCGAAGTCTCGACCGGCGACGGCTTCCGGCCCGTCGAACCGGGTCACGCGATCCTGCTCGACATGACGCAGCCGATGGAGAACCGCGCGCCGGACGCGCATATCGTCACCATCAGCCTCAATCGCGGGCGCATGCGCGGGCTCCGCCGCTCGCTCGGCGAGGATCACGGGCGCAGGATCGGCAGTGGCGAGACGGTGCTGCTGGCCGATTTCGCCCGCTCGTTGCTGGCCCGGTCGGGCGCAATCGGCAGTTCGCTTGCCGGGGTGGCGGCCAACACGCTGCATGGCCTGGTCGAGGGGGCCTTGCGCGCCGCCGAGGGATTGCAGGGCGATTTCGTCACCACCAGGCGCCATCTGCAGCTTTCGCTGGTGGGTCAGATCGTCGAGGCCAATCTGCACGACAGCGCGTTCGATGTGCAAAGCATGGCGCAGGCCAGCGGCCTCAGCCGCGCCAGCCTCTATCGCCTGCTCGCCGAACTGGGCGGCCCAAGCATCTATCTGCGGCGACGCCGGCTGGAGCGATTGCGCAACCGCCTGGCCGATCCGGGCGAAGACCGGCCGCTGGCCTCGCTGGCGGCGCAGCACGGCTTCGAAAGCGCGAGCCATTGCAGCCGCGTATTCCTGGAGGAATATGGCAGCCGGCCAGGCGATTATCGCGAGCGGGTCCGCAGGGCCGAAGAGGAGCGGCGGCCCGAGGAAAAGCTCCACCGCTGGACGCGCGAGATCTTCGCACCGAAGCCGGACCGGTAAACTCCGGCGAATCTCACAAATGACGTGCACAGGCATTTCTGCCCTGCGGCTGCGCTCATAATCCTGCCCCAGATCAGTTGAGGGGTGGGTCGCCATTTCACAGGCATGATCAGTTGTTTACGGGTGCGGTCCAGTGCGGAACGGTGCCGGCCGGATTCATCCGGTCGCGGCACCGGAAGTAGCGCGGCCAAATCCGTTCATTATCCTTCTAGGAGTTGCCAAATGAACACCTCACGCACCGCGCTTCGCGCCTCTTTCCTGCTCGCCACCAGCGCGGCGGCCATCGCGATGACCAGCCCGGCGCAGGCGGAAACCTGCCTGCTCGATACCAATGGTAGCGGGCGCAGCGATACCTTTGATACCGACGGCGGGGCGAGCACTTCGGCCAATGATCCGGGCGCCAACGCCGCGGACGACGAAGCACTGGCCTGCGGGGTAGCAGCGGAGGCAAGAGGCTTTCGCGCTACCGCGATCGGCGCGCTGTCTTCTGCAAATGGTGATCTCGCCACCGCTGTTGGCAGGTCTGCTACCGCCGGAGGACCTCAATCTACAGCTATTGGCGTATCAGCAATTGCAACCGGGAGCGCCGGGAGTGCTATTGGCGCATTCTCGCAGGCTTCCCATTTTAGAAGCGTCGCTTTGGGTAGCGGGTCGGCAACCGACCGCGACAACACCGTTTCTGTCGGCAACTCCGCCTTCCAGCGCCAGATAACTAATGTCGCTGCCGGCACGCAAGATTTCGACGCCGTCAACCTCGCGCAGCTCAATACCGCCATCGCGGGCGTGAGCGGCGGATCGACCTTCGCGAGTGCGCCGTATTTCGTCGCCAGTTCCACTGGTCCGGCCGCAAGCGCGACGGGGAGTGATGCAATTGCGATCGGGGGGAATGCAAATGCCGCCGGAACTGGTGCGACCGCTATCGGCGATAGTGCTTCGGCTGCCGAAGACTTCTCATATGCCATCGGAGCAGGGGCGCTAGCCACAGGCAACGCCGCATTTGCAATCGGTACTTCAGCCCAGTCATCAGGAATTTCCTCTGTAGCCATAGGCACTATCGCAAATGCTTCGGGTGACCGCTCTCTAGCGCTGGGATTCAGTTCAGAAGCTGCTGCCGCCGATTCTGTTGCTATTGGATCTGACGCTGAAACAAACAACGCATACGGCGTGGCGTTGGGCGCGTCTTCCACAACCGTCTCCGATTTTGAAGTTTCGGTGGGCCGCGCTTTCGATGACGGCGGCACGCCCGGCGATACATCGGACGATACGGCCGGATTTACCCGCCGGATCGCCAATGTCACGGTGGGCACGCTCGATACCGATGCGGTCAACCTCGCGCAGCTCAACGCTGCGCTAGCCGCGTCCGGCGGCGGGCTGGTGGTGAGCAACAACACTTCGGCGCTGCCCGCTCCATCGGCAACGGGTGCCGACTCGCTCGCTGGCGGCGATGGGGCCGTCGCGAGTGGCGATTCCAGCACGGCGTACGGTCAAGATAGCCAGGCGACCGGTGCGAACAGCACCGCAACGGGCAGGGGAGCCAGGGCAACAGCAAATAATTCGACCGCAACCGGCGCCTACAGTGCCGCTAGCAATACCAATGGCACGGCCACGGGCGTGGCAAGTAGGGCGAGCGGGGTTTCGTCGACTGCCACGGGTTCCAACGCGGTAGCAGCCGGCAATGAATCGGTCGCCACCGGCGTCTTGGCCAACGCCAGCGGAATAGAATCGATGGCAATCGGCGCACGCAGTATAGCTTCGAACCTCGGAAGCGTTGCGATCGGCCACACTGCGGTCGCAAGTAATGCCAACAGCGTAGCGTTGGGACAGCGTTCGACCACCAATCGCGATAATGTTGTTTCTGTTGGCGATGAGTCAGACGAGCGCCAGATCATCCATGTCGCTGCCGGTACCGTCGGAACCGATGCGGTGAATCTCGATCAGCTCAACGTGGTATCAACCAGCGCCAGCAACGCGCAAAACACCGCCGACACCGCGCGGACCGAGGCCGCGTCGGCACAGACTACCGCAAACAACGCGCAGGGAACTGCCGATCAGGCACGCACTGAGGCAGCCGCCGCACAGGCATCCGCCGACGCGGCTGCCGCTGCGTCGGAAGACGACGGCACGGGCACCAACAGCGCCGCTTATGGCGATGGAGCGGTTGCCAGCGAGAATGGCACGACCGCGATCGGCGACAATGCGCAGGCCACCAGCGAGCGCGCCACGGCGGTCGGCTTCGGCGCGATCGCCAGCGGATCGACCGCTGTTGGCGCGGGCGCGATGGCGACCGGCGCGGGCTCCGCCGCCTTTGGCGTCGATGCGATGGCCACGGGTACCAATTCGAGCGCGCTGGGCGAATTCTCGGTCGCTTCGAACACCAATTCAACGGCCGTCGGCAACAGCAGCCAGGCGACCGGCATCGATAGCACCGCGATCGGAACTGCCAGCCAGGCGGGCGGATTCCAGGGCACTGCAATCGGATCCGCTGCAGTGGCCAGCACCAACAACACCACGGCAGTTGGCCGGAGTGCTGCCGCCACCGGCATTAACTCTACCGCGATCGGGTCCGAGGTGCAGGCAAGCGGTGTTAACGCCGTAGCCACCGGCTATCTCGCGGAAGCAACCGGTGACTTTTCATCAGCTTACGGGCAAGCCGCACGGGCAACCGCTACGAACAGCGTCGCACTGGGTCAGGGTTCTGTCGCCGATCGCGCGAACAGCGTGTCGGTCGGTACGGCCACCGCCCAGCGCCAGATCGCTAATGTCGCCGCCGGCACGCAGAATACGGATGCCGTGAATCTCGCGCAGCTTAACGCGGTATCGATCAGCGCCACGAACGCACAAAGCACCGCCGACACTGCTAGAACGGAGGCTGCCACCGCGCAGGCGAGCGCTAACAATGCGCAAGGCACCGCCGACACTGCCAGAACGGAGGCTGCAACCGCGCAGGCGAGTGCTAACACGGCACGTTCCGAAGCCGCTGGAGCCCAGAGCACCGCCAATACGGCACGGACCGAGGCGGCTTCGGCCCAGACCACCGCCAACACCGCCCGAACCGAAGCGGCATCCGCGCAGGCGAGCGCCGATCGGGCAATCAACGACGCGGCGCAGGCCCAGTTCACCGCCAACACCGCACGCACCGAAGCAGCTACGGCGCAATCGCGCGCCAACAACGCCTTCGACAATGCCGCGCTCGCTCAGGCAACGGCCAACCAGGCCCGCGACGAAGCGGCTAACGCGCTGGCGGCGGCCGATCAGGCGGGGGCGGGCTCGGCGGCGGCGCAACAGCGCGCCGACGCTGCTTTCGCTAATGCGGATACAGCCCAGACTACGGCGGATACTGCCCGTACCGAGGCGTTCCAAGCGCAAGGTGATGCCATCAGGGCGCTGGCAAACGCTGCAACCGCTCAAGCGACGGCGAACACGGCAATAACCAATGCTGCACTTGCGCAGGCCACGGCAGATACCAATAAGGCGGAACTCGCTTATTTCGATGTAAACAGCACCGGCGCCCCGGCCAGCGCGACAGGCGTCGATGCCGTTGCCATCGGCGGTAACACCGTGGCGAGCGGTGACCAGTCTGTCGCCATGGGCTTCGGCGCACAGGCGATCAACGGAAAGTCGGTTTCGATCGGCGCCGGCAACGTCGCCTCTGGCAATGGGGCCGTCGCCATTGGCGATCCCAACCGGGCCACCGGGACCGGAGCCGTCGCGATGGGAGCGGACAACACGGCTACGGGCACCGGTGCAGTAGCGATCGGCAACAACAATTCGGCGATTGGCCGTGGTGCCGTGGCACTAGGTGACGGCGCTGTCGCCAACGGAAACGGGGCTATTGCCATTGGCCCGAATGCAGTGGCGAACCGGGACAATCTGGTGGCCTTGGGAAGCGGGAGTTCGACCTACCAAATGCGTGGCATCACCAGCGCTGCCAGTCAGGCCGCGCAATCCGGAGCCGTCAGCCTGGTAACGACCGATGTGGCGGGCAATCTGGGTACCAGCAATCTGAACATAGGTATGATCCAGGGACTTAACGGCCGTGTCGGAAATCTCGAATCGACAATGGGGTTCGTTACGCAGCGGCTTGAGCGAATCAATGGTGGCATTGCTGCGGCAGTCGCTATCGGAGGAGCTGCGATCGTACCCGACAAGGACATTTCGATGTCTTTCAACTTGTCGACCTATCAAGGCGAACGGGGGTTTTCCAGTTCGATTATCGGCAAGGTTTCAGACAACGTGTATCTCTCTGCCGGGGTTGCCACAGCGACGACAAAAGAATCTACGACCGGTCGCATGGGCGTTACATTCGGGTTCTGACACTGAATGATCTTTGGCGGCCTCGAAGCTCTTCGAGGCCGCCGCTCTGCAAGCGGTGGCCGCCGATACTGGTTAGCTGAGACTAGTGCTTTAGGCCGCCCGCTTATCCATCAAGTATGGATTGGCATCACGCGGGGTTGGTCCAGAGCGGCTGCTTTTGGTTTAAATCCTTAGGCCTAGGAATGGCCGCGATTGGGGCGCAAAGCGGTCATTAACTTCGAGCTCGGTTTGTCGATTGCAGTCAGTGACTGAGACCGCCGAGACATCTCTCGATAATCGGAGCAATTTCTCGATGGTCGAGCAGCAGTCTCCGACTGCAGTGGAATTTGCGTAACGCCCAAAGCGCCGCGGAACTGGGCGCCTCAGGGCAGCGGCCTGTCATCTAGCGATATTCTGAAGTCCACTCAGGACTGTTTGGTGCGGTCGAGAAGACTCGAACTTCCACGGCCTTTCGGCCACAACGACCTCAACGTTGCGCGTCTACCAGTTCCGCCACGACCGCACTCAAGTCAGGGAGCGAACTGCGCGTCCCTGCGGGGTAGGAGCGCGCCACTAGCAAAGGGTTCGGGGGTCCGCAAGCGTATCTGTCTTCAGGATGGCCGATTGCGATAATTAACGGATGGGGCGGGCACTTGTCCCGCTTGGGGACGGGGTTAATGCACTGCTTGAGAAACTGGTAAATGCGGCGGTAAGGATTGGGTATGAGCCTGGCTGCCGCCCTGATCCTTGCTACCGGACCGATTGTTGCTGATGACGCGCAACCCTCGCCGACTGCCGCCGCGCAGGCCCGTGTTCAAATCCTGAGAGCGGAAGCGATCCGCTTTTCCGAAGCGGGCCGGAGTCCGGGCGAACGCATCAAGGTTCGCACATCCGCCGAAGGCACGATCCTTATCGAGTTTTTGTGAATTTGTTTTGAATTGAAGCGCCGAACCGCGCGGCTTTTTCAGGACGGTTTCCAGCCGATATCCGCGAATTTGGCCGAGCGCGGTACGTCTGTAACTGCTTCGTTGATGGTGACCGTTTCGCCAGGCGCCAGGCTTGCCTGGGGCGGCGCGACTTCCCAGCTGTAAACAATCCGTTCGCGTCCGTCGCGCAAGACAATCAGGATCGAGGGAAGGTTGCGCGATTCCCTGCCGACATTGGTGACCGTCCCACTGGCTCCGAAAAATTCCGTGCCGTTTGGCAAAGTCCTGCGGTCCTGCTTGTCGCCTGGAAAATCGAGCACCAGGTCCGGGTTTTCCGCGGCGAAGGTCGGGCGGCTGATCGGCACCCAATCGGGCAGACCCCAGTAACTGACAGCCCCGATCGTTCCCAGTGCGATTGCCGCGAATATGGCTGCGGAAGCGGTCCACAGTTTGAGCGGATTGCGCCGCGCACGGAACGGCGGCGCTGCGTCGAAATGCGATACCTGGTCATCGTAGCCGTACTGCGTCGGGGTTTCCTGATAGGCGGTATCTGCTTCGGGCGGCGGCGTGACGGGGTCTGCAATCGGCGGCGCATCGGACGGTTGTTCGCCGAAGGGTGCCGGCCGGGTTTCTTCCTCGGGCTGATGTTCAGCCGGATCTGTCCCGGGATTCCGCGTCTCTGGCGGCGGGGCCCCAGCCGGACTTGGCACCGCCGGCGAAGGCTCCGCAGCCGCTACTTGCCGCTCCGGCGGCAATTCGACCGGCTCGCCATCCTGGAACCAGCTATGCCTGCATTTTGCGCAGCGCACGGTGCGCCCATCGACCCCGATGGCACTGTCGGGCACCACATAACGGGTGGTACAGGCGGGGCATGCAATAATCATATCAGAAGCGACCTTAGGCGTGTCATGGAATCGCAACAAGGTTTCACGACGGTGACCAGTGCCCCGTAATGGCTTTTTTCCACATCGCAGCGCGTCTATAGGCTGCAACCAGATGTATTATTTGCGTGCCCCCAATAAATTGGCTTGGTTGCCGGTGTGAGCAATCAAGATGACAATGTTGTCCAGTTCGACAATGTCGGGCTGCGCTATGGCTCCGGCAAGGAAATCCTTAGCGATGTGTCTTTTACATTATATCCGGGCAGTTTCTATTTCCTGACGGGTGCCAGCGGCGCTGGCAAGACATCGTTATTACGGCTGCTGTATCTCGCGCAGCGCCCGTCGCGCGGGATGATCCGGATGTTCGGTACCGAGATAATTACAATGCCGCGCACGCGCTTGCCCGGGTTCAGGCGGCGCCTCGGGGTCGTGTTTCAGGATTTCAGACTGGTGGAACATCTGTCGGCGTTCGACAATGTGGCACTGCCCTTGCGTGTTTCCGGCGTTCCCGAGGCCGACTTGCGCAAACCTGTCGCCGATATGCTCGACTGGGTGGGGCTGTCGCAGCGATCAGACGCAAGGCCGGCGACTTTGTCGGGGGGAGAACAGCAGCGCGTGGCGATCGCGCGCGCGGTGATCGGGCGGCCGGAATTGCTCGTCGCTGATGAACCGACGGGCAACGTCGATCCTGACATGGCGCTCAAATTGCTCCGCTTGTTCGAAGCGCTCAACCGGCTGGGCACTACGGTGGTGGTCGCAACCCACGATGTGCACTTGCTCAAGAAAGTGCCCGATTCGATGATAATGCGGCTTGATAAGGGGCGGCTGTCCGATCCCACCGGGATGCTCCGTTATCCGCCCAAGCGTGATAATGCCCGCCGGTCAGATAAGGGCCGGTCAGATAAGGGCCGGTCAGATCACGGCCGGTCAGATCAGGGCCGGAGCGAACAGGGCCGGGGCGAAAAATGAAGAAACCACCCGTCTTTGGCCGCGCAGTGGCCCGTGGATTGGCCGGTTTTCGGGGGAAACGTGCGTCGCAGCTTGTTCCGCAGACCCGGCTTGGCGGTCCGATGCCATGGGTTATCGCAATCATGATCGCCTTGACCGTGATGTCAGCCGCAGGCGGACTGGCGCTGAACAATCTGGCCGATGCCGCGAGAGCCGAATTGTCGGGCGGCGCCACGGTCCAGGTTCTGGAAGCGAACCGCGCCGCGCGCGACCGCCAGGCGGCGTCTGCAGTAGAAAGTTTGCTGGCGCTGGACGGTGTTGCATCAGTCCGGCTGGTGCCGGAAGCAGAGCTGAACGAATTGCTGGAACCGTGGCTGGGCGCAGGGCTGGATAATGATGCAGTGCCGGTGCCCGCGCTGATCGATGTCAGGCTGTCGGGCCCCGCGACGCCCCGGCGAATTCAACTGATCAGGGCGGCACTGGTCGAAGGTGCGCCTGCCGCAAGGGTCGATGCGCAGGCGAATTGGCTGCGGCCGGTTTTTGACGCTATCGCGTCGATGCAATGGCTGGCAGCGGGGCTGGTTGTGTTGTTGGCCCTGACCAGCGCAGCGGCGGTCTGGCTTGCATCGCGCAGCGCGTTCGGGGGCAACCGCGAGACGATAGAAATCGTCCATCTGCTTGGCGGTACGGACAAACAGATAGCGCGGATATTCCAGCGCTCGATCGCTTATGATGCGGTTATCGGCGGCGCGATTGGCCTTGGGCTTGGACTTGCGGCGATCTTGTTACTAGGCGGGCGGTTTGCGGCACTGGGTTCCGGAATGGTAGCGGGCGGAGGACTGGGATTGACAGACTGGGCGGCGATCGCGGCGATTCCGGTTGCCGGCGTCTTTCTGGCGATCCTCACGGCCCGCGTCACAGTGATGTCTGCACTGCGAGGGATGCTTTGATGCGTAGATTGATTGCCTTTCCTCTGGTTGTCTGGGTGCTTGGCTACATCTGGTTCGTGGTCGCCTTGCCAACGCCGCTGGGCAATGAAACAACCGATGCAATCGTGGTCCCGACCGGCGGACAAGGCAGGATCGCGCGCGGTCTGGATCTGGTCGAGAACAAGGTTGCCCCGGTTCTGCTCGTCACAGGTGTCGATCCGGAAGTGAAGCCCGGCGAATTCGCGGCCGAATATGATGTTTCGATGCAACGAATGGATTGCTGCGTGACGCTGGGATTTGCTGCAGTTGACACGCACACCAACGCATTGGAAGCGGCAGCCTGGCTCAATTCAAAAGATGCCAAGACCGTGCGCATTGTCACATCAGACTGGCATATGCGGCGTGCGGCGGGAGAGTTTGGCGACGCCTTGCCGGAAGGTGTCACGATGATCGAGGATGCGGTGCAGACCGAACCGTCTTTCAAAACCTTGTTCCTTGAATATAACAAATACATTGTCAGCAAGATTTCACGGTTGTGGCCAGAATGAACACCTGCGTTACTATTGTGCGTAACATTGCCTTTTACCTGATCTTTTATGCTGCCGCTGCCGTGATGGTATTGGGCGGCGCACTCGGCAGTTTCATTCATCCCGATATTGCCCGCCGGGCGGCTGATACATGGTCGGACTGGCACCGCTGGTGTTGCCGCCGGCTGCTGGGCATAAAGGTGGTGCAGGAAGGCGGCCCGGTCGAAGGCGCCGCGCTGTATGCGATCAAACACGAAAGTTTCTTCGAAGCGATCGACCTGCCCCATGTCTTTGACGGTCCGGTCCCCTTTGCCAAGGAAGAACTATACCGCATCCCCGGCTGGAGACGGGTCGCAAATGCCTATGGTTCTGTCGCAGTCGCGCGCGATCAGGGCGCCGTGATGCTTCGCCGGATGATCAAGCAGGCCAAGCGATTTGCAAGAGATGGCAGGCCGATGGTTATTTTCCCCGAAGGAACCCGCGTGCCGCATGGTGAGCGGCCCGATTTGCAGGCAGGGTTTGCCGGCCTGTACAAGATGATCGGCGTTCAGGTGATCCCGGTGGCAGTCAACAGCGGGCCGCTATATCACCGGTTTCTGAAGCGATCAGGCACGATTACCATCCGGTTCGGCAAACCCATCCAGCCCGGCCTGCCGCGTGCGGAGGCCGAGCGTATGGTGCACGAGGCGATCAATGCGCTGAACGGGCCTGATCAATAACCTTTCTAATGTTCGCGCCCGAAATCCGGGGCCGCATCATCCTGTCCCATGTCGATGATCGACCGGCGGATATCGCGCGTGCGGGTGAACAGATCGAATAATGTGTCCCCGTCGCCAGACCGGATCGCGCGTTGCAAAGCGGTCAGATCTTCCGAAAACCGTCCCAGCACCTCCAGCACTGCTTCGCGATTGGAGAGAAATACATCGCGCCACATGGTCGGATCAGACGCCGCAATCCGGGTGAAATCCCTGAACCCGCCCGCTGAATATTTAATCACTTCACCCTGCGTAACGTCTTCGAGGTCGGAGGCCGTACCGACAATCGTATAGGCGATCAGGTGCGGAATATGGCTGGTAACCGCCAACACCAGATCGTGATGCGCGGGTTCCATTATCTCGACAGTGGAGCCCAACGCTTCCCAGAAGCCGCGAAGATCTTCGACCGCGCTTTCGCAGGCATTTTCGGGGGGCGTCAAAATACACCAGCGACCGTCAAACAAGGTGGCGAACCCGGCATCGGGTCCGCTTCGTTCCGTGCCGGCCACGGGGTGCGCGGGGATGACTGTCGCGGAGGGGAGCGCTTCGGCCAGCGCCTTGGCAACCGCAGCTTTGGACGAACCAACATCGCTGATGATTGCGCCGGGCTTGATCCAGGGTCCAAGCTCTTTCGCCGCAGCCCCCATCGCGCCGACGGGCACGCACAGGATAACCAGATCGGCGCCCGTTACAGCCTCTCCGGCGGATGGCGCGACTTGCCCCACCAGTCCCAGTTCGGCGGCACGGCTGCGTACGGCGGGATCGCTGTCATAGCCGGCCGTGACCGCAGCGGGCAGACGGTCGCTGATCGCAAGTCCAAGCGAGCCGCCGAGCAAGCCAAGGCCGATGATGGCAACCCTGTCGATGGTCATTGTGCCTGTTTCGCCATTTCGCGCAGCGCGAGCGCAATTTCATCCATCTGGCCCGCGGAGCCGATGGTAATCCGCAGTCCGTTTGGCAGGCCCTGACCAGGCAGCCAGCGGGTCGCGTACCCGCGGCTCGCGAGTCCTTGCATTGCGGCCTCTGCGGTCAATCCGCCTTCGAACAGGATCAGCACGAAGTTGGCCTTGCTTGGCAAAGGACGGATGCCGTAATTGCCAAGCGCGGCAAGCGATTTTGTAAACCGCGCCAATTCGGCCGCGTTGTGTTCGCGCGATTTGCGGACAAAATCCTGATCGCCCAATGCCGCAATTGCCGCTGCCTGACCCGTCACGGTGACGTTGAACGGCCCGCGGATCCGGTTTAGCGCATCGATGATATGCGGTGCCCCGGTTGCCCAGCCGATCCGCTCCCCCGCAAGGCCGTAAATTTTGGAGAACGTGCGCGTGACCAGAACGTTGTCATGCGCGGCCGCCAGCGCCAGACCGCCATCATCCTCGTCGGCGGTGAGATATTCGGCATAGGCCTGATCGAGCACGAACAGCACATCTTCGGGCAACGCAGCGTGCAGCGCGGCAATTTCGGCCCCGTCCATATAACTGCCGGTGGGATTGTTGGGATTGGCGAGGAAGACCACGCGGGTATTGCCGGTTACCAGCGTCAGCAACGCGTCGGCATCGGTGCCATAATCACTGTCCGGCGCGACGACGGGGATCGCACCGCAGCGGCGCGCGGCAATGTCATACACAGCAAAACCATAGCGTACGTAAAGCACTTCGTCGCCCGGCCCGGCGTAGGCCTGTGCAGCCAGATTGAGCAATTCGTCCGAACCCGTTCCGCAAACTATCCGCGCGGGATCGAGGCCGTGCACTTCGCCCAGCTTTGTCCGCAGTTCGCTGGCGCCGGGATCGGGATAGGTCGCACCGCCGCGCGCCATGTTCAGCGCGCCCAGCGCGGCAGGCGAAGTTCCCAGAGGGTTTTCGTTGGCCGACAATTTCACCAGCTCGCGCCCGTCATCGGCGCGCGACTTGCCCGGTGTGTAGGCGTGGATGCCCGCTATCCAGGGCTTGATGGTTGGTTGGTCTGCCATGATCGGAGGCGCGCATACCGCGTTACCCGGGCAATTGACAGCCCGCTTGGCCTACCCCAAGTCCGCCAGCGAAATGAATGCCGCCACGCCTTTGCAAAATCTCACGCTGCCAAACCCGCTCAGGCTGGATAACGGGCGCGAGCTGGATAGGGCCGTCATCGCCTATCAAACCTACGGCGAACTGGCCGCTGACAGAAGCAATGCGGTTCTGGTTTGCCATGCGCTGACGGGTGATCAGCATATCGCCAGCGCGCATCCGGTTACGGGCAAAGCCGGCTGGTGGGAACGGATGGTCGGCCCCGGCAAGCCGATCGATACGGACAAGTTCCACGTGATTTGCGCCAATGTCATCGGCAGCTGCATGGGCAGCACCGGCCCTGCCAGTAATGCGCAGGACGGGCAGCCTTACGCGATGCGTTTCCCGGTCATCACAATCCGCGATATGGTGCGCGGGCAAGCGGCGCTGCTGGATGCGCTGGGGATTGAAAAACTTCACGCTGTGGTCGGCGGATCGATGGGCGGGATGCAGGCGCTGAGCATGGCAGCGAACTTTCCCGGCAGAGCGGAACGGGTGCTGGCAATCGCCACCACCGCGCGGCATTCGGCGCAGAATATCGCCTTCCACGAGGTCGGGCGTCAGGCGATCATGGCTGACCCTGCGTGGAATGGCGGCGACTATTATGCGACCGGCGCCGGTCCCGATGCCGGCCTGTCGGTTGCGCGGATGGCGGCGCATATCACTTATCTTTCGGAAGAAGGGCTGACCGAAAAGTTCGGCCGCCGCCTGCAAGACCGCGCCAATGGTGAAAAGGGCGCGAAAAGCTTCGGCTTCGATGCGGATTTCCAGGTCGAAAGCTATTTGCGCCATCAGGGGCTGGCCTTCACGGGCCGCTTCGATGCCAATTCCTATCTCTATATCACCCGCGCGATGGATTATTTCGATCTGGCGGAAGAGCACGCCAAGGACGGTAAGGAGGGCCTGCTGGCCGATGCCTTCGCCGGTACAAAAGCGCGCTTTTGCCTGATCAGCTTCGATACCGACTGGCTGTATCCCACCGCTGAAAGCCGCCACATCGTCCACGCGCTCAACGCTGCGGGTGCGCCGGTCAGCTTTGTCGAACTGTCCGCGCCCTTCGGCCATGACAGCTTCCTGCTCGACGTCCCTGCGCTCGACCGGGTGGTTAAGGGGTTCATCCAGTGAGCACATCCCCGACCAGTTCCCAAGCCAATTTGCGCCCCGATCTCGCGGTTATTCTGGCGCATATCGAACCCGGCAGCCGTGCGCTGGATGTCGGCTGCGGCGACGGGGCGCTGATGGCGGCGCTGCGCGATGAAAAACAGGTCGATGCGCGCGGGATCGAGATTGACCCGGTTTGCGTCGAACGCTGTGTCTCCCGCGGGCTGAGCGTGGTGCAGGGCGACGCAGGCCGCGATCTGGCTTTCTATCCCGACGGCGCGTTCGATTATGCGATCCTGAGCCAGACGCTGCAAACTGCCGAGCGGCCCGACCGGATACTGACGCAATTGCTGCGCGTTGGCCGCACGGCCTTTGTCAGTTTCCCCAATTTCGCCTATTGGCGGATGCGGGGGGCGCTGCTGATGGGCGGACGGATGCCGGTGACGCGGCACTTGCCGGTCAGTTGGTACGAAACGCAGAATATCCACAATGTCACCGTCGCGGATTTCGAAGAACTCGCGGCAGAAATGGGTATCACTATCGAACGCCGCTGGTTCTTCACCAACCAGCGCCCGGTCGGCGCCGGCGGAGCTAACTGGCGTGCCGAATATGCCGTATTCGAAATCGGCCAAAAAGCGCGCCAGGGTTACACTAGTTACACCCTGTAACCCTGAATTCGATCCGGGTTTATAGATATATTTCATAGCTTTGAGCGCAATTCCGGCAGGGTGACACTTGGGCGGGTTACGCGCAAAAACAGGCAGATCACGATTTGAAAGAGCCGCGGGCGCTGTAGCGGGTATGCGGCGTGTAGGAAAATGACTGCTTTCGGGGTGGGGAGCGAAATGTCTGGTTTGGTGGGGTAAATCCGATTAGGCTGACAGAATGACCTGCTGCCTCGCTTTGAAAATCGGCCAATTTGCAGCGCTCGGGTTGCTTGCAATAGCTTCGCCGGCAATCTCTCAAACCCATGCCAGCAACGCTGGATCGACAGAGCATCTACCCGCCCTTAGGGGTGACTATTTTGTATTGTCCTCCAAAGAAGTCGGACGCGACTACCACATCTATATTCGGCTACCTGAAGGTTATGGTGACAACACTAATCAAAGTTACCCGGTAATCTATTTGCTTGACGGCGATTCGACTTTTCCGATGCTCGCGCCACTGCATTTGTTCATGCATTATGACGATCAAATCCCCGAAGCTGTCGTTGTAGGCATCGCGTATGGCGGGTTCGAGCCCGGCATAAATATGCGGCACATAGACTTTCGCACCGTCATGGATGATGGCACTCTGGGAGGGGCGCCACAGTTTCTGTCGATGCTGGAAAACGAGCTGCTTCCTCGCATTGACGATCAGTTCAGAACCAATCCGAAAAGGCGCATCCTGGTCGGCCAGAGTCGTGGAGGCAGCGCGGTATTGCAAGCAGCATGGCTGAAGCCGGGCCTGTTTTGGGGCCATGTCGCCAGTAACCCTGGCCGTGAGCCAGATACCAAGCTCCTATTCGGAATGGATCGCCTGCCACCTGCGAAGCAGCGAAGTGGATATCTGATCGTGGCGTCAGGTTCGCGTGATCGTGACTACTTACGTGGAGCGGCGCTCGAATGGCGCGACAAAATTGCCGCCCGGGATGATTTCCCATGGGACACTAGATTTATCGATATTCCCGGTGGGACACATGCTGCCGACCTTGGAAACGCCTACCGTGCCGCAATGAATGTCATGTTCGCCCAAACAGCCGGATCTAAAACCGGGCGGCAAAACTGAACGGAAGGGGGACGACCGCTTTCAGGCAAGTCGGATGAACCGTAATAGGTATGCATTCAGGGCGTTAGCGGACACTTCGCAGCCGCTCCGCGTGCCACTTCATATGGCTCTGCATAAAGGTCGAGATAAAGTAATAGGAGTGATCATACCCCTCCTGCATTTGGATGTGTGCGGGGATGCCGGCTTTCTTGCAGGCGATGGCGAGCAGGCCGGGTTTGAGCTGTTCGTGCAAAAAATCGTCTTCAGTGCCCTGATCGACCAGCAAATGGTCTGTCCGTGCGCCGTCCTCGATCAGTGCGACAGCATCATATTCGCGCCATGTGCCGCGGTCCGGCCCAAGATAACCGCCCAGCGCTTTTTCGCCGTTTGACCACCGGAACCGGACAGTCTCCTTTTGGTCCGACAAAGGATTTTACAATGGGATAGCCCCTGCAAAAGCCCCCGATTTGCCAACCTGCCGGTTGCAGTATTATTGCGATTCCGAAATGCTCGTTGCATCCAGAATCACGCGAACGGTCTCCTCTGGCTGATCCCACATCGGGAAGTGTCCGCTATGCTCGAACCAGTGCAGCGTCGCTTCGGGGAAGGCTTTGATCGCGCGATCCGCCTGCTGCGGCAGACACAGCCGATCCTTGCGTCCCCAGCCGATGACAACGGGCGCAGCCGTGTTCGCAGGGCCCTGCTGCATTGCGCCGTTGGCGAGATCCTTCACAAGCGAATTGACAGTGCGCGTATTGGCCAATGATTTCAGTTCACGCGCGACGAATGCCGGGTCGAGCGCCCACGGCCTTGCTGAAAGCTGGGCCATGAGCGCGGTCCGGCCTGCGACATTTCCGGTAATGGCAGAAAGCGCCGGTCGCAGCGCGCGAACCATAGCAATCGACGGCATTATGGTGGCTTTGAAGAAGGTGCGTTCCCATCCCTGCCAGAAGCCGCCCGGATCCAGTGCGACAACCGCGCCCGATTGGCCGCGCCGCGCCATCTCGAGCACCAGGCGGGCACCCAGCGAGCTGCCAACCATATCAATACCTGTGAGATTCTCCGAGCCGAGCCAGCTGTCCAGACTGCGCGCCAGCCCGTCGAACGTACCGCTGTCGGCCTCTTCGGGTGACTGCCCGTGGCCGGGCAGGTCTACGGCGATTACCTCCCTGACTTCGGAAAGCGCAGGCGAGATCGTGTCCCACGAGCCGCAGGTCGCCCCCAGTCCGTGGACAAGGAGGAGGGGTTTTCCGCGCCCCGTGCGCGTGTAATGCATGGTCATGTAATCGTAACGTCTCAAACCGGCTTATGGGCCCGGGGATGTCTATATAACCGAAGGTGAGGCGCTGGTTTGGTTGGCGGCCGACGCGGCGCGTGAACACGGTGACGGTGATTTCTCCATCAAGACCGATGAGGGACGCGCCGTTGTCGGGCTGCCCGGAGTGTGAACCGCCGGAATGTCGGCTTTTCGGCATCGCTGGAAGCTGGGCAATCCTCCGCAATCAGGGCGTTAGCGGACACTTCGCAGCCGCTCCGCGTGCCACTTCACATGGCTCTGCATAAAGGTCGAGATAAAGTAATAGGAGTGGTCATACCCCTCCTGCATTCGGATGTGTGCGGGGATGCCGGCTTTCTTGCAGCCGATGGCGAGCAGGCCGGGTTTGAGCTGTTCGTGCAAAAAGTCGTCGGCGGTGCCCTGATCGACCAGCAAATGGTCTGTCCGTGCGCCGTCCTCGATCAGTGCGACAGCATCATATTCGCGCCATGTGCCGCGGTCCGGCCCCAGATAACCGCCCAGCGCTTTTTCCCCCCACGGGCAATTCAGCGGGCTGGCAATCGGCGCGAATGCGCTGACGCAGCGGAAAGTTTCGGGGTTTCTGAGCCCGATGGTAAGCGCGCCGTGGCCGCCCATGGAGTGGCCCGTAATCCCCTGCCGCGCCATATCGGCGGGGAAGTTGGCGGCAATCAGCGCGGGCAGCTCGCGCTCGATATAGCTGCGCATCCGGTAATTTTTCGCCCACGGCGCCTCGGTTGCATCGACGTAGAAACCCGCGCCTTTGCCGAAATCATAGGCGTCGTCATCGGGCACGTCGTCGCCGCGCGGAGACGTATCTGGCGCGACGAAGATAATGCCGTGTTCGGCGCAGGCGGCGCGGTATTCGCCTTTCTCCATGACATTGGCATGGTTGCAGGTGAGACCCGAGAGATACCACAGCACCGGCAGCTTCGCGCCAGCTTCGTGGTCCGGAACATAGACTGCAAAATTCATGCCGGTGCGCGTTTCGGCGGAGGCATGGGAATAAACCCCCTGCACTCCGCCAAAAGCGCGGTTTTGGGAAACGGTCTCGATCAAGCGGGCTCAGCCCATCCGTTTCATGACGCAGATCTTGTTGCCTGCCGGATCGCGCAGATAGGCCAGATACAGGCTGCCCATTTCGCTGGTGCGGATGCCGGGGGGATCTTCGATGGCGGTGCCGCCATTGGCGACGCCGGCATCGTGCCATGCCTGACCCTGCGCTTCGTCATCGACTTCGAAACCGATGGTGCCGCCGTTGGCATAGCAGGCAGGCTTGCCGTCGATCGGTTTGGAAACAAGGAACGGCTTGCCCTTGTGCAGGTAGATCAGGCGGCCCTTGGGATCGACCGATCCTTCGCGCCCGCCCAGCGCCTTGAAAGTCGCGTCGTAAAATTTCTTGGCGGCGTCGATGTCGTCGGCCCCCAGCATTACATGGCTAAACATTATGTACTCTCCCTTGGTTATTTCTGCGAAATCAGTAGATTACCACGCTGCGGATGCTTTCGCCTGCGTGCATCAGATCGAACCCCCGGTTGATTTCCTCCAGCGTCAGCGTGTGGGTAATCATCGGGTCGATCTGGATTTTGCCGTCCATGTACCAGTCAACGATTTTGGGTACATCGGTGCGGCCTTTCGCCCCGCCGAATGCGGTGCCGCGCCAGTTGCGGCCGGTCACCAGCTGGAACGGGCGGGTTTCGATGGTCTTGCCTGCCTCTGCCACGCCGATGATGATGCTGGTGCCCCAGCCTTTATGGCAGCATTCGAGCGCCTGGCGCATGACATCGGTGTTGCCGGTGCAGTCGAAACTGTAATCCGCCCCGCCATCAAGCATGTTGACCAGGTGGGCAACGATATCGGAGACATCTTTCGGATTGACGAAATCGGTCATGCCGAATTTGCGGCCCCATTCCTCGCGGTCGGGGTTGATATCCACGCCGACAATCCGGTCGGCGCCCGCCATCTTCGCGCCCTGCAGCACGTTGAGGCCGATCCCGCCAAGGCCGAACACCACCACATTGTCGCCGGGTTTGACCTGCGCCGTATTGACCACCGCGCCCACCCCGGTGGTGACACCGCAGCCGATGTAACAGCTGGTGTTGAACGGGGCGTCTTCGCGGATTTTCGCCAGCGCGATTTCGGGCAGCACGGTGAAGTTGGAAAAGGTGGAGCAGCCCATGTAGTGGAAAATCGTCTCGCCCTTGTAGCTGAAGCGCGAAGTCCCGTCGGGCATCAGCCCCTTCCCCTGCGTTTCGCGGATCGCGCTGCACAGATTGGTTTTGCCGCTGAGGCACATTTTGCACTGGCGGCATTCGGGCGTGTAAAGCGGGATCACGTGATCGCCGGGCACCAGCGAGGTTACGCCCGCGCCGATCTCGCGCACGATGCCCGCGCCTTCATGGCCCAATATGCTGGGAAACAGGCCCTCGCTGTCGAGCCCGTCCAGCGTATAGGCATCGGTATGGCAAATGCCCGTGGCCATGATTTCGACGAGCACTTCGCCCGCTTTGGGCCCTTCCAGATCCAGCTCGACAATTTCGAGCGGCTGTTTGGGGGCGAAGGCAACTGCGGCGCGTGTTTTCATGCAGCGTCCCTATCGCGCAAATACGCATCCGCGCAAGCTGCTGCATTCGCATCCGGCCTTCGTTCATCATTACGTCAGCGAAGATGAATTAGATATCGCTGCGACGTCCCCGCAGGAGGAGGATTTTATGCGAATCGTATCATTTGGCCGCGCAGCTATGGTAACCGCCGCTTTGGCCGTGTGCGCGCCGCTTCCCGCGTTGGCGCAGGATGCGCCGCCAGCCGATGCACCGCCAGCCGATGCACCGCTGGCCAATGTGACCGAGCGGCTGGCCGATCCCGCGACGCAGCAGGTTGCCGCCGTAACGCTTTCCACTCTGGTCGAGGCTTTGCTCGATTTGCCGATCGCACCGCTGGCAAACGCAGTACGCAGCGCCGATCCGGACGCATTGCCCGATATCGATGACAACACCACCGTGCGCCAGCTGGCCGGACCCGATGCCGAAGATGTGCCGGCTGTCATCCGCGCAGAACTTCCCCGCGCGATGGACATGATGGCGGGAATGGCCGCCGGGTTCGAAGCGCTGCTTCCGGCGCTGAAAGACATGGCCGAACAGTTCGAACAATCGGTTGAAGAGGCGCGCAAAGCATCCTGATCGCGCTGGACTGGCGCGGCCGCTTGCGGCATGACCGCGCCTATGTGGCAGCTGCACCAATTCCCCCTGTGTCCCTTCAGCCGCAAGGTGCGCCTTTTGCTCAGCGAGAAGGGTGTGGGGTACGAGCTTTGGCGTGAAAATCCCTGGGACCAGCGGGAAGAATTCCAGGACCTGAATCCGGCGGGTAATACGCCTGTGTTGCATAATCCGGACAAGGGCCGGACACTGATCGATAGCCGGGCAATCTGCGAATATTTCGAAGAGACCGTCGAACAGGCGCCGATGATCAACGGCACCGCAGCAAACCGCGCGGAAATCCGCCGTCTGGTGGCGCTGTTTGACGAGAATTTCTTTCGCGACGTTACCGGCCCGCTGCTTAACGAGCGGATGAAGAAGCGGATCATTTACCGCGAACCGCCCGATTCACGCGCGTTGCGCGAAGCGATGAAGCTGGCGCACGGGCATCTGGATTATATCGATTATCTGATCGATCACCGGGCTTGGCTGGCGGGCGCGCAGATGAGCCTGGCCGATCTGGCTGCTGCCGCGCAAATTTCGGTTGCCGATTATCTGGGCGGGATCGACTGGTCGGGCCACGAACAATCGCGCGGCTGGTATTCGGTGTTCAAAAGCCGGCCCAGTTTCCGGCCGCTGCTGTCGGAGCGGATGGAAGTGATCCAGCCGCCGAGCCATTATTCCGATGTGAATGCTTGAGGCTGGCGCCGCATATCCCCATATCTCCCGACAAGGAGATCCCGCATGACCGACAGCCCCCAGAAAACCGCCCTCACCGACGCCGAATGGCGCGAAAAACTGACGCCGCAGCAATATCATGTCTTGCGCGAAGCCGGCACCGAACGGGCATTTACCGGTGAGTATGACGGCAACAAGGCGGCGGGCGAGTATAAATGCGCCGGCTGCGGCACCCCGCTGTTCGAAAGTGACGACAAATTCGACAGCGGCTGCGGCTGGCCCAGTTTCGTCAGGCCCGCCGAAGATGAAAACGTGTCTGAAATCCGCGACGTATCACACGGCATGATCCGCACCGAAGTGCGCTGCGCCAATTGCGAAGGGCATCTGGGGCACGTGTTTCCCGACGGCCCGCGCGACCAGACCGGTCTGCGTTACTGTATCAACAGCGCTGCACTGGACTTCAAACCCACAGATGATTGACGAATTGCCGTTCACGCGCGGTTACAGAGCGCCTATGCACAGGCAATACCTATAAGTGGCGAAAGAGGGGCCGCGTAGCCGGATGGCAAAACGAGGCGACAGACGCCGCGCGAGTATGCGTAGCAACAGGGAACAGGCCAGACAGGAACGCGGGTTCATGTCGCGCTGGCTGCGGCGGATTTTCTTCTGGACCACGGGCGCCGCGCTGCTCGGCGCGTTGCTGCTGGTGCTCTCGGTTGCTTTTGCCGCCCGGTCGCTGCCGTCTTATTCGTCGCTCAAAGCCACCAATAACGCGCAGACCATCGTGGTGCGCGCACGCGACGGGACCGAGATCGTCTCGCTCGGGCCAAGCTACGGCAAATGGCTCGACAGCCACGAAATCCCCAATGTGATGAAAGAAGCGATGGTCGCGGTGGAAGACCGCCGTTTCCGGTCGCATTTCGGGGTCGATCCGCTGGGTCTGATGCGGGCGGTGTACAATTCCGCGACGCAGGGCCACCGGATCCGCGCAACATCCACGATTACGCAGCAGCTTGCGCGCAATCTGTTCCTCAATTCCAACCGCAGCTATGACCGCAAGCTGCGCGAGGGTGTTCTGGCCCTCGCCATAGAGAGCAAGTTTTCCAAGGAGCAGATCCTCGAATTGTATCTCAACAAGGTCTATTTTGGCGGCGGGGCTTACGGGGTCGATAGCGCCAGTCGCAAGTTTTTCAGCCATCCTGCCAATGATCTGACCGTCGCCGAAGCTGCGATTATTGCGGGGCTGGTCAAGGCTCCATCGCGCTATTCGCCAACGGCAGATGTCGATGCCGCTGTGCAGCGCGCCAATATCGTGCTGCGGCTGATGCGCGAACAGGGCCGGATCGGTCCAAGCGAGGCTGCAGTCGATCCGCAGACCGTGAAAGTGAAGAAAGACACCGGCCAGAATTCGGTGCGGTACTTTACCGACTGGGCTTTGCCGCAGCTCGATATCCTCTTGCCGGAAACATTCGAGCCGATCGAAGTCTGGACCACCATCGATGTCGGTATGCAGCGCGCAGCAACCGCAGCGGTGGAGGCCAATACGCCCAAGGGCGCGCAGGGCGCATTGGTCAGTCTGGACCGTGATGGCGCAATTCTGGCGCTGGTGGGCGGCACCGATTACGTGGAATCAAGCTATAACCGGGCAACCAATGCGGTGCGCCAGCCCGGTTCCGCGTGGAAACTGTTCGTCTATCTGGCCGCACTGGAGGCGGGTTATACGCCCGATGACCGGGTGGTGGATACGCCGGTCACCATCGATGGCTGGACACCCAAAAACTCCGGCGGAACATTCTCCGGCGAAATCGATATCCGTGCCGCTTTCGCCTATTCCAAGAACACGGTCGCAGCGCAACTGGGCAACGAAGTCGGCTTTGGCACCGTTGCCAGCATGGCGCGGCGGTTCGGGATCACGACGCCGATATCGACGTATCCCTCGATGGTGCTGGGCTCCAACGAAGTCCGCGTGATCGATATGACCCGCGCCTTTGCCGCAGTCAGCGCGGGTGGCCGATCGGTTGAACCCTATGGTATCCTGAAGGTCGAAACCGCCAGCGGCGAAACCATCTACGAACATGAAAAGGCCCGCGTATCGCAGCTTGTGCCCGATTACGTCGCGGCGGGAATTACCGATCTGCTGCAAACATCCGTGAACACCGGCACGGGCCGCGCGGCGCAAATCGGGCGGCCTGTTGCGGGCAAGACCGGAACCACCAATTCCAACAAGGACGGCTGGTTCCTGGGATTTTCCAGCGGCATCACGACAGGCGTCTGGATGGGCCGCGACGATGCCAAACGGGTCGATGGTTTGCAGGGCGGGCGGGCGCCGGCGCAGGCCTTCGCCGCCTTCATGCGTTATGCAGTCAAGGATCGTCCGGTCGAAAGGTTCGACACCGATATCAAGCTCCCCGAATGGCAGCTCGAGCCGGATGACGAGCATCTGTATGGCGATCCGGACGACTATTATTTCATCGACGAGCAAGGCAATCTGATCGAACCGGGCGGTCCCGACCCCGCGCGCGAAGTGCCGTTTGATCCCGATGGCGAGTTGCCGCGGGTGATTTATCCCGACGGCCGCGAGGGTGTGGTTGTCAGACCGTCCGCAAATCCGCCGTCCGCGCAGCCCGGCGTCACAAGACCCGGTCAGATACGGCAACAGATACCGGGCCAGAGACCCGGCCAGACGCCCGGCCAGCAGCGGCAAAATCCGCGCCAGCAGGCCTTGCCGCCGCAGCCCAAAGCGCCGCAAGCGGCCAGCGACGATTTTCTGGAGCGGGCGACGGGCAACACGGACCCGCCCTGACGGGTCATGCGCCGGATATCTCGAGCGCAAAGACCGCACCGGGACCAAAGAAAAGCCCCGGCTCCCTTCAGACAGGAGCCGGGGCTTTTTTATCGCCGGTGTTTCAACGCGGCGGTATCACCGCATCCGGACTGCAACATATTGCGCCGGTCCGCCGCGCCGTTTGATGCGCAGCAAAACGGCTTCGCGCCCTGCGCTGCGGGCAGTTGCAACCGCGCCGTCCAGATCGTCAGCCGTTTTGATGTCCTTGTTGTTGGCGGAAAGAATGATGTCGCCGCGCCGCAAACCCTTGGTGCTGGCATCCGAGGTCGGATCGACAGCACCGATCACCAGCCCTTGCGTATCGGCCTCGACACCCAGCTGGCGGGCGATACGCGGATTGATCGGCAGCACTTGCAGCCCCAGCGCATCATCCACCTTGCCATCATCGATGGTGGGTTCGTCTTCCGGTGAATTCTCGTCGCCGCCAAACATCTGCGACTGGCGCAGTTCTTCTGCCGACGGACGCTTTGCCACGCGCACGTTCAACCGTTTCAGGTCACCGTCGCGGTACAGTTCCACCGGTATCGATGTGCCCGGCGCGATATTTGCCACGATATACGACAGGGTCTGGTCCGTCGTCACTTCGCGGTTGTTGATTTTCACGACCACATCGCCGGCACGGATACCGCCCTTATCGGCGGCGCCATCAGGTTCGACCGCCGCGATAAATTCGCCGCGATCGTCATCCAGACCCAGCGCATCGGCCAGATCATCGCTGAGCGGACGGATTTGCACACCCAGGAAACCGCGTTCGATCTCGCGCCCCGCTTTCAGCTTGTCCACAATCGGGCTGGCGATATCTGCCGGGATGGCAAAACCGATGCCCACACTGCCGCCTGATGGCGAGAAGATCGCGTTGTTGATGCCGATGACGTTGCCTTGCATATCGAACATCGGACCGCCCGAATTGCCGCGATTGATGCTGGCGTCGGTCTGGATGTAGCGATCATAGGCGCCGCCGGTGCCGGTGTTGCGCAGCACCGATGATACGATGCCCGAAGTCACCGTACCGCCAAGGCCGAAGGGGTTGCCGATGGCAATCACCCAGTCACCAACCCGCGCTTCGCCCGAATTGCCGAACTTTACGAAGGGGAACGGGCTGCCGCGCTCGATCTTGAGCACTGCCAGATCGGAATCAGCGTCCGCACCGACCAGTTCGGCAGGATATTCCTTGCCATCGGGCATGGTGACAGTGATTTCCTCGACTGTCGCGCGGCCACTGGGCGCGACGACATGATTATTCGTTACCACATAGCCATCGGCGCTGATGATGAAGCCCGAACCCAGCGATTGGGCCTGCCGCGTCTGGGGCTGGTTGCCGCGATTGCCGAATAATTCGGCAAACGGTGTGCCGGCAAAGGGATTGGCGTCCACTTCGACGCGCTGGCGGGTCGAGATATTGACGACCGCCGGCTGGAGCTGCTCGGTCAGATCCGCAAAGCTGGCGGGCGCCCCGGCACGCGGGACCGCACCGGCAATGCGCATATTTTCGTTCTGGGCAACTTGCGCGCCGGCGGGGAAGCCGGTCGCCAGAGTTACAGCCGCGCCGCCGAGCAGCAGGGCTGTCGAAATTCCATAAGCATAACGCACAGGCACATATCCTCTTGATCAGATCGTCAGGGACGCGATTACGTCCGTAATTATTCCCCCGTATTCACCCCATTCGGGCTGAACATTCATTGAATAACGCAGATGTCCGGCACAACCGTCCGACCAGCCGCTGATGCAGACCGATCAGCGGCGACCGCGGAACTGGCGCATATATTCATTGTCCTGCCCGATAATTATGCTGCTTTCCCCTTTGTCCTTACCCGGGGCAAAGGTCTGGTCATAACTTTGCATGGCGCGGTAGAAATCGTAGAATTCCGGATCCTTGCCATAACTGTCGGCATAAATCCGCGCCGCTTCGGCATCCGCTTCGGCGCGGATGATCTGGGCATTTTTCTGGCCCTGCGCACGGATCGTCTGCGCCTCGCGCTGACGGTCGGTTTCCATCCGCGTAAACGCGGCAGCCAGCGGTGCGCCTTCGGGCAGATCGGTCCGTTTGATCCGCACATCGACGACCTGCGCGCCGTAATCGCGCGCCTCCTCGTCCATCTTGCGGGTGATATTGGTCATTGCAGTGCCGCGTTCGGCAGTGAGCATCGCGGCAAATGTGCGGCGGCCCAGTTCCTGCCGGACGACAGAGTTCAGAATCGGTTCGAGCTGTGCGCGCAGGCCCTTGGTCGTGCCCGCACGCTCGACCATCAGCACCGGATCGATGACGCGGAAGCGCGCATAGGCATCGACCTGCAGGCGCTGCTGGTCGCTGGAGAGAACCTGTTCGCGCTGCATATCCAGATCGAGGATCCGTTTATCGACATATTCGACCCGTTCGAGCACCGGAATCCGCCACTGGACCCCGGCACCGGTCTGCCCGAACGGAACATCAGGACGGAAGCGGTTGACCACGCGTACCGGCTCACCCGTACGGATCACCACGCCTTGCTGCGTTTCAGGAACGATAATGATGCACGACAGCGCCGCAATCAGCGCCACGCCAACCGCGATTACGGATGTCTTATGATCTCGCCAAAGATTGGTCATGATCACTGGCCCTCCGTACTGGTCGCAGATTGTTGCGCACGTTTTCTGATTTCCGGCAGCGGAAGATACGTCTGGACGCCCCCGGATTCGACGATGGTCTTGTCGGTTTGCGAAAGAACCCGCTCCATCGTCTCGTAATACAGCCTCCGCCGGGTCACTTCAGGTGCCTGGCGATACTGTTCGTACACCTTGTCGAACGCGGCGGTATCACCTTCCGCGCGGGCAAGTATCTGCTGCTCGACACCGCGCGCACGGTTGATCGCGGCATTGGCATCCTGTTCGGCCACCGAAACATCCTTGAACGCCTCGACCACTTCGGCGGGCGGATCGGTTTCTTCGATGTCGATACCCAGAACGCTTACGCCTGCCCGGTAGGCATCAAGAATGCCCTGCATCCGCACGCGGACCCGGTCCTGTATCTGTGCGCGGCCCGCGCCGCTGAACGTCGCGTCGAGCGTTTGTTCGGCAACCGATGCGCGCATCGCGGCTTCGGCCACTTCGATGACGGTTTGTTCGGGTTCTGCCAGCTGGAAACGGAACTGTTTCAAGTCCTTGATCCGGTAGCGGATCTTATATTGCAGATCGACCAGATTCTGGTCGCCGGTGAGGATGAGCTTTTCGGTACCCTCTTCCGGTATGCGGATCGACTGGACGGTTGTCACATCGTCGATATAGACCTGCTGGATCGGCGAAGGGAGCGTGATGGAAATGCCCGGACCGATGGTGCGCGAATATTTGCCGAAGGTCGTGACGATGCCTTCTTCCTCGGGTTCGACCTGATGAAAACCGGTCATGAAAACCCACAGGGCCACAAATCCGATCGCGATGACGGGAAACCAGCTCTTGCCGCCGGGGCGAGGGGGCATCTTGAAGCCGCCGCCACTGCCGCCGCCGCGGCGGCGCGGTCCTTCGGGACCACGGTTTTTGAAAATATCCTCGATATTGGCCGACCGTTTGCCTTCGCCGCCACCGGGTAGCCAGGGGTTGCGCGGGCCGGAACTTTTGCCCCTGTCCTTGCCGCTGTCGCCACCCGATCCGGAATCGTCACCCGATCCCCCTCCCGATCCCCAGGGGCTGCCTTTTTTACCAGCCATAGCTAGTGCGATCTGGTTGCGGAAACCGTCCAAAATTCTCATGACCTCTTTATAGGTACGGGTTTCACGGAAAAACAGGGTCTCCCGCACGATTTTCCTGCTACAGGCACGATCAATGACACTCGACGACATAAAAAAGCGCCTGCCCGAAGTGATTGCCGAGCGGGTGCAATCCGCAAAAGTGGTCGATGGTATCGCGGCGGTTATCCTTGATTCCGCCGGCCTGTCCGAAGAACAACGCGGCGCGGTCGAACGTGGTACGAAGCAGGCACTGGCCGCTGACGACGCCATCACGGAAGTTCGCGTGGCAATGGTTGCCAGCCGCGAAGCCGCCAAGCCGCCGCCGCGCATAATCGCGGTGGGTTCGGGCAAGGGCGGGGTGGGTAAATCCACGCTGACCGCCAATCTGGCGGTGGCGCTGGCGAAAACGGGCCGCAAGGTCGGGATTGTCGATGCCGATGTGTACGGGCCCAGCCAGCCGACATTGCTGGGCGCCAAAGCCAAACCGGTTGCCGAAAACGAGAAGCTGACCCCTGTGCCAAGTGCTGCGGGCATACCGGTGTTGTCGATGGGCCAGCTGGTCGAACCGGGCAAGGCGCTGGCATGGCGCGGTCCGATGGCCGGCAATGCGATGGGCCAGTTGATCGATGCCAATTGGGGCGACACGCAACTGCTGCTGGTCGATCTGCCGCCGGGAACGGGCGATGTTCAGTTATCACTATTGGCCAAGTTCAAGCCTGCCGGGGCGATTATCGTTTCCACGCCGCAGGATCTGGCGCTGATCGATGCGCAGCGCGCGGCACAATTGTTTGAACATAGCGAAGTGCCGATTATCGGGCTGGTTGAAAATATGTCGGGTTATGAATGTCCGCATTGCCACAAAACCAGCGATCCTTTCGGGCGGGGCGGCGTGGAAAATGCCGCTGCCGCAACCGGAATACCGTTTCTCGGGCGGATCCCGCTGACCATGGCCATCCGCGAAGCCAGCGATGCGGGATTGCCGCCTGCTGCGGGCGCGGGTGAGGCTGGCGAGCCGTTTATCGCGATCGCGCAAAAACTTTCGAACTGGCTGGACAAGGGGCAGGCCTGAGCATGGAGATCAGCAGGCGCGGATTGCTGGCAGGTGCTGCGGTGGGCGGCGGCTTGCTGCTGGCGTGGTCGTTTCAGCCGCGCAGTTTCCCCACCCCTCTGGTCCCCGGCAAGGACGAGGTCGCCTTTGATGCCTGGCTGAAAATCGCCAGGGACGGGGTTATCACTGTTGCTGTCCCGCAGGTCGAGATGGGGCAGGGCGTGACGACCGTTTTGCCGCAGATCGTGGCGATGGAACTGGGTGCGGACTGGCGCCAGATCGCGGTCGAACCGGCGCCTGTCAGCGGGGTATATGCCAATGTGCCGCTGGCGGCCAAATGGGCACCCTTGTGGATGCCATCGACCCCGGAACTGGCGAACGAGGCTGATGATTTGCTGGCGATCCGTTACGCGCAGGACAACCGCTTTGCAGTGACAGCCGACGGGATGTCGCTGGCAGCATACGAGCCTGCCTGCCGCGAAGCCGCCGCTTCCGCTCGCGCAATGCTGGCAATGGCCGCTGCCGACCGCTGGGATGCCGAATGGGAACAGTGCCAGGCGCGCAGCGGGTTCATATTCTACGGCGACAAACACGCCAGTTTTGCCGAACTGGCCGAAGAAGCGGCACAGTACAGTCCGCCCGATCCGCCGCCGGTCATGACTACGCCTCCGTCGGAGCCGGTTTCGGAACTGGGTCTGGGCGCAGCACTGGCATACCCCAGGCTCGATTTGCCCGCGAAAGTGGATGGCAGTTTCCAGTTTGCGGGTGATGTACGTTTGCCCGGCATGGTCCATGCCGCGATCCGTCACGGGCCGATAGACAAGGCGACATTGTCGCGCTTCTCGAAGGAAAAATCCGCCGGAATGCGCGGGTTGGTCGGCGTGGTCGAGGGAAAACGGTGGCTCGCGGCGGTCGCCGAAAACTGGTGGACGGCGGAACAGGCGCTGGTCGCGATGGACCCGCAATTCCGGCTTTCGTCGCCGATCAATTCATCGGATATCAGCGACCGGCTCGACACGGCACTGCGCGGCGGCGATGCCCGGCGTATCGCGACCCGCGGAGACGGTGATGCGCTGATGGTCAAGCCCGATCTGGCGCTTCGCTATGATGTGGCGCCTGCCGATCACAATACGCTGGAAACAGCCAGCGCGACTGCCCGCCTCGAAGACGGACTGCTCGAATTATGGATGGCCAGCCAGGCACCCGAAGCCGCGCGCAGGGCCGCGGCAAGTGCGCTTGGTATATCGCCGCGCAATGTGATCCTTTATCCGATGCCGGCAGGCGGCAGTTTCGATCGCCGGCTGGAATCCGATCACGCCATCGAAGCGGCGCTGATCGCGCGCGAAACGAAACGTCCGGTCCAGCTGACATGGTCGCGCTGGCAAGAACATCTGCGGACCCGCCCGCGCACGCCGGTTGCCGCCCTGCTGACCGCAGTCGTGGGCGAAGAAGGCGCTGTATCATCGATGCGTATCCGCATTGCCGCGCCGGCTTCCGCGCGCGAGTTCGGGCACCGCCTGTTTGACAATGCGACCAGTTGGGCTGCGATGGAGCGGGCTTCGGGCGAGGCCGATCCGATGGTGGCGGAAGGCGCCATGCCGCCTTACGGCATCCCCAATGTCGCGGTTGATCATGTGCCAACCGATATCGGGCTCCCCACGGGCCGGATGCGCGGTAATTCGCATGGTTACACCGCGTTTTTTGTTGAAAGTTTTATCGATGAACTGGCGGCCAGAAACCTGCGCGAGCCGCTGTCTTACCGCATCCAGATGCTTGGCGGCGATCTGCGGCTGGCGGAATGCCTCCAGCGCGCTGCGCGGCTTGGCGAATGGGACGGAGGTCTCGAAAAAAGCGGCAAGGGCCTTGCCTGTCACCTGATGGGTCCCGCCCCCGCTGATGACGAAGGAGGCACGATCGCGAGCGGCAGAATTGCCTGTATTGCCACAGCGTCACCCGGTGCGGGCGGAGTAAGGGTGGCCAAACTTGCAGCAGTGGTGGACATCGGCAGGATCGTGAATGTAGACATCGCGCGCCAGCAGATCGAAGGCGGATTGATCTTCGGGCTTGGCCTCGCGCTGGGCGAAACGGCAGAATATATTCAGGGCTTGCCCACCATTGGCCGCATCGCGCAGATGGGCCTGCCCGTGCTGGCGGATTGTCCGGAAATTGCGGTCCAGTTCGTTTCCAGCGACAAACCGCCATTCGACCCCGGCGAACTGGGCGTTGCAGTCGTCGCCCCCGCAATCGCCAATGCCCTTCATTCAGCCACCGGCGTGCGGTTCCGCAATCTGCCGCTACTTTCGGACCGTTTATGACCCATCAGCCGCAATCGCTCCCAGCCAGCCATCCATCCGTCAACAGCGGCGGTGTGGGCGTGTTGCTGGTCAATCTGGGCACGCCCGACGCACCCACGACCAAAGCGGTAAAACGCTATCTCAAGCAGTTCCTGTCCGACCGCAGGGTTGTGGAAATTCCGCCGATTGCGTGGCAGCCGATCCTGCGCGGGATCATCCTCAACACCCGGCCCAGGAAATCTGCCCACGCCTATAGCCAGGTATGGTCCGAAGACGGATCGCCTCTGGCCGCGATTACCAAGGCGCAGGCGGCTGGTCTGCAGGCCAGGCTGGGTGGCAGCATCCATGTCGATTATGCAATGCGTTACGGCCAGCCGGCCATCAGCGACAAATTGGCGCAAATGCACGAGGCAGGGTTCGAACGGATCCTGCTTGCGCCATTGTACCCGCAATATAGCGGCGCGACGACGGCCACGGTGGTGGATGCAGCGGGCGCTGCGCTCAAGGCGATGCGCTGGCAGCCCACCTTGCGGACCATGCCGCCCTATCATGACGATCCAGCCTATATAGATGCGCTTGCCGCGGATTTATCCGCCCAACTGGATGCGCTGGACTTCGCGCCCGAGGTTCTGCTGCTCAGCTTTCACGGAATGCCGCAGCGCACGCTGGAGCTGGGCGATCCCTATCATTGCCATTGCCGCAAGACCGCGCGGCTGCTGTCCGCCAAACTGGGACGCGGCGGGATGCGGATCGAAACCGCATTCCAGTCACGCTTCGGCCCCGCCAAATGGCTGGAACCTGCAACCGATGATATGCTGGAAAAAGAAGCGCGCGCGGGCACCAGGCGGATTGCGATAGCCGCGCCGGGATTTTCTGCCGATTGTCTCGAAACGCTCGAAGAACTGGCCATTCGCGGGCGCGAGCAATTCATGGAAGCGGGGGGCGAACAATTTGCTGCCCTGGCTTGTCTGAACGACCGGCAGGAAGGGATGGAAATGCTCGAACATCTGGTCAGGCGGGAACTTTCCGGCTGGATTTAACCGGACGATTAACTTACACTGGGGTAAGTAAGGAATTGTCATGGCCAGCATCGCAGAACCCACCGTCACCGCGCATCAAACGGGCGCATTTTCCCCCAAGCACTGGTCGGAGCGTATGCCCGACGAAAACATCGCCCATATTCCGGGTGATGACGGGTGGCCGATTGTCGGCAATACATTCACCATGCTGGCCGATCCGCACGGCTTCGTGAAAAAAATGATTTCCCGGCACGGTCTGGTTTTCAGGAACCGCGCATTTGGCGGCAACGTGGTCAATCTGGTCGGTGCGGACGCCAACGAACTGGTGCTGTTCGACCGGCAAAAGATATTCTCGTCAGAGCAGGGATGGGGTCCGATCCTCGACCAATTGTTCCCGCGCGGGCTGATGCTGATGGATTTCGATCATCACCGCGCCGACCGCAAGGCCTTGTCGATCGCGTTCAAGCCTGAACCGATGCGCCATTATGCCGGTGCGCTCAATCGCGGGATTGCGCAGCAGGTTGCCACCTGGGGCGCACTGGGCGAAATGGAATTCTACCCGGCGATCAAACAGCTTACGCTGGATCTGGCTGCGGACAGCTTTATCGGCATCCCGTGGGGCCCCGAAGCGGACAAGATCAACGAAGCGTTTGTCTATATGGTGCAGGCTTCGGTTGCGCCGATCCGCAAGCCCTATCCTTTCACGCTGATGCGCAAGGGGGTGAAGGGCCGCGAATATCTGGTCGATTATTTCACGAAGGAAACATTGCGCCGCCGCGAGGAAGGCGGCGGGCAGGATATGTTCAGCCAGTTCGCAACCGCTACGCACGATGATGGCAGCCTGCTATCAGTGGGCGAAGTGGTCGATCACATGAATTTCCTGATGATGGCCGCGCATGACACGATCACTTCATCGGCGACCACGCTGATCTGGCTGCTGGCCAAACATCCGCAATGGCAGGAAAAACTGCGGCAGGAAATTTTCGCGGTGACAGGCGGGCCCGATGGCGGCGGCAATCCGCGGCCGCTGGCATATGACGACATCGGCAAGCTGGATCTGACCGAAATGGCATTCAAGGAATCGCTGCGGATCATGCCGCCCGTGCCATCGACCCCGCGCCGCGCGCTCAAGGAATTCGAATATGGCGGATACACCATCCCCGCCGGAACTCCGGTCGGGATCAACACGCATTATGTCCACCACATGGAAGAATACTGGCCCGAGCCGGAAAAATTCGATCCCATGCGTTTCACGCCGGAACAGGTAAAGGCGCGCCACAAATATGCCTGGGTCCCGTTTGGCGGGGGCGCGCATATGTGCCTTGGCCTGCATTTTGCTTATATGCAGGTGAAGGTGTTGATGGCGCAGCTGCTTCAGCGTTACGAAATCAGGATTGCCGATGGTTACGAACCAGACTGGAAAGCCTGGCCGATCCCGCAACCCAAGGATGGCCTGAAAGTCACTTTCAAACCCCTGTAATTTCTAGAAATCGATCGCGATGCCGTCTTTGGTCCAGTCGCCGTAGCGGGTGGGGCTCAGCCCGTCATGATCGCCGTCTTTGGGTTCATCATGCGGCTTGGGCGCCTTGGGCTTGGGAGCAGGCTTGTCGCTCCAATGCGCAGGCTTCTGGAAATTGCCTGGTCTTCGGGTTGCGCGCTCGGTCATGGTTTCAGAATGCACAGATCGGGAGATAGTTTCAATCGGCGCGTGCGGGTTACGCTGTGCCGCGTCAGCCATGGCTTGTTTCATTTCATCCAGAATCACTCTAGGCGCCGCCGATGGATATTCCCGGTCTTCCCGCGCGCCGTGCCGCGCTGCAAATGCTCGACGCCGTGATGCGGCGCGGCGATACTCTCGACATGGCGGAAGGCGCCGCGACCAAACGCATCGCCAATTTTGCCGACCGCGCGCTGGCCCGCGCGATCGCGAGCGAAGTGCTGCGCTGGCTGGTCGATCTTGACGCGCTGATCGACAGCGCAACCCGCAACAATCTGGCCGAAGATGCCAAGGTCCGCACTGTGCTTCGGATCATGCTGGCGCAGTGGCTGCGGCTGGAGACGCCGCCGCACGCGATAATTTCGACCGCATTGCCGTTGCTGTCCGGCGGCCCGCGAAAGCTGGCGCACGGGGTTTTTTCCACTTTGACCAAGCGCGAGACGGTTTTGCCGGATAGCCCCACATTGCCCGGTTACACGGCGCAAAGATGGGGTGACCGCGCGCCGGCAATTGCTGCCGCGCTGGCCCAGCCTCCGCCGCTCGATCTGGCGCTGAAATCGCATGACCGGACTGCCGAATGGGCGGCGAAACTGGAAGGGGTGTCGTTTGCGCCCGGGCATATCAGGCTGGCGCGCGGGCGAGCCATCGAAGACCTGCCCGGTTTTGCCGAGGGCGAATGGTGGGTCCAGGATTTTGCGGCCAGCCTGCCTGTCCGCCTGCTGGGTGAAGGAAACGGGCGCGAGGTGCTGGATTGTTGCGCCGCGCCCGGCGGCAAGACCTTGCAGCTTGCCGCGGCCGGCTGGAAAGTCACCGCGCTTGATATCAGCGAAAAACGGTTGCGCCGTCTGAGCGAGAATCTCAAACGGCTGGACCTCGATGCCGAAATCGTCATCGCAGACGCGCTCAAGTGGAAATGCGAGACAAAATTCGACGCGATCCTGCTCGACGCACCATGCACCGCCACCGGAACTGCACGCCGCCATCCCGATGTGATCCACCGTATCGGCCCGCGCCAGATCGAAGCCATGTCCGATCTGCAATCCGATTTGCTGGCCAAGGCCGCCGGATGGCTCAGCCCTGCCGGGAGACTGGTTTATGCGGTCTGTTCGCTGGAGCCGGAGGAGGGCGAGGCGCAAGCGATCGAATGTAAGCTCAAGCCTTGCCCGATCACCGCCGGCGAGCTTCCCGACATCACCCCGCCCACACCGCAGGGCTGGCTCCGCACGGATCCGGGGATGATCCCCGAATCCGGCGGGATGGACGGATTCTTTGTTGCAAGATTTCAGGCAAATTGATGGTTTTACGTAGTTAAGGAAAAATTACCTCAAGCCGGCTTCACCTTTGACTGGAAGCTCTTGCGCAGCTTCATCAGCTTGGGCGGGATGACTGCCAGACAATAGGGATTGCGCTGGCCCTCGCCATCCCAATATTCCTGGTGGTAGTCCTCGGCCGGATACCACACATCGGCATGCTCGATCGTGGTGACGACCTTGCCGTCTTGATCTGCATTGGCACGGGCAATCGCTGCTTCGGCCTCGTTTGTCTGATCGCCGTCCAGCGGGAAAATCGCCGAACGATACTGGGTCCCGATATCGCCGCCCTGACGGTTCAGCTGCGTCGGATCATGCGTCCCCAGATGAATGTCGTAAATTTCGGGCAATGAAATCACATCGGGGTCGAATGTCACGCGGATACCTTCGGCATGACCGGTCGTGCCGGTGCACACTTCCTTGTAGGTCGGTTGCTTCACTTGCCCGCCGATATAGATGCTTTCCACTTCGGTTACGCCGATGACATCGCGGAACACAGCCTCTGTACACCAGAAGCAGCCGCCGGCGACGATTGCCTGTTTCGTTTCACTCATGTTCCAAAAATCTCCTTGGCCCTCCAGATAGGAAGCGCGGGCCCGCTTGTCATCGTGCCGACGGTCCGTAAAAGAAGATCACAGCAAATCTGATTCCGTTTCAAGAAACGAAGGACCTTACCCATGCGCAAATTTATCCTCGCCGCGGCCGTCATTCCCGCCATGCTGGTCGCTGCACCGCTCGCCGCTGACAATCACGGCGGGGCAAGCGAACTCGCAGCCGCTCTGGCCGCAGATGCCCGCACCGCCGACCGTGCGCGCGATGAATTCCGCAATCCGGCCGGGACGCTGAATTTTTTCAAGGTCGAACCCGGTATGACTGTGGCCGATGTCGTTCCGGGCAGCGGATGGTATTCGCGCGTGTTGATCCCCTATCTGGGCAAGGGCGGCACATATATCGGCCTCAACCCCGACATGAGCCGCGCCAACAGCCAGCAGGTCGCTGATAACTGGGGCGGCTATGCGGCGAAATTTGCGCAGGCACTGGCCGGCTGGAATGTCACCGGCGCCAACGCCATGGGCGCTAATCTGAACGAAATGGGCGATGATGCCGCAGGCACCGTGGACCGTGTGCTGATCTTCCGCGAAATGCACAATCTGCACCGGTTCGAACTGCTGCATTCCACGCTGGACGGCGCGCGCAAAGTTCTGAAGGATGACGGTATGCTGGGTATAGTCCAGCACCGCGCCAAGCCGTGGGCTCCGGCTGAATACACTGACGGCAGCAAGGGGTATATGCGCCAGCAGGACGTAATCGCCATGGTAGAGGCGCACGGGTTCGATCTGGTTGCGACCAGCGAGATCAACGCCAATCCCAAGGACACGGCGGATCACCCGCGCGGCGTGTGGGAAATGAAACCCAGCTGGGGCAGCAAGCGCCCGGAACTGGAGAATCTGGGGGAGAGCGACCGGATGACGCTGCTGTTCCGCAAGCGCCCGTAATTACAGCCGAATACAGCGACCGTTCAGGAATGAGGCGAGAATAAGGCAGCTTCGGGCCGTGCATGTGTGCGGTAACAGGAGATCGTTATGCGTAAATCCGCGATTGCCATTCTCGCCGCCATTCCCATGCTTGCTGCGTGCGGAGACAAACCCTACGACCCGCGCGGCGTTGACAGCGACGAGACGCTGTTATCTGTCAGCGCGACCGGCCAGGCCGAGGCCCGCCCGGACGAGGCACGCTTTCAGGCCGGAATGGAAAGCTTCGCCCGTAGCGCGAAAGGCGCTAGCGCGGCCAATGCGGATGCAATCAGGAAAGTTGTGACGGCGCTGCGCGAAGCGGGCGTTCCGGAAAAAGATATCCAGACACGCGCTGTGGGCATCCGTTTGGTTGATTGGGGGCCGAAGAAAGGCCAGTATCAGGCCAACAATATCGTATCGGTGACAGTTCGCGACATCGATCGCGCTGGCGAGGCGGTGACCGCTGCTAGCGAGGCGGGGGCCAATATCATGAGCGGGCCGGATCTCAGGATGTCCGACCCCGAAGCAGCCGCCAACACCGCCTATGGCAACGCTTTCAAAGCCGCAGAAGCACGCGCAAAAGCCTATGCCGATGCTGCCGGTATGGAAATCAGCCGCGTGTTGACCATCCGTGACGGCGGGGGCGCGCAAGGTGATCGCTATCTGCCCCCGGCGGCGCGTCCGGTCTCGCGGATGCCATATCCGGAAGAAGCGATGAACGATGCGGCGGAAGCATCGGGCACTGTAATGCCGGGGCAGACGACCAGTACCGTGTCGGTGCAAGTGGACTTCGCGCTCGCCGCCAAATAAACAGCGGCAATGAGAACACTTGAAGTTGCCGCGCTGCAGCTGGCGCTGGGCGCCGCTGACGAACAGACCAATATCGCCGCTGTATCCGCTCTGGTGGAGCAAGCAGCGGCAGCCGGCGCGCGGGTGATCCTGCCGCCCGAACTGTTTTCCGGCCCCTATTTCTGCCGCGAGGAGGATGAGGCGCTGTTTTCTCTCGCGCGGCCCACGGCAGAACATCCATCGGTCACCGCGATGCAGGCGCTGGCGGCGAAGCTGGGTGTTGCGATACCGACCAGCTTTTTCGAGCGTGACGGCCATCATTATTACAACACGCTCGCCATGATCGGGCCTGATGGCGCGGTGATGGGTACTTATCGCAAGAGCCATATCCCCGATGGCCCCGGCTATGAGGAAAAGTTTTATTTTCGCCCGGGGAATGACGGGTTCAAGGTGTGGGACGTGTTCGGCGCACGGATCGGCGTCGGGATCTGCTGGGACCAGTGGTATCCTGAATGCGCGCGCGCAATGGCGCTGCTGGGGGCGGAAGTGCTGCTGTATCCCACCGCCATCGGGTCAGAGCCATATGACGCGGATCTCGACACCAGCCGGATGTGGCGCCGCGCGATGCTCGGCCATGCCGTCAGCAATTGTATGCCCGTCATCGCCGCCAACCGGATCGGACATGAAGGGCCCGAAGACCGCGCGCAGAGTTTTTACGGCCACAGTTTCATAGCGGATGAATGGGGAGATTACCTGGCCGAATTCGGAGCGAGTGAAAGCGGCGTGGTCAAGGCCGTGCTCGATCTGGATCAAGCAGCCAGGCACCGCGCGGGAATGGGTTTCTTTCGCGATCGCCGACCCCAGCTTTATGGCCGGCTGTGCGAGGATATCTGATCTGGCTGATGCAAGACATCACTATCTGATCGCGCTGGGCTCAAACCGGCGGCATCGCAGCCATGGCGCCCCCGCCCAGGTGATCGGCGCCGCGATCAGGATGCTGGATGCGGACGTCGGCAAAATACTGGCCGCCTCCCCGATAATCGCCAGCGCGCCTGTCGGACCATCGATTCGCCAATATGCCAACGCGGCTGGCATATTGGAAGCAGGGTTCGCCCCGCTGCGCTTGCTCGGCAGGCTCAAATCGATCGAACGCACATTTGGCCCGCGCCGCGGCCAGCGCTGGAGTGCGCGGGTGCTCGACCTTGATATAATCTTGTGGAGCGGCGGTTTCTGGGCGACCAGCGCCCTCACAATCCCCCACCCGCTCTACCGCGAGCGCGATTTTGTGACCGGCCCGGCAGCGGCAATTGCTCCTGATTGGCGCGATCCGGTGACCGGCCTGACCAATTTACAGTTAAACACCCGCTTGACCCGGCCGCGCCCCCTGCCTAGTGGAGCGCCCGGACGTTCAACGTTCCCCCGTCACCGTGACATCTCGGGGGCCCTTAGCTCAGTCGGTAGAGCAACTGACTTTTAATCAGTAGGTCGCTGGTTCGAACCCAGCAGGGCTCACCACCTTTTTCTTTATATTTCAGCGCGTTGAGCGGCCTTCGGGCGGCTTGACCTGATGTGTCCGGCGGTTAAGTACCGAATAGACACCGGTTCCATTGAGTTAATTTAGACATTGTGAAGCCGAACTAAATTCCAAAGCCTGTTGGAATTCAGGCCAATTCACTATCGCGCCAACGCCAATCCGGTAATTTCTCTGCAAAATCCCCAAATTTCTCAGAACAGCAAACTCAGCTTGGAATGGCTCACGAGATGCTCCGCCTCTCTGGGAAACTTTTCGAATTACTTTTAGCTCGTTTTCCATCTGACCTTCTAGCCAAACGCGATAGGCTTTCTGGTCAAACAATAGGTTGCCATTCGGCTTTTTTGTAAAGGCCAGTGGGTCCTGTCCAAATGCTATTTCCGAAAGCTTGTAAATGTAATGGAGAAAGGCGCCTAATCCACCTTCTCTTAAAATGGCTGACAGAAAGATAGATCGAGGCAAACCCACGTTGGGATTTCCAGTTCGTTCACATGCATCGACAAACCGATAGCCCTGGTCTGTTAGGCGACCTGTGTTGTCAACGAAGCCTAGGTGTTCACAGCCGGAGTCAATATCTTCTCTGTAGGAATGCGCCCGGGCATGATATTTCCGCACTAATTGATCATACGCATCATCATGTGATATTGTTTTATTATTCAGCTTAGCGACAAGCTTGTTCTTTATGGAGTCAGAGCGTCCCACGAAGAATAGCTTTGCTCCAGAGCCATTGGATTTTTCTATTTTCGACGCAACCGAATTTGGGGAAAAGGTTCCATTCGCTTCGATTGCCCACCCTTCAATCGTTTGATCATTTAAAACATATCGGAACCAAAATTTACGCCATGCGATATCGGGTAGTGTGTCATTTGGGCAGTACGAAATATACTTCTCAGGATCCTTACCTGGTGCCACCCGCGCACAAGCATCAGCGAGTTGAGGTGGGAGCGTTGGCGGCGCCAAATCAATTATTTCACCACTGACCAACTTGACCATTTGCAAATATTTAAAAAACGCGTCTGGGTCACTGCTGCCTTCGCGCAGATGCGCCCATTGTGTCTCGGTTCGAGAAGGCGTGACTGTTCCCGCTAATGGAACATAGTTATTCAGATCAAGTGATCTTGAAACGGACAGTTTGCCAGCAAAGGGTGAAACCTGCGACATATCTGGCGGATCGTATCCGATCACCCCGATTGAGGAATTGTTGCTAGTGGTATCTAGAACATCTTTTAGGTATGCTCCGGTCTGGCTCAGCGTCGAATACAAGTTTGGAACCACAATCAAGGAGCCGGCATACCCTTTGTGAAGATACGCGTGAGCTTGACCGACTGCGGTGAGAATTCCGTGAATGCCTTCATTAGGTCGTTTGAATTCGACCGCTAAACTAAATTTCTTGTCATTAGGCGTTCCATCGATCGATAGCTCCAGTACTCCATCTGCATGTGGCCACGAGTTTCGGCCCTCGCGAGCGGCATACGCGCTTAGGTATTGTTGAGCCGGAGGCGTGGAAAAGCACGACGATGGATCACCAAGTATTAAGGATGCCGCTTCTGCCGCAGCATAAGATGCCTCTATGTCATGGCTCATCCTACGCTGATCTTTCTTCGGCGCTCTGTGTCCACAGCTTCTGACTGCTCTGCCTCAATCAAAGAGTAGTAGGCTGAAGGAGGGACGGTGCCCGGATACCATCCGTTTACCTCGGCTTTCTTGATACAGTTCCCAATGATTTCAGCAAGCAACGGTGGGAATGCATTTCCTACTTGGATGCACTGCTCCTGACGAGGTCCTTCGAATGTAATGTCGTCAGGAAATGTCTGTATACGAGCCGCCTCTCGAACGGTCAGTGCTCTGTTCAGCCAAGGATGAATAGGAAAAGCGTTATGCCCTGGCACCATCGTCATAGCAGGGCGGTCGCGATGTAAACGTTTAAATACATGCGAGTAATTCCGAACTTCTTTTGTTCGATAACCCGATTTAAGATGTTCAGGCAACGCCTCAACATCCAGTTTTCCACCTTCAGGAATGTATTTGTATCTTTCGACCAACAAGGGCTTGTGCTTCATCGGTACGTGACAGGATTGAACTTCTTGGGATCTGTCATGTGCCAAGTCACTTAGCACTTCGCCCACGCCTCGGTATTTATCCTGCCAGTCCTTTGGCTCCGGGAAAAACTTCTTTTTGGGCCATGGAATTATGTGGCCTGTGCGGTTGCCTATTATGATCAGCCGCTTGCGAAGCTGGGGGACACCATAATCGGCCGCGTTTAAAAGCTTAGCCTCGACAGTATCGAAGCCTATCGATCGGAATTTTTCTAGGACCCGCTCGAGAAATAGTCCTTTATCTAGATTTGCTAACCCTTGGACATTTTCCATGACGAACCATCGCGGGTTGATCTGACGAACAGTATCAATGAAAGCGTAAACAAGTTTGTTTCGATCGTCTGAACTCGGCTCGTAGCCTTTAGTGTTTACAAACCTTCGCTTCCCAAAGATTGAAAACCCTTGGCATGGAGGGCCGCCTACGACCAGTCCGATGTCCTCTCCATCTGCGCAAGCTATCACCCTGGATCGGACGTCAGGATCCGCCAGATCGCCCATCACGAAGGGCATCTGTGGATGGTTTGAGGCATGAGTTTTTGCTACGTACTTATTGTTGTCTGCGCTGGCCAAAGGACGCCACCCTGCGCGTTCCATTCCGATTGAGAAGCCGCCGGCGCCCGAAAACAGATCGATAAAGCCATCTTTTTTCGACACCTTTTTCTTAGGGAAGTTTACAGTGTTATCATGAGCAAAAGCTTGATCTGCTTTATTATCATCGCCAATGGCATCAGCCGCATTGACGTGCTTGAGTATGGCTTTGCCAAGCGCCTCAGCCAAAACGGGGGGCACTGCGTTTCCAACTAAGATGCACTGTGTCCTTCTGTCCCCCACGAAAATTCTACTATCAGGGAATGTTTGAAGCCTAGCCGCTTCTCTTGGCGTGAGGCTCCGGTCCAGGGTAGGGTGGACCGGAAAAGCGTTATTGCCTGGCACCATTGTCAACGACGGCAAATCACGATGGAGCCGCTTATAGGTATTGCCAAAATTTTTGCGTCGTAGTCTGATTGGTAGGGCTTCAGGGGGTGGGAGTTTGCCCCCCTCCTCAATCATTTTATATCGAGAAGTTACTATTTCCGAATGGTTCAATGCTATATGATTTGGAACCTCAGTCCCTTTTTCAGCAAGATCAGATATCGCAGCCCAAGTGGTATTGTAGGCGGATGAATGATTGGGCCCATGCGTTGGTTTTGGAAAAGTAAATGCACCATTTTCCTTCGTTCCAAAGAATATAACGCGCTTTCTAAACTGGGGCACGCCGTAATCAGCCGCGTCTAAGACTTTCCAATACATCCGATATCCGAGATGTGAGAAGGTTTTCAGAATGCTGTCCTTAAACTTTCCCCCATACATGGTAACTAGAGACTTGACGTTTTCAATCAGAATGAATCGAGGATCTAAGTCAGCGACTAGATTGGCGTATGCGTTAAAAAGAACATTTCGAGGGTCGCCCGACAGTTTGTCGCCGAGCGTGGAAAACCCTTGGCACGGCGGTCCGCCGACTATTATGTCTGGCCGTATCCCGCCCGTTACTTTGAGAAAGTCATTTGACGTAAGAGTCCTGATGTCCCCGCGTAGGAATGGTATCTCTTCCTGGTTGCGCAAATGGGTAGCTTCAGCACCTGGCGCTATATCTGATGCTGCAATGAGCTTGAGGCCCGCCTGCTCCAACCCGAGATGAAGACCGCCACCCCCCGAAAATAGGGCAATCATCTTCAACTGACTCTCTTCAACCAAAGGCCTAACCCCTACTATTGACGCGCCGAAAATATGAAAATTTGCAAACGGCAAATTCGCTTAGTGACTGGCATTCATCACCCTAGGCTAAGAACATCTAGGGAACAAATCCAACCTTGCGTGGCTTACGTCTCAGTGTCTAGTGTTAGTCAGGCAAAACTGCCGTTGGCTAGCAGAGCAAGCACGAGAATCGCATTTGTCCACAGTGCAGCCAGAACCAACCCAAGAGCCATACGGCTTGTTTTAGACCTTCGGCGCGTGTGACCGCATGATCGCAGTTTTCGGTCACCGAGAGCTCGTAGCGGTGCGATCCGGTGAATTTACAGGCATCCTTTTGCATGGTCGTCTCCTTCCACTGCACTGTGTCATGCAAAAGGCCGCCCGGGAGCGTCCCGAGCGGCCTAATGTTTGCGATCATGTTTGGTTGTTCAACTCATTGAGACGAATGCCGTGAATTCGCGATTGGCGTTTGCCCTGAAATCACTTGGCCAGGAATTGCGGACCCAAAGGTGCTGCATCTTACTGCGACCGAGTTCTGCCACCCATTGGCTTTCGTAGCCAAGCTCCTGCAACAGCCACCGCAACCAGATTGATTCAAACGGATCAATGTCATCGGGTGCAATGCCGGTCGCCATGTTCCACGCCTGACCGAATGCGATGACCTGATTGCCTGCGAAGCGCCGAACGCCCCAGACAACCAGTTTCATCGCATCAGCATCAGTCATCCCTTCGGGCAGATCGCTCATTCGCCGAGCTTGGCATTGCCGCGGGTGCGGTTCGGCCAGGTTGTGCCGTCATGGGCGCCGACCGGCATCCCTTCGACAGCAACCGGTTCCATACCGGCTTCAACCGCCACGGCAGTCCATGCGGACAGATTGCTTGCACCGATCAGTGCGGCAGCGGCAGAACGTGCTGCAACCTCATTGGTGCCTTCGGCGATTGCGAAATTGATACCGTCAGCACGGCGGTTGACGGCTTCAGCGGGATAGAATGCAAAAATGGCCATGGCCTAATTCCTTAAGTTAAGATTGGGGGGTATTCTTACGCAGCAGCTGCTTCGCGTTCGGCGTCATCGTCCTGAACGTAGGCGCCGATTTCCTTCTCTTTTTTCCTGAGAAGTGCGATCTGAAGTGAGCGCTGCGCATTCACCTTGCCGGTTTCGAATTCTGTGTCGGCCTGCAAGGCTTCCAAAACGCGTCGCTCGCATTCAACCAGTGCCTGGCTCAATTCACGATGCAGATCGCCGCAGATGACATCGGCAAGTTCATTCGGGCTGAATGGCCGGTCATCGACCTTCATGCCTGAAACCCTGCTGCACAGGGCGGCAGCAAGATCGCCATCGTGCTTGGCAGCGGCGAGTTCAGCGAGGCTTGCCAATTCGACCGGACCGGAATGTTCGATCTGCTGCATCAGCCGGCTACGCTTCTCGCTGCCAAGGTTGGCGCGCATCAGCATCTGGATGGGTGAGCGGTAGTGGCCTGCTGCGGATTTGACCCGTTCGGCCGTCTCGCTCAGTTCCCGTATGTATGCCTTGCGGGTATCAGCGCTTTCGCGAACGAATTCGCCGCGACGGCTGGAAACTGACTTGGCGATGATTTGCTTGGGGTTCGGCAGTCCGACACCGGCCAGAGACCGCTTCGCGCTCTCTTCATGAATGTCGAGCTTCTGCTTCATCTGACGAAGCATGGTATCGTGGCGGTTGCGATTACCGTTGATCTTGGTGAGTGCGGCACGGATGTCATTATCATCCATCCATGCAGCACCGAGTTTTGCAGTGGGGTTGGGCATTATCTACTCCTTTAAGGCTCAAGGCATCGCGCCCGAGGCTTCCGGTTTCGACCATGCCCGGGGTCACACCCGGTCAGCGGCCCGCCACTTGCGAACCATGGTCGAAGCGCAAATGCTTCGAACTCGACACGGGTTGATGAATGCGCCTGGCGGGAAAGAATCTGGACCAGCAAACATTGTCCGCCGCGGTGCTTGTGAACGACCGCGGCGGACAAGTGTTTGGCTTGGTTGGGCTATCAGCGGGCGAACCCGCTGATAGTCTGTTAGGCGGCCATCGGCAGAGCGGAGGGGAAGCTCACAAGCGCCTCCTTCCCATTACAGTGTGCCCAGGACTGAAACGCATTGGCGAACTGTGCGGGCTCGCCGCTTACAAACTCAAGTGCGTGAATGATCATTTCCAATGTGCGCAAATCGTTCGCTGCGGCCTCATCTCCAAGCTTGGCCTTGGCGCCTAATTTCGTAGCTTCCAAGACAAGTTTATCCCGGTTCTTCTTCCAATATCCGACAAGGAATTCTTCCGACACTCCCATTTCGACGCGAGCGAGCTGGCCTTCAATCTCGGCCTGATACCCGATCCGCAGACTGGTCTCCGGCAGCGAAGTTTCGTCGTCGTTGTCGTGTGGTATCCGCAGTTCCATTGTCGCGCTCTTGTATTCTCCATCGACCGGATCGACGCATTTTTCTGCATCCATCAAGCGATAAATGAGGGCAACCAGGTATGTTAAGTCTTCCGGTTTGATGTCAGTTTCGAACGTAACGACACCCCTTACGGTCAGAGCAGCCATATAAGGCTCGAAGGCCAGTGAGGTGTTTTCGTCAATCTGGATATTCAGGGTATTCATAATCATTCTCCAAGTTGGCTTCAAAGGACACCGGCGGCAGCCATATCCGTCCGGTGAAGCCCCTCTAGACGAGTGATTCGGTTCTTGTCAAGGACCAGTGCGTCCATTAAAGCCTTTGGCAGCCACAGACGCATAAAGGAGTTTCGCATGAGTGGAGAAAAGCCATCCCCCGGAAGAAAGCTAAAACGCATCTCGGTCAGTCTTCAGGAAGACCAGTACATTGGGCTGGAAGAGATTGCCGAGGATATGGGCATCGGACTTTCGGATGCAGCTCGCGAGGCCATCAACAGCTACCTGCTAAAAGAGCACTGGGGACATACAGTGGGCAAATTGGCGGAAGCCGAAATTGCCAAGGGGCTGACTAACGAGGAAGTCTTAGAAAAGGTGTTGGCAAAGTTTCCACATGCCAAGACGAGCCGAGAATCAGTAGCTTGGTATCGCAGCATGATGCGAAGGGATGACCCTACAATACCGACTGACAGGGAGGCGCGGGTAAGGCGCGAGGGCTGACCGTCGGTGCCCTGTCCGATGCTTGCGGGTAATTGGGGAGGCCAACGCGCTGGAAGCGTTAGCCTTTCCCTTGCCACCCCGCCGAATTTCTAATCAGTAGGGAAGTTTGCCGCGGCTAAGACTGCGCAGAATGCGATCGAATTTGGTTAAGAGTTTCGGATATAGTGTCTCGAAAAACCTTTGCCTCTTGGAGCGTAACCTCAGCATCCGAATTGTTCGCGACCCGATTGCGCAATTCACGAAGTGAATGGATGGCGTTCTTAGCAGCCCTAGACATTAATCCAGCATGCTGCAATTTTGTAACATTCACCCAAAACATCAAGGGATCCCATTCTACGTTATTTGATTCCGCGACATCTCGAAGTCCTTCTTCGAGTTGCAGCCATGAAAGCATGACTGTTCCTGTCGCAGATGTCTTTGAGAGCTCTTCTGTGATTTGGTCCAAGCGCTTTGCAGCATCGCTCTTCTCTGTTGGAGGCAACTCTGGTGCATTACCAATGGGAACCCGCGCAGCTTCCAGCTCCACTTGGATGGCTTCTAGTTCGTCACTGATGCCTAGTTCAGCGCCAAACATCTTCGCAGTCTTCACCCGCCCCATTAGGCGGCTGATCGGCTCTCTCTGGCTCAAGCCAAGAATAACTACAGCGGATGGCCAAGCTAAGGATGCTATAAGTGAAGCGGTAAATTCGAGTGTGTTCATAAATTCACTGAAAACGATAAAGGGCCGCTAGTAAAGAGCGCCTCTCGAATTGCAGCTGTAACAATCAACCTGAGATTAATTGGGCAGATCGCCCTTCCTCGGTTTGTTCAGCCGCAAGCCTTCTATGCCTGCTGTCCCGGTGGATCGTATCTCGCTCCTCTGGGCATCACGTCGGGCATCAGCCATCTGCCCCTGAACTTCGTCGCTCGCTTCCCGATACTGGGCCTGTTGCTTGAGTGCAGCGATGCTCCACTCATCAAGCGGCATTGTGCCAGGCACGACTAGGACGCCGACGGCTGCATCGGTTTCCAGCTTGAGTTTGGTATCGTCGCGATCGCGCCAGCCGAACTGGGCCTTCGCCAGAAAGATGCCTGCCACTGTGTCGCCCATGCGGGCTTGGCCCATTAGGATGTCGCGCAGTTCCTGCTCTTCGACATCTTTGCGGCAATCAACAGCATCGGTCAGGATCGGGTCGTCATTGATGATGCGCCGCAAGGTGGCGACAGTTGTGCCTAGCGCCTTGGCAATCTGATTGCGGGCATATCCGTCCAGCAATGCACGTGCCACGGCTTCGCGACTGTCATCGGTCAGTGCCAGCTTGTTGTAGGGAATTGCTTGCAGTGGTGGCCTGTTGGCCATTGCAGGTTCGTCTAACGGATCAGCCGCAGCCGCTATCCGCTCTCGCCTCGCTCGTTTTTTCGGTGATCCAGCCATTGCGAGCATATGCCGCGCAGGTGCGCGCGTGGGGAGCCAGCACTATGCTCGAACGTCCGCCAGATGTTTCTTGAGATCATGATTGAGGGCGAATTCGACCTTGGGTAATTGGACTGCAGTTCCATCCACCTGGATCTCATCCCAGCCATATGTACTTGTATTTGCCTTTGGTCCAGGTTCGTCCAGGGGCACACGAATTCTGTAGATATTGAGCCAGGTGCCTGTTTTCCAATCGGCATCGTATTGGCTGTCATCTGGATCATAAGGACGCCAGACGGCCACGTATGAATATTGTACCTGCACGAGCCCAGTTTGCATTCTTTGGGCGGGTATTTCACGAACACTGTAGACTACGCGCTGTTGAACCGACTGAGCTCCATCCAAACGGACATATTGGGTGTTATCGATGTCTCCACGCATTTCTAATTTACCTTGATTATTGGGAGCAGGCCAAGTTGGTTCTGTTCTCTGCACAGTGTTTGAATGGAGAAGCAACTGAAAGGTAGATGCATCTCAAAGACTTATCAGATTAGTTCATCCAATCAACGATCAGTGGGTGTCCTTCATGCACGCATACGTGTGTGCATTATGCGTGCGTGCGCGCCTTTTGGGATCGGACAGATGGGATGGAGTGGAGCACCCCAAATGCGACCAAGGGGGCAGCTTCGAAAGCCATAGCGTCAGATTTCAACTCAAAGCGTCAAAAGCGTCAGATATTTTTCTATTAATTTCATAGCTTTGTACACTTGTGAAACTTTTGACACTTAATAATATTAAATAACAGAATGAATACCATGCCCCTGCTTGGCGCGTCCCGGTCACTCCCACTAGGCATAATGCCGATCGACCTGTTCCCGGTGTGAATTTGCCCCAAAATACTGTCAAAAGTGTCAGAAGTGTACAAAGGACTGCAATCGCTACGCTTTTTGGGCCATACAAGTGTCAAATCAAAATGGCACAAGTGTCAAAGCGTCAGAAATGAGAAGGGCGGCTGGACCTTCGCCCAACCGCCCCAAAGCCCGCAGGGGGTGGTTTTGTCACTCTCCCCAATCAATGCTGCCACCTACGTATTTCTCAAAGGCAGTCCGTGCCTGGTCAAGAGGAGGGACTGCCCAAACCCTTGCGCCTTTCCTGTCCCTTGAATTGACATCCACACCGACGCGACCAAGAAACTGTGCAACCTTCTTCTTGGAAAACTCGGCGCGATGACGGGTGGCCTTTGCGCTGACCCCCAAGGAGTCCAGCATATCTCCCTTGCCTTCGCTGCCGACAACAAACGCATCGGGCCATGATCCCTCGGCTGTAAGGTAATCAATCTCCCCATCCTCCAATGCGCGGTGCCACCAATATGCGATGGGATCAGACCTGAAGCCTTCCACCTTCTGGGCAACAAGTGCCTCGGTCTGAGGAATGCCCTTGCGTGGGTGCCAGTCGCCAAGGTCCATTTCTAACAGATCATAGAGCATCGCTGCTCTGCCGCCGTTATCCATCTGCTCTCGCAACTGGTCAAAAAACCCGTTCGGCAACGCCTTGAATGCTTCCTCATCAGTTTCGAAAACTGCGAAGCGGCGTTCATCTGGCGTTGCAGGAATTACCCAGTCTTCATTCGATGCAATGACGATGTGAAGGTGGTTCGGCCCTTCGATGATAGGCTTGTTCTTTCCTTCAAAGCTAAGAACCGGCTCGGTGATGAGGTTCTTGAGGACACCCTCAACCTTCTTATCGCCTGCCCACAGACCTTCGTCGACAAACAGCAAAATGGTGTCGGCCAGATGCTCATTGAACCGCCCTGTGAAGTGCTCGGGCTGCGCGACCTGACGACCATGCTGACCAGCAAGTTCCTTGAGTGACCGGCAGAAGGTGCCCTTGCCAGTGCCTTTCCGCCCCTTGAAGACCAAAGCAACCTCGGCTGGCGTGTCAGGATGCTGGACCATGAATGCGCACCACCGCATCACATAATCATAGCTCTCCTGGTCACCACGGCAGAGGACATTGTGCAAAAGCTGCTTGAGATGGGACCAGTTGCCCTTCTTTGGGTTAACCGCCCATCCACGCCAAAGGTTGTAGACGTTAGGGCTATCGTTCCTGCCGCTCGGATCGAAAGTGACATAATCGTACTGGCGACGGCTGGAATGATCGAGCCACCAGTTGCCGAGTTTCTCTTTCTTGCCATTCGGCAACTCGAGGGACCTGATATTCATGTGCTTGCGGATCGCCTCGTCAGGGCTCCATTCGACCAGATGTCTCTGCATCCGGTCATCATACCGCTCACTCCCGACCAGATACTTGCCACTAGTCAAAACTGTGAACCGGTCCGCGTTGATGCGATCGAGAAGCGTGTTCTTAGGCTGCTCGCCGATGAAGTCAGGCAAATCAGCCAGATCATCAGGGAAGTCATCAAGCGGATCAGACCGTATCGCCTGTTCAATCAGGTCACCCTGACCGGCAGCGTGTAGCGCCTTGAAAAGAGTCTTAGCAGTTACCCGTTTGCCGCCATCATCGCCGTGAAGGCTATCCCATCGCCGACCGATCACATATTCGTGGTCGGCGTAATCGGCGTCTGAAGTGGACCAGGCAATGAATTCTTCCCTCGCCTCACCGGCAGAAGCGTGGTGGCAAGCCATCATCATTTCGAGCCATTTGCTCTGGTCACGGTAATTTGAAGCATCAAGGCCGGTCAGCATCAATTCTACATCTTCAGGATCGAAGTCGCCTGCACCGACCGAGGCAGCGACATCAGGGCGGCGGATCAAATCGATCAGAACGTCTGGCGCTGGCGAAGTTTCTGCGATCGGTTCGGCAAGCAGATCCCAGCAATATGGCTTGCCTGTTGCAGGGTGGCTGCTGCCAGGCGCAACCATCTGGCGGCCGTGCGCCTTGAACTCTATGCCGGGGTAGCTTTCAACTGTGTCCTGCACGAGTGTTCCGGCTGGCATCGTCATATAGTAGTGACTGCCATCCGATCCGGTTTCAACCTTTGGCCAGTTGTCGAGTTTGATGCCAAGGTCTGCCTGCAACCGTGCAACCGGATCATCGCCATCATCAAAGGCGCGAGGGTCCACGTCGATCACCAGATCAGTTTGACGCAGGCGAACGCCTACGTCCGTGCCGCCATCAAGCAATGCCTTGGCTTCAACAACATCGAGCGGATCGACTGTCCGCCAACCATGACCAGGGGCTTTGCCAATCGGCCTGCCACGCGCATCAAGCGCGTTCGGCACATTCAGGCGGACGAATTCATACCCGGTGCCGCGGAACGGCTCCAGTTCGTCAGAGTTAAATTCAAACGCTGGCTGCTTGGGAGGAGCCGAGGGGCTATCGGTATTCTTATCAGGCACGGTAATTTCCTTTGGCGGGGGTCACGGTTCTTGTCCCGAGTTGAGTTTATCCCATTCCGGCTCAAATTCAGGGCGTCCTCATCAGGCAGTGAGGGCGCCCTTTTTTATGGTCACCCGTTTCTTAACGTTTCGTCTTTTCGCTGCTTCGGACGAAAATATTTAAGTCGTCGACGTGGTATCGAACGAGCCTGTCCTGGACGATGTGGTACTTCGGACCCTTGCCAGTAGCTCGCCAGTTGCGCAGCGTTCCTCCAGTTGATCCAAGGTATGCGGCTGCATCATCGCTGTTCAGCCAAGGGCTGCGGGCAGAGCTAAGCTCATCTCGCACTACGCTGCGTATATTCTCGATCGTCAATTCCATCATATCGGCTCCTAAAATGGAGAGAGGCCGGAACCCGCAAGTTCCGACCTCTCATTGGGACTTGCCCAATCCAGATATCTGACGGTCGCCCGCCGCTATGCCATCATTCAGGAGCAGGCAGCGCTAATTGAGACATGGCCAGCCCATGTATCTGACAGCATTCGGCTGCCCGCCAATCATTGCTAGAAGTTTCTGCTTGACCCATCTTAAATCTCTAATTATAGCAAATCTCAGTAACAAGGAGATTAAGGATGTCTAAGCGTATGATTGAAATTTCGACTGATGTTTATGCTGCAATATGGAGCGCTCGGCTGCCCAGCGAGAACAATGAGAATGAAGTGCTTCAGCGTATCTTGAAAGTGGAAAAGCCTAAGTCATCAAGCAATGGGTCAGTTAAAGTTTCGTCGGGGCTCGGCTTCTATGACAGCAGAAACGACGTGTCGTTTGAGGAGGGGTTCCGGATTTTCCGCGACTACAAAGGAAAACGGTTTGATGCCGTAGCTACAGGAGGCCAGTGGGTCCGTGCAGACAACGGTAAGCCCTACGCTTCACTTAACCAGTTGAACGCGTCAATTGCAGCAGGAGCGGAGAACGTTTGGAACGGAAATTGGAAGTATCAGACATCTGGTGGAAGGGTCTGGTCCATCGATAATCTGCGCAATTGAAATGCCAAAAAAGCAAAGAGGTCGGAACCCGCAAGTTCCGACCTCTCATTGGGACTTGCCCAGTCTGGGTATCTGACAGCCCCTGGCCGTTATCCCATCATTCAGGAGCAGGCAGCACTAATGTGAATCCCATAGGGTCGATTACAGTCCCATCAGGAGCCTCGGTGAACTTCGCACCGGCAGACGCAAAGATCATGTCTTCGAGTGCCTGAACATAGCTTCTTAGCTGTTCTACAAGGTGTGAGGCATGGACGTAGCCACCTGAAGCGCCAGGCAGTTTCTGGCCAAGTAGCAAGGCACTTTCGGCATAGGGAACACCTGCTGCAATAAAGAGTGTTCTGGCGTGGTGGCGATATTCATGCGGGCTGGGCAGTCCATCATCCCTTGGCTCTGCGATATGGCCACTGCGGCTGTTTGGCGATGGCCACAGCCAGTCACTGCCCAAGGGTGCATCAGCCCTCATCCTTTGCTCCAGTATCATGGCCAGACCGTTGCCAATTGGTAGCTGAAGCGGTTCGTCACTGGTTTTCATGTGGGTGAGGGTGAGAATACGGCGATCAAGGTCCACATCCTCACGTTTCACCAGCAGGATTGACGAGCGGCGAGCACCAGTCAGCAACATTGCAACATGCAGATCACGGCGCTGCGGCTTCAGTTTCATCACCCGCTCCCACCAATCTGGAATATCGAGTGGGGCGACCTTGCGCCGCTTATTGGAAGGGACATGCAGAGCAGCAACCGGATTGCCGGTCAGGGTTTCATCAATCCGCATGGCCGTGTTTATCACAGCCCTCAATGTCCGCATGACCGAACCGGCGGTGGTGTTGCCATTCTTGCGCTTCATCTCGGCATACAGGTCACGCACCATCTGGCGGGAGATATCGGCCACGGCCTTCTTCTTCCAATGCTTCAGGTAGTGATTGAGGTGGTAGCGATAGCCTTCCTCACTGCGCGGGCGAAGCGGCTTTTCTTCGATGTGCGCTTCCATCGCCCGTTCAAGCGTGATCCCTGTTTCATCAGGTCCATCGGTCGGATCGATACCGGACTGGATTTGCGACATCAGAGCCTTTGCCCTGTTGCGGGCGTCACGCAGACCGATACGGTCCACCCTGTCGATCTTCATCCGAACTGTGCGCACATGCCGACCATTACGCCTGACATCGCCCTGGCAGGCATAGGACTTTGTGGTCTTGTGGCAAATCACCATCAGGCCTTTGACCTGACTGTCTCTGTGTATTCCTGACCCTAGGGGCAATTCCCTGATGCGGGCTTCTGTTAAATTCAAACCGGCCATACGACATTCTCCATAAACACCGCGCCGAGTACCGAACGGCCCCTATCCTTGGCTGCCGTCGGCTGACGCTGAATGACTGAATGTCGTAGTTTTACAGCCTCGCGAGCCCTAAACGGCCCCTGATTAGCACCTAATTACAATAGGTTGCGGGGCTTTTAATCAGTAGGTCGCTGGTTCGAACCCAGCAGGGCTCACCACCTTTTTTCCTTATATACGCCGCGCCGACGGGCAGGCGCGCGGATAAGGACATGTCCCTACAGAACGGCCGCCGGCTGGCTGTTATTCAACGCTTCTTGTTGTTTGATACTGGCACTCGACAGCCAGCGAGGAGGCCGACATGCTCGACTTTTTGCCACAACCTGCCGGAACTGTTGCCATGCGGCTGACTGGCCGGATGCATTACGAGGATTTCGAACGGGCCTATCAGAAATTGGAAGAAGCGCTGGCATCTGCCGCAAGTGTTAATGTCTATGCGGAGATTATGCAGTTCAAAGGCTTCGATCTGGATATCCTGTTCAAAAGCATATCGATCGACCGGACGCTGCTCGACAGGCTGGACCGCTTTGGACGCGTCGCGGTAGTCAGTGACCAAGGCTGGATACGCGCATTGGCACGGGTCGAAAGCGCCATACTGGACAAGGTAACCTACCGCATATTCACACCCGGCCAGCGGGATGCAGCCTTGGCCTGGGTCGAGGGCCGCGATGATCTGCCTTATGGGCATAATATCCGGATTATCGAGACCGACAAAAACGATGTGCTGGGATTCGAAGTCAGCGGCCATCTGGGGCATGAAGAGGTGGACCGGATGGCCCGCGAAGTTAACGCGCTGCGGGCCGAGCATCGCCCGAGAGCAGTGCTCGTGCGGTACACATTATACGACGGGTTCGATCCTGCCATCCTGCTGGACCGGGAATATGCGAAAATGAAACTGGGCCTGCTCAGGCTGAACGAGAAATACGCCTTGGTCGGTGGGCCGGAGTGGATGCGCGAACTGGTCAAGACTATCGATCCGCTTCTCAAAGCCGATCTGCGCACCTTCGATCTGAAAGACGAGGCGCGGGCATGGGAATGGCTCGCCGCGGAACCGGTGATCGAACGCCCGCTCGCCGAAGCCTGACCGGGCGGATAATGTCTTGCACAGTTTCCTCCCGGCTATCGCGCTGTCATTCGCCCTGTCATTCGTCCTGTCATTCGCGCTGTCATTCGCCCTGTCATTTCGTACCGGAAGCACGCAACTCCGGGCGGGTTCAACCGGTTGGCTCAATGTCTGGTTGGCCTTCTTCGGGTGCAGGTTCCTCCAACGGCGCATTGGTCATCTGCGTTTCGGGCAAGGTAACCGGGACACCGCCTTCGGGCGCCGTTGTCCATTCGGGTGACGGGTTGGTGGTCGTTATCGGCGCGGGGGCCTGTGTCTGCTCGGACTGGCGCCAGATCCAGAAGGCACCGATCAGACCCGCTGCCAGAACCAGGGCTATCAGCAAGTTACGCAGTAACGGACGGTTCTGATCTACCTGTGACATGATATTCTTCCCCTTGAAGTACCCACTCCCCCCGCAATGACCGGGCAATTGACTTCAATAAATATGTAAATGTCCCTAGCCAGATGGTCCTGGCCTGATGTCCATGGCCTGCCTTAAGTCGCGACGCCGGTCGTGTCAGGCAATGCTGGCAAGCGCCTTGCCGCCTCTGCTCGCGACAGCTCCCAAACCCAGCAGCATTGCAAGCAGCCACACAAGCATACCCAGAAACGGGATCAAACCCAGTATCAGGATGACGGCGGCACCCGCTGCAGGCCAAAGTAGCCGCGCGGGCAGACGGGCTGGTGGTTCACCCGCACCGGACATCACCCGGCGCATCTCCATGCCGATCAGAAAGGCTGTGGCGGCAATCGCAACGGGGGTGACAGCAAGGCAAATCGCGCCAAGCAGCAAACCTAGCGGTGCCCCCACTACCGTGAAAAACAGCAGGATTATCGCGACCGGCACACCAGCCGCGATGATTGTTCCGATCCCCAGACTGCGAAGGGGCGAGGTGCGGATGAACCGGGCTGAAGATCGCATCAGACCCGGCACCGCGAAAGCAATTGCCACGACAAGGATGGCAAACCCGGCCGCGGCGGCCAGAGTGATGACAGGAAACAGTTCGCCCGCGCCGCGTCCCCAGCTTTCGAAAGCCGACTGGTCTTGCGCAGGCAGGATTAGCCGCCGGCCTGTTATGACCGCGCCGGGCTCGATCACGAGATTGCTTGTCCGGTATAACAGATCACCCGCGATCCGCGTCGCCGGGCCAAGCCGGACCGCATCGCCGCTCAGCCGCGCATCACCGCCCACGGCTGCATTGACATAAACACTTCCCGCTCCGATCCGCAGATCGGCCGGGACGGATGTTTCCATCCGCACATCCCCGCCCGCCATTACCGCCGACCCGCCGATGGAAAATGTTGGCCGGACCTTTATCGAACCGCCAGCGACCACAATATCGTCTGCTACGGTGCCGCTGTTCAGGTCCATTTTTCCGCCGACAGCAAACAGGTCTTGCAAAGCCGCGTTGCTGACCGAAATTTCACTCCCGGCGATAACCAGATGGTCTGCCCTCGTTGCATCGACCCGGACTCTGCCGCCTGCAGCAAAGACATCGTCGATCGAATTGATTTTGAGGTTGATGTCTTCGGCCGAGAAGAACGACATGTCGGGCGCCTTGATACCGACATCGATGTTCTCGCCGATTTCGCCGGTGATCTGCGGATTGACGCGGTTGGCAGCGAACAAGGCCAGGATTACGAGGATGGGCAGCGCCACGAGACGGGAAAACATGCGCGAATGGAAAGCCATTTTGTGCCCCTTCCAGATGCAACCGGCCAACACGCCGGTTTGGCATAGGGACGCATGATTGCCGAAAGCGCGGTGCCGATCTGTAGGGAATTGTCCTTACCAAGCGTGGCATATCTCTACGCGGCAGCGATCGCCGCAGGCACGCCGCTTCCCGCGCAGATCCGATTGGCGTCCATATCCGGCCCGCTGCCGCATTTTTGGACCCGGTTTGCGCTGGGTAACCATTTGCGCCTTATGTTGAATTACGTATGGTCAGAAATAACGGGATCAAGCGAAACCGGATAGTCGCACCCGGCAACCCGCGTCATCTACAGTGATACAAGGCGCGTTCCATTTACGAGAAAGGCACCAGACCATGGCCACTACGCCGCCAAACGACCCGGACCGGATCGATCCGCAGTCTCCGCCAGAAACGCCGGGTTTGCCGGACGAGCCTGCACCAACCCAGCCGCCCGAAGTGGACCCGCCGCAGCCCGATGTCGAAGAACCCGGTCGCAGTCCGGAGGAATTTCCTTCGGTCAATACCGGGCGCAGCCAATCCGGACAGCGCTAGCGGTTCGCCGGCGCGCGGCCGGCAAACACGCACGGTTGCGGCCCGTCATGCGTAGGTTTGCGTATATTTACCCGCGCAGACACCCGTAAATTGCGAGAGCTACTGATTTGCGGGAGATACCCATGAGCAACTGGTATATCGTAAAGTTCGAACTCGCCCGGACTGACGAGTTTCCATCCGGCTCCGCCAGCCGGTCATACCTCATCCGTATCCCGCTGGACGAGGCAGGATTTATCGATGAGGCAGAACGCAGTGCCGATCCGGGGAGCGCCACTATCAGGCGCTTCTGGCCCAACGAGCCCGATCAGTCAGGCTATATACTGAAATCGCCAAACGGCTGGGTTTTCTCTTATGCCGTCGGTGACGATGATGACGAGAACCTGTTTCATCTGGAAAACCACCCGATCCGGCAAGGAGAGTACATTACCGTGACCGAACCCGGCGGTGACCGGCTGCCCTATCGCATCGCATCGGTGGTGCCGGTCTGAACCCGGCCCGTCCGCACCGGCTATAGTCTGGCGGCTATCGTCTGGCGGCTGTTGATCGGCGGGGTGGGGGTGATTGCTTCGCAGGCCGTTACTCTGCTTCGCCGACGCCGGCTGCAAAGGCGATGCGAAGCAGGTCGGAAAGATTGTTGACCTGCAGTTTGCCCATCACATTTGCGCGGTGGATTTCAACCGTGCGCGGGCTGATCCCCAGATCATAGCCGATGGTCTTGTTGGGATGCCCCCTGACCAGCCCGGCAAGCACGTCGCGCTCTCGCGGTGTCAGGACGTTGATCAGAACCCGCGCTTCATCGCGCCGCGCATGGCGGCGGTCGTTATTCGCCAGCCGGTTCGCGGCATGTTGCAGCGCCTCGAACAAGGTAACTTTCTCGAACGGTTTTTCGATGAAATCGGTCGCGCCGGCCTTCATTGCCGTCACAGCCATTTCGATGTCGCCGTGGCCCGTCATCACGATCACCGGATAGCTGACCCCCCGATTGTTCAGTTCGCTCTGCACTTGCAGTCCGTCCGTGCCGGGCATCCGCACGTCGAGCAGGATACAACCCGGAGAAAGCTGGCCTATGGCCGCTAGGAATGCATCGCCGGTATCGAAAGATTCCACCCTGTAGCCCGAAGTCTTGAGCATGAAGCATAGCGAACGGCGCACGCTTTCGTCGTCGTCCACCAGATATACCTGACAATCAGCCATTGTCTGCTGCCGTCCTTTCCGTAACCAGCGAGAAGTGGAACTGTGTGCCGCCCATGGGCGACGGTTCGGCCCAGATCTTGCCGCCATGCGCGTTGATGATTGTGTTGCAGATCGACAATCCCAGCCCCATTCCGCTGGCCTTGGTACTGACGAACGGATGGAACAGGCGTTCGGCAATATGCTGGTCGAGGCCCGGTCCGCTATCGCTGACGGTTACGACCATCAGATTATCCTGCCCCATTTCGCTGGTGATCAGCAATCGCTTGACCGGGCTGTCCTGCATCGCTTCGACCGCGTTTCGGATCAGGTTCACCAACACCTGCTGGATCTGCACTGCGTCGACGAGAACCCGGTCATCCTCCTTGGCGAGCACCTGCCCGAATTCGACATCACGGGCATCGCCGTTGATCAAAGCCAGCGCAGTGGCTTCGCGCACGATTTTGGACAGGCTGACAAAATGCCGGGTCGTTTCGCCGCGGGAAATAAATTCGCGCAGCCGTCGCACTATCTGCCCTGCACGGATTGCCTCGTCGGCGCTTTCCTGCAGCGCATGGCGAACATGGGTAATGTTTTCGGCAGTGGGATCAGCCAGCAGATCAATCGAGGCTTCGACATAGTTGGCGATTGCCGTCAGTGGCTGGTTCAATTCATGTGCCAGTGACGTTGCCAGCGTGCCCATAGCGGAAATACGCGATACATGAGCCAGTTCGGACTGCAGCGAATGAAGCTGTTTTTCGGTTTGCCTGCTGTCGGTGAGATCGCGGATAAACCCGGCAAACACACGCCTGTCCTCAAGTTTGACTTCGCCAACCGACAGATCGATCGGGAATGTGGCACCGTCGCGGGCGCGTGCAGTGGTCACGCGGCCAATACCGATTATGCGCCGCTCGCCGGTGGTCATGTAATGCTGCAGGTAGCTATCGTGCCGCTCGCGATCGGGTGAAGGCATCAACAGGCTGACATTCTCGCCTGCCACTTCGGCCTCCGAATAGCCGAACATACGCTCGGCCCCCTGACTGAATGACAGGATCTTCCCCCCGGTGTCGATCACGATCATCGCGTCGGGCACTGTGTCGATCAACGCGTGCAGGCTGGCCAACTCGCCGAAAAGTTGCGGAGCAGGTGCGCCAGACGGGGCCGGGTTATTAATCATACTCAAGCAGGGTGCCCGTCCGGGGCGCGCTTGACAACAGCGCGCGCTTTGCCCCGATTATGCCGGACACCCGGTTCGGGCGGGCTCCGCTCACGTCCGCTCACTGTATCGGCTGCAAATGACGGGCAAACGCTGCCGGGGCTTGCTGCCATTCCGGCGAAAATAAGCTGGTTGAAAACTCCCGGAATGCGCCGCGTTTGCGCAATAGATGCGTGACGCTGCCGGCCCGGGACGCCGTGAATGTCGGACAAGGTCTGCATCATTTCCGGCTCCCTGGGTGGCAGGTATTTGCCCCGGCTATCCGATCGATCGGGAAATCTCTCTAAGGGGATGTCCGTACGCGCTCGGCACCACTTTTGGGCCGCGTTTGGGTCAAGATTGGGCGCTTTGGAACTGTGTATCGCCATTCCATCAGCCGGGAGAACCGCAAATAATCCCGCTGCAAATGCGGATGCCGGGATGCCAACTCACTCTCTCACATATCATATTAGGCCTTGCTAATTTAGAAACTTTGAATATATTGTTTCTATGAAAATGATGGACGATCTGGCCGCGATGACAGCAAGCGCGGGAGAAGCGGCAGCGCTGATGCGTGCACTGTCCAACAATTCGCGCCTGCTGATCCTGTGTCATCTTGCGGCGGCAGGCGAATTGCCGGTCGGTTCGCTTGTCGAACGCATCGGTATCAGCCAGTCAGCACTCTCGCAGCATCTGGCGAAGCTTCGCCAGCAGGGGCTGGTTGCTTACCGGCGCGATTCGCAGACACTTTATTACCGTGTGGCGGACCCGCGCGCGCTGCAGGTGCTGGAATTGCTGCATTCGATTTATTGTCCCCGGCTTGCCTAGCGGCGGCGTTACGGAACTTCCCGTAATGTGCACGGGCAGCATATCTTTAATTCATACCAGTACCGAGGAGCGATAAATGCATACCGACCCAGCCCTGAAACTGGCACAGGAACAAGTAAAAGGTGCGCTGCGGGGCGACGTCCGGGCCCCAGTAGTACAGGCCTTTTTTGACGAGGCGACCTTTACTGCCAGCTATGTCGTTCACGATCCGGCCCTGAAGCGTGCCGCCATCGTCGATCCGGTGCTTGATTTCGATCAGGCGTCAGGCCGCACTTCAACGCATTCGGCCGACCTGATTATCGAATATGTCCGTCAGCACGGATTGACGGCCGACTGGCTGCTGGAAACCCATGCGCACGCCGATCACTTGTCGGGAGCGCCCTATTTGCAGGAACATCTGGGCGGCAAAATCGCTATCGGGCAGGAAATCCTGACTGTTCAGAAAGTCTTCGGCAAGATTTTCAACGAAGGCGCCGGTTTCGCGCATGACGGTTCGCAATTCGACCATCTGTTTGCCGATGGCGACAGAATGGAAATAGGCGAAATCCCTTTTACCGCATTGCATGTCCCGGGACATACCCCGGCGGACATGGCCTATGTCATCGGTGATGCGGTATTCGCGGGTGATACGATGTTCATGCCTGATTACGGCACTGCACGCGCGGATTTTCCCGGCGGCGACGCTGCGGTTCTGTTCCGGTCGATCCGCCGCCTTATGCAGCTGCCTGACGAAACACGCGTATTTCTTTGCCATGATTACAAGGCCCCTAGCCGGGCCGAATTTGCCTGGGAAACCACCATCGGTTCGCAGCGACAAGCCAATGTCCACGTTCATGAAGGCGTGAGCGAGGACGAATTCGTGGCCATGCGCACAGCCCGTGATGCGACGCTGGGTGTGCCGCGGCTGATTTTGCCGTCGATCCAGATCAATATGCGCGCCGGACACTTCCCCGAACCGGACGATAACGGAACCCGGTATCTGAAGTTGCCGCTCAACACACTGTAAGGAAAGAATATGGAACCGCTCAATCCGCTGGTCGCCTTGTCGGGAGGGGTCCTCATCGGGCTCGCAGCAGCATTGCTTCTGCTTATGTCCGGAAGGATTGCAGGGGTCAGCGGCCTGACAGCGCGCGCATTGGGAATTGCCAGCAGCGGGCCCGGGCGGGGCGAAGCCGCAATGTTTGTCGCCGGGCTCCCGCTTGGGGCCGTCGCCGTCAATATGTTCTTGCGCCAGCCGGATGTGATAGTGACATCGTCGGTGGCTATACTGATTGCGGCCGGATTGCTGGTCGGATTTGGCACCCGGCTTGGCAGCGGCTGTACCAGCGGACACGGCGTGTGCGGCATGTCACGTCTGTCGCCGCGCTCGTTCGCGGCCACCGCAGCCTTTATGACTGCCGGCGTGATCGTGGTGGGCATGGCGCGCTACATGGTGGGGGGCTGAGCCGATGCGCAAATTGTTCATCGCATTGCTGACCGGGACGATTTTCGGTGCTGGACTGACATTGTCCGACATGGTCAATCCGGCGCGGGTCATTGCATTTCTCGATCTGTTCGGCAGTTGGGATCCCTCGCTCGCCTTCGTGATGGGCGGCGCGCTGATCCCGTCGGCTATCGCATACGCTATGTCCCGCAGGATGCAGGGTCCGGTCTTTCATCCGACCTTCCACATCCCCGAAAACAAAGTGATCGATCCCCAGCTTATGGTTGGCGGTGCGATGTTCGGGGCGGGGTGGGGGCTGGCCGGATATTGCCCCGGTCCGGCATTGGCGGGGCTGGCATTCGGTGCCTGGCAAACCGCGGTGTTCGTTGTTGCGATGGTCGCGGGAATGTGGCTGCACGGCATATTGGTCGATCGGCGGCCGGGGTTCATCAGCTCGCTGGCAAGCTAGGACATGACAATGGATATCACTCGCCTTTCACCGCACTATGCGGTTAGCGCGCAATTGACCCGGGATGATCTGGAGCACGCGGCCCGGCTCGGGTTCCGGACAATCGTCGATAACCGGCCAGACGGCGAAGCGCCCGATCAACCATCAGCCCAGGCGATGGAAATTGCCGCGCAGAAACTGGGCCTTGGATTTGCCTATATCCCGGTTGTGCCGGGCGAACCCTGCACGCAGCAGGCGGTCATGCTGAAGCAAGTGCTGGCGACGATGGAAACACCGGTTCTGGCATATTGCCGCAGCGGCGCCCGCTCGACCTTGCTCTGGCAGGAATATTGCAAAATGCCGCCGGCACACCGTGAACCTGACGCGCGATAGCGCAGATGGCATCGCTTTCGCGCTATTTACCGATCCTTCAATGGGGGCGGACCTACAGCAAAGCAGCGCTGGGCGCTGACCTTATGGCAGCGGTGGTCGTGACCATCATGCTCATCCCGCAAAGCCTCGCTTACGCATTGCTGGCCGGACTTCCGCCGGTTGTCGGTCTTTACGCATCGATCCTTCCGCTGGCGGCCTATGCTGTTTTCGGGACCAGCCGGACTTTGGCGGTGGGGCCGGTCGCGGTGGTGTCGCTGATGACCGCATCCGCGGCGGGTGCGGTTGCCGCGCAGGGGACAGCCGAATATCTGGAGGCGGCGATAACGCTCGCAGCCTTGTCGGGTATCATGCTTGCTATCATGGGAGCGCTGAGGCTCGGGTTTCTGGCAAATCTGCTCTCGCATCCGGTTATATCGGGCTTTATCACTGCCAGCGGCATCCTGATTGCCACCAGTCAACTCAAACACATTCTCGGCGTGTCCGCCCCGGGTGATAATTGGCCGGACATGCTTGCCAATCTGGCCGGGGCGGTCGGACAGACCAATTGGTGGACGCTGGCACTGGGGATTGCGGCGGTCGTGTTTCTGTTCTGGGTTCGGGGCGGGGCCAAGCCCGCGCTGCATAGGCTGGGAGCTACGGATGCTGCTGCCGGTGCAATCGCCCGGGCCGGTCCCGTCGCAGCGGTGGCCGTGACGATTCTGGCTGTTGCCGGGTTTGATCTGGGCGCAAAGGGCGTCACGCTGGTCGGCGCGATTCCGCAAGGGCTGCCGCCCTTCGCGCTGCCCTCGTTCGCTCCGGAACTGATCGCACAGCTTTGGGTGCCTGCGCTGCTGCTCTCGGTCATCGGGTTCGTCGAAAGTGTCTCGGTTGCCCAGACGCTGGCCGCCAAACGCCGCCAGCGTATCGATCCCGACCAGGAATTGATCGGGCTCGGCGCCTCGAACATCGCCTCCGCCCTGTCGGGAGGGTATCCGGTCACCGGGGGCTTTGCGCGGTCGGCGGTAAATTTCGATGCGGGGGCCGAAACACCGGCTGCAGGCGCGTTTACGGCAATCGGAATAGCGCTGGCTGCACTGTTTCTTATGCCGCTGCTGTTCAACCTGCCCGTCGCGACGCTGGCCGCCACGATAATCGTGGCAGTCCTGAGTTTGGTGGATCTGAAGACTCCGGTCCAACTGTGGCGGTATTCGCGGACCGACTTTGCCGCGCATATCGCAACCATAGGCATCACGCTGCTGCTGGGAGTTGAAATGGGTGTGGTCGCGGGGGTTTCAGTCGGTCTGCTGCTTTATTTGTGGAAGGCATCGCGCCCCCACGCGGCGATTGTCGGCCGCGTGCCGGGAACCGAACATTTCCGCAATGTCCTGCGCCATGAAGTCATCACTTTGCCTGAACTTCTGTCGATCCGGGTTGATGAAAGCCTGACTTTCCTCAACGCGCGGTGGCTTGAGGAATTCGTCCTTGAACGGGTTGCCGAACGCCCCGCACTGCAGCACGTCATCCTGATGTTCTCGGCAGTCAATTCGGTCGATGCATCGGGCTTGAAGAGCCTGGAGGCGATCGCCCACCGCCTCGCCGACGGGAAGATCGTTCTGCATCTGTCCGAAGTCAAAGGCCCTGTGATAGACCGGCTGGCCGAAACCGGTTTCCTGCGGAATTTGAGCGGAGATGTGTTTCTTTCGCAGGACCGCGCATTTTCTGCAGTTGTGGCTATTATCAAAGCCGAACCGAGCGATGATCCGTTTCAGGCGCGCGGCATGATCTGAGGCGGCAGGTCTGCCGCACCAAGATCAGGAGATTCCCCTATTCGCGACTCTCTGGCGATCAGGCAATCAGCCAATGCCGCGTCGGGCCGTCAGCAGGATGCCCGGAATAGCCGAACCCGGTCATGCCGAAAAACCGGCAGGTGATACGGCCGTGGCTGTTGCGGAAACTGCTGCCGGACAGGCCGCAGCATTGCTGACCGGGTCCGGTAACGCCGATGATGAGAAAGGGGAGAATCTTATGGCCCAGGCATTGATTATCGAAGGTAACATGCTGATTGGCTGCGAATTGTCCAAACGCCTTGCCGAGATGGGGTTCGACAGTCTCGACCATGTCTGGACCGAAGAAGATGCGATTGCGATGGCCGCAATGCATCCGCCGGATCTGATTGTCGTGGGCGATCACGTGCAATCCGGCGACGGCGTGATGGCTGCCAGAAGAATATGCGGAACGCGCGATGTGCCGGTCCTGCTCGTCACCCGTGATGCCGCCCGCAAAAGCCGGCGTTTGGGACGGGGTGCCGTGCTCGACGGGCCATTTTCCTTCAACAAACTGGCCGAGGCGGTTGATACCGCCCGGCGTCTGCCGCAAGGTGTATGACGGAGGCGCCCATGTGCGCCAAACGACATTTCGGCTTGCGAAGCTAATGCGGTGAAGATCGCGGTGTTCAGCACGAAGCCCTATGATCGCCGGTTTTTGGAGGCAGCCAATCTTGCTGTTCCTGCACCGCACAGGCTGATCTTTCACGAAGCGCGGCTGGATGCGTGCAGTGCGGTCGCCGCCAGCGATGCCGAGGGTGTTTGCCCGTTCGTCAATGACCAGGTTGATGCGCGTGTTCTGCGGATCCTGCGCGGTAATGGCACACGTCTGATCTGCTTACGCTGCGCCGGGTACAACAACGTCGATGTAAAGACCGCCCATGCCCTGCAAATGGCCGTCGCCCGCGTTCCGGCATATTCGCCGCATGCCGTGGCGGAACACACGCTCGCCATCCTGCTTTCGCTCATACGCCGTATCCACCGTGCCTATGCCCGCGTGCGCGAAGGAAACTTTGCGCTCGACGGGTTGCTGGGCTTCGATCTGCACGGGCGCACAGTGGGGGTTATCGGGACAGGCAATATCGGACTGATCGTGTCGCAAATTCTGGCCGGGTTCGGCTGTGAAGTATTAGGCACCGATCCGGTGGAGAACGACCATTTTCCCGGCAGCTATGTCGCATTGAACGATCTGCTGGCCCGCAGCGATATCATCAGTCTCCACTGTCCGCTCAATCCCGAAACGCGGCATATGATCGACGCCGGCGCAATCGCCCGGATGAAAGACGGGATCACGATCATCAACACCAGCCGCGGGGCCGTGATAGACACACGTGCGATCATTATGGGCCTGAAATCCGGCAAGATCGGGCAGTTGGGGCTTGATGTTTACGAGGAGGCAAGCGGCATATTTTTCGAGGATTTATCGGATCAGCCCATCGTCGATGACACGTTGGCCAGATTGCTGACTTTCCCCAACGTGCTGATTACCGGTCATCAGGGCTTTTTTACCGCCGATGCATTGCGCGCCATTGCTGCCACCACGATTGCCAACGCCACTGCTTTCGAAACACAGGGAGCACCGCTGCACCCGGTCGGGATATCACAGGTGACGCCGGGTTAGCCCGTTCAAGTCCCTATCCGGTGATACTCGAAATGTGCGGCGCGAAGCGAGGCATCGGGCAGTTTTGGTTCGTCAAAGTCCGCGCAAGCATTCGGCCAACAGCACCAGCCGACAGGAGTTTCGGGCAGGACGCAGCAACTGGCGATCCCCGTTCGCGGGATTTGTTGCGGCAGGTCCGGTCCGCCGATCATCTCGGCTAAGGACATATACGCATTCCAGCCTCGGCGCGGTGTGGATAATCCCATGCCATGCGCTGCATACTCGTTCTCGATGGTCACCCGCACAACGACCCTGACCATTACGTCCATGCGCTTGCGTCCGCTTATATCAAGGGCGCCGAAGAACTTCACGAGGTCCGCCGGGTCGATTTGTCGAAGCTCGACTTCCCTGTGCTGCGCGACCCCGACGACTGGAATTCACATACGGCGCCGCAGGGCCTGGCCAAGGTGCAGGAGGCAATGCGCTGGGCGGATCACATCGTGATACTCTATCCGCTTTGGCTAGGAGACGTCCCGGCCTTGCTCAAAGCGATGCTTGAACAGGTGGCGCGGCCCGGATTTGCCGTCGAACCAGCCGAGAACGGGCTGTATCGCCAATTGTTAAAAGGCAAATCTGCGCGGCTTATCGTGACGATGGGAATGCCCGCCGCCGCCTATTCGCTGTTTTTCCGAGCGCATAGTGTGAAGAGCTTCAAACGAAACATCCTGCACTTCGCCGGGGTGTCACCAGTGCGCCTGTCGCTGATGGGCAGCGTGGCCAAAAGTGATGATTACCGCAAGACATGGCTGCGCAAAGTCGAAAGGCTCGGCCGGTCCGGGAGATGATGTGGGTCATGAAAAGCAAACCGCGTGTTCTGATGCTGGCGCTTTGCGCCAGCCTGTCCGCCAATCTGTCCGCCTGCTTGGGGGCCTACAAACCTGCGGCTCCCGCCATATCCGGCAATGGTAACCCGCAGGCCGGTGAGGGCTTGTTCCGTCACGAACCGCCGAAAGCATCCAGTAGCGATGATCAGGCGCTGGCGTTTGCGCAGGCTGCCTGCGCCGATTGCCATGCCGTCGAAGCGCCTGACCTGTCCCCTCATCCCGGCGCGCCATCCTTTGCCGCTGTCGCCAACCGGAAGGGCCTGACGAGCGAAACCCTTTCGGCATATCTGCGCGACGCGCATAATTATCCCGAAGCCATGGATTTCGACCTGGACGCGCCGCAAGTCGATGCGCTGACACGATATATACTCACGCTGCGCGACGACGGTTTTGCACCGGCGATCTAGCGCGGGCGGCAGTTCAGCCGGGTGAACCGTGCAAAATCGCCTGGGCAAGCGCGGGCATAGCGCCAAGCTGTGCAGCTTCAGTTTTTGGAGGCATTGCGCGCGACACGTGCGGCCTGGCGGCGGCGTTTCTTTTCCAGCACGCCGGAATCGGGCGCGAGACTGACGGCACTGTCAGCCATGACCGCGCCGCGTTCACCAATCGGCCGATCAACGCCCACTGTGGTGTCGATCAGCGTCTGGCGTTCGATTTCGGCATTGAGCAGCGCGCCCAGCAAAATCGCGTAGCTGGTAAGAAACAGCCACATCAGGAACACGACAATGGCGGACAATGATCCGTAGGTCGCGTTGTAATCGCTGATGTAGCGGACGTAGAGCGAGAAGCCGAAGGAGACTGCCACCCACGCGAATGTGGCAAGGATCGATCCGGGCGATAACCAGCGCCATTTTGCCGCGCGGCGGTCTGGCCCGTATTTCATGATCAGGGCAAATCCGCCTGTCCCGAGCACCATGGCGACCAGCCACGTCAGCGCCTGATATCCGGTGTCCGCCGCGGTGCCGATGAACGTTTCCGTTCGCGTTTCGAGCCATGCGACCAACCCCCCGCTGATCAGCCCGGTCATGGCTATCAGGATCGCCGCCAGCGTGAGCCCAGCCGCGCGCAGCGTAAGTGAGAATATATTGCGGCTTTCATGTTCCGAATTGATGATGTTGAGCGCACCGATCAGGCCGGTTGCAGCCCGCATTCCGCCGTAAATCGCCAACAGCAGCGAAATTGCCAGCGTTACGCCGGTCACCCCCGCGCTCGTGGTGACAACGGCGACCAGTTGCGATTCGATCAGAGCGGCAGCGTCTGCCGGCATCCAGCTGGAAATGGCGTTCATTTGCGACTGGACGGTCTGGACATTGCCCAGCAGACCGTACGTCATCACCGTAGCGGCCAGTAAGGGCGTGATCGCCAGAAACGCGAAGAAGGCCGTACCCGCCGCAAGCAGCGACAGATTATGGAACCCTGCCATTACCCATATCCGCTTGCCAATTTGCTTCCAGGCTGCCCACGGCAGGGCGTGCGGAGATGCCGCCATTGCGCCCGGCTGCAATTCCTTTATATCTTCAACATCTTGGTCATTCAGCCCTATGTTCATGTCCGTTGTGTCAGACGCTTTGGCGGAGCTCGCATCGGCGATCCTTGTGGTAAATTTTTGAAAATACGGTTGAAGGCAGTTTGATGGGCATAGTGTCAGTAGTAACGTCGCACAGGCGCAAACGTGCCTTGGTTTCTTTGCCGTTTTCGCTCACAACCGCATTGGCAGCAGTGTTGACGGCGACTTTGTCGGGGCAGTCTGCATCGGCCCGCAATGCGGTTTTGCAGGACAGTGAAATTGGCGCCGGAACGCAGCCCGTTGATAATTTGCAAGCCGGCGAAGTTCCTGTGCCGCCGTCACCAGCCGATTCGGATTTGCCGCAGGTGGAGCCGATTATTTCGGACGAGGAATTCAATTCCTCGATCCCGCCTTTGGCCGAAGATGATCCCGAACTGGGCGGCGAACTGGAATCGATTGCCGACTTCGAGCGGCGCTTTGCTTCCGAACAAGCCGGTGCCGAACCGCTGGACGGTGTGGCCGCGCCGCTTGGTCTGCCCGAACTTGCCGATGGTGACCGTGTCGAAGAAATCGGCGATGCGCCGATCCGCGATGCGGAGCTGGCCGCTCCGCTTGCGCCGCTGGAATCTTTCGATGTCGAAGAAGTACAGTTCGCCGAAGAGGCGGGCGATGAAGAAGTTCTGGTTGTCAAATACGGCACACAGATCAACGGTCTAGAGGAAATCGACGAACTGTCGGATGCCAATCTGGCCGCAACCTTCAAGGGCCTTTCGGCGCTGGAATCGGCCGATGGCGAAGCGGCCAATGTTGCCATGCTGGCGGCCCGCGTGACCGAAGACAGCGCTTTGCTGCAGCGGATCTTGCGCGCCGAAGGCTGGTATGACGCCAAAGTCACCACGCGGATTGACCGTTCGGAGGAAGCGAGCGGGCAGCCGCTGCTGGCTGTGCTGGATGTGGCGGCGGGAGAACGGTTTACCTTTGCCGAAATCATCGTCGATGCGGAACCGACGATACCGGCTGATCTGATCGCGAAAAACCTCGCATTACAGGTGGGCGAACCGATTATCGCCGCGCGCGTTCAGGGGGCCGAAGCGCAAATTGCGATCGCGCTGCCGCAGGAAGGATATCCCTTCGCGGAAGTTGGCCAGCGCGATATTCTGCTGGATCAGGAAACATTCGACGGTGTTTATACGCTGCCCGTCACCACCGGCCCCCGCGCACGGTTCGGCGGCTTTGCAAGCTCAGGCAACCAGGCCTTCGATGCCGATCATGTCGAAGTGCTGGCCCGGTTTGAAAAAGGTGAGCTTTACGACAGCCGCAAGGTTGACGATCTGCGTCAGGCGCTTGTGGCAACCGGCCTGCTCAACACCGTGTCGGTTGTGCCTGTGCGTACTGGCGACGCGGCCGATCAGGACAGCGAATTTGTCACTATCGCGGTTGACCAGGACGCCGGCCCGCCGCGCACGCTTGCGGGCAGCGCCGGTTTCGGCACCGGACAGGGTTTCAGGGTGGAAGGGAGCTGGAGCCACCGCAATCTGTTCCCGCCCGAAGGTGCGCTTATCGCGTCGGCCGTTCTGGGTACGCAGGAACAGGGCGCAGGTGTCAATTTCCGCCGCTCGAATGCCGGGCAACGCGACAGGACAGTGGAACTGGGCCTTAATGCGCTACACGCCGATTACGATGCGTTCGAAGCGTTTACCGGCAGACTGGGCGGGCTGGTCAGCTATGTCTCGACACCGATCTGGCAGAAAAAGCTGACTTATGCCTATGGCGCTGAAATCATCGGCACAATCGAGGAAGACTTCGACTTCGATCTGGGTGAACGGGTGGACCGCACCTATTTCATCGGGGCGCTGACCGGGCAGGTCGGCTTTGACACATCGAACGATCTCCTCAATCCGACCGACGGGTTTCGCCTGACGCTGCTATTGCAGCCGGAAGGGTCGTTGCAGGATGGCTTCAGCCCTTACGCGCGCGGCTTCCTGAACGGATCGGCCTATTATCCCGTCAGCGATGCGCTGGTGGTTGCCGGGCGTTTCAGAGTGGGGAGTATCCAGGGGGTCGACCGTGAAGATATTGCCCCCTCACGCCGGTTCTACGCGGGCGGGGGCGGTTCGGTTCGCGGCTTCGGCTACCAGCAACTGGGCCCGCAGGTGCTGGAACCCAATCCCAAATTCGACGCCGCCGATCCTGACGAAAAGGATGACGAGTTTCTGATCCGTCCGATTGGCGGCCTGAGCGTTAACGAGCTGGCTGCAGAAGTGCGCTACCGCTTCGGTGACTTCGGGGTTGTCGCGTTTGTCGATGCGGGCCAGGTTTATGAAAGTTCGACCCCTGATTTTTCCAACCTGCGATATGGTGCGGGTATCGGCGGGCGTTTTTACACCAATTTCGGCCCGCTCAGGCTCGATGTCGCAACGCCTATCGGCCGCAGAGACGGTGAAAGCCTGATCAACATCTATATCTCGATCGGGCAGGCATTCTGATGGCCGATACGCCAATCGATACCGCGTACGAAGGTGACCCGGACGTAAGCGGCGACGACGCCCGCCCAACCGTCTGGCCGCGCCGGATTTTCAGGATTGTGTTGTTCACGTTCTTGGGCCTGATTGCTCTGGCGGGTATTATTCTGGTCGGGCTGAATACCGATCCTGGCCGCAATATCATCGCAAATCAGATCGAAGCACTGGAATTCGAAAACGGCATGGAGATCGGCATCGAGAGGATCGATGGTTCGATCTACGGCGATATGACAATCCGCGGGCTGACCCTATCCGATCCCAAGGGTGTATTTCTGAGCGCGCCTGCAGTTGTGGTTGACTGGCGCCCGTTTGCATTTGCGCGCAGGCACATCGATATCCGCTCGCTCACGGCCAAGACAGTGACGCTGGGCCGTTTGCCCGAATTTCGCGAAACCCCGCCCAGCGAAGACCCGCTTTTGCCCGATTATGATATCGATATTGACGCGCTGGAAATCGATCGTTTCATCGCTGAGGCCCCCGTTTCCGGCGAGCGACGCATCGCGAAACTGGCGGGCAAGTTGCACATCGCCGATGGCCGCGCGCAAGCCCGCTTCAACGGCGCTACGCTGGCCGGCGAAGGCCGCGCCGGCGGGGACCGGATCGCATTGAAGCTGGATGCGGTGCCCGAAGCCAACAGGCTGGGGCTTGATGTCGACATCAACGCACCGGGTGACGGCGTGATTGCCGCGCTTGCCGGACTGACGGAACCGCTGCAGGTCAAGCTGTCGGGCAAGGGTGACTGGGCCAGGTGGAACGGCAAACTGAACGCTGCGCTGGCAGGCAAAAGCCTCGCCGATCTGAACCTGACGGCCAGAAATGGCACATTCAATCTTAAAGGCCCCGCGAGCCTCGCGCGCTTTGCCCCGCCAGCAACCGCGGATCTGCTGGGCAACACGACCGATCTGGATGTTACCGCAACCTTCGAGGAGCGTGCGGCCAATGTCGCAGGGCGCGTATCAAGTGATGCCTTCAACCTGACAACCAACGGGCTGATCGATCTGTCAGATAACAGCTTCGACAATTTCAAGGCTGCGTTCGTGCTGCTGAAACCATCCGCGCTTGCGCCAAACCTGCGCGGTAACGGGCTGCGCGCGATGGTCACGCTGGATGGACCCTTCACCAAGCCGCGGGCGATCTACGATATCAATGCCGCGCGCATAGTGATGAACGATATGGGCGTCGAAAACCTGCGCGCCAGAGGCGATGTGCAGGTCGATACGGCGCGGCTGATCATTCCGGTTTCGGCCACTGCTGCGCGCATCACCGGGCTTGATACTGTGGCCGGAGGCACGCTCACCAATATCCGGCTGGACGGCGACATTGCCATTGATGGCACGCGGTTTCTTTCCGATAATATGCGGATGCGGTCGGACCGCATCGATGCGAAACTGATCCTGCTCGCCGACACGGCGACGGGTCTTTATACCGGCGCAATTGACGGGAAGATCGATAATTACCGGGTCGAAAGCGTCGGCGTTTTCAACATCGAAACCGATATCGACCTGCAATCCGAAGCTAGCGGCGGGTTTGCTCTGGCGGGCAAGGTGCGCGCCCGTTCAACCAGCCTGACCAATGAAAACCTGCGAACGTATCTTGGCGGCAATCTGACCGCTTCCAGTGACGTGCGATATGGCAGCGACGGTGTGGCCCGGTTTGCCAATGTGCGGATGAATTCGCCCTTGCTGCGGATTACCGATGGACGCGGCAGTTACTCGCAATCCGGCCAGATCGATCTTGTCGCTAGCGCAGTTTCGCAGCAATACGGCCCTGTCGGCGTGACTTTGACAGGCACGATTTCCAATCCGCGCGCCACTATCAGAGCGGCCAACCCCGGCCTTGGTATCGGCCTTGCCGGACTGACCGCCGAAATTCGCGGCGACAACGGCAATTACCGCATCGATGCAAGCGGGCAGACCGATTACGGGGCGTTTACGGCGGATGTGACGGTCGCCACCGCACGCGGCCCGCTTTCGCTTACGATCAACCGGGCGGATTTTGCCGGTATCGGTCTTTCGGGACAGGTCCGCCAGAGCCCCGCCGGCCCGTTCATCGGCCAGCTTGATGCCAACGGACGCGGTCTGGGCGGCATTGTCCGGTTGGGGGCAACCGGGAAATACCAGTCCGCCGTGGTCAATCTTCGCGCGAACGACACGGTCCTGCCGGGCCCTGCAAACCTGCGGATCGGGTCGGCCATCGTCGATGCGACGATCGTGATGTATGACCGGCCAGAAATCGTCGCAGACGTCCAGTTGGCCAACACCGATTACGGTTCGCTCAACATCAATGCGATGCGTGCGCTGATCGATTACCGCGACGGGCGCGGCAAGGCTAAACTTCTCGCCGAAGGCACCAGCGGCGTGCCGTTCCGCATATCGGGCAATGCCGATCTGCAACCGGAATTGTGGCGCGCATCGCTGCAGGGCAAGGTGCGCGGTATCGCGTTCAGGACAACCTCACCTGCCCGGATCATCCCGGGCAAGGGAACATATGAACTGCTGCCCACGCGGATCGATTTCGGTCAGGGTAACATGCGCGTCGCGGGGAATTACGGTCAGGGTATCAAACTGCAGAGCCGGCTTGACGATATGGATCTGGCTATCCTCAACGCATTTTCACCCGGTCTCGGCATCGGGGGCAAGGCCACCGGAAGCCTCGATTTTGCGCAGGCCAATGCCGGCGCGTTCCCCACCGCGGACGCCCGGATGACGATCACCGGCTTTTCGCGGACCACCGCGGTTTCGGTCAGCCAGCCGGTCAATGTCAATTTCGTGGGACAGCTGCAGCGCAATGGCGGTGCGGCGCGCGCGGTGATCAGACGGCGCGGCACCGTTATCGGGCGCATGAATGCTGCGCTGACCCCGCTTCCGCCCGGCAGCGGGCCGTGGACCACGCGGCTTCTGGAGGCTCCGCTTGGCGGCGGCATCCGCTATAACGGACCAGCCGACACCTTGTTCTCGCTCGCTGGCCAGCCCGATCAACGCCTGTCGGGCGCACTGGGCGTGGCAGCCGACTTCAGCGGCCGCGTATCGCAGCCTTCGTTGTCGGGTATCGTGCGGGCCAACAACCTGACTTACGAAAACCAGACTTATGGCACGCGGCTGACAAACATGGCGCTACGCGGCAGTTTTACCGGCGACCGGCTGGAGATCGAACAATTGGAAGCGGTTGCCGGTGACGGCAAGGTTTCCGCAACCGGCTATATCAGTCTGGCTGCCGATAGCGGTTATCCGATGGATGTGCAGCTGAAGCTGGACAATGCCCGCCTGGCGAAAAGCGATGCGATCGGGGCCACGGCCACGGGCAACCTAGCTTTCACCAAACAGGCGGGTCAGATCGCCTCTCTGTCGGGCCGGATATTGCTGCCCGAAACCCGTTACGAAGTGATCCGGCAGGGTTCTGCCGCTGTGCCCGAACTTTCCGGCGTACGCTTCAAACCGCCGCGCGGAAGGCCGCGTGTTACGGGTGATGAGCCTGCCTCGCTATCTGCCGGGCTGCTGGGTCAGGTGCGGCTGGACATAAATCTGGTCGCGCCGGAAAAGCTGTATGTCTCGGGCATGGGCCTCGAAAGCGAATGGAGCACCGATATCCAGTTGACCGGCACCAGCGCCGAACCGCGGATGTCCGGTAGTGTCAATCTGATCCGCGGTACGCTGGGCTTTGCCGGCAAATCGTTCGTCCTGACCGAAGGGCGCGTCGGCTTCACGGGCGGCAGAGCGCTTGACCCCACAATCAGTCTGGTCGCAAGCGAAGAGGTCGAAGATGTGACCGTCAATGTGAATGTCAGCGGCCGCGCGTTCAACCCGCAGATCGTGTTTTCCAGCACGCCGGGATTGCCGCAGGACGAAATCATGTCGCGCATCCTGTTCGGCAGTTCGGTCGGCAATCTGTCCGCAATCCAGGCGGTGCAGCTGGCCGCTTCGCTCAACTCGCTACGCGGAACGGGCGGCGGTCTGAACCCGCTGGGCAAACTGAGATCGGCGACCGGTTTTGACCGGCTGCGCATTGTCGGCCCCGATGATACCACCGGGCAGGGCACCTCGCTGGCCGCGGGCAAATATCTCACCGACGATATTTATCTCGAGGTCATTACCGATGCGCGCGGCTTCACCGCGACCCAGCTGGAAATCAGCCTGACCCCGGCGCTATCGGTGCTCAGTCAGGCGGGCGGCGCTGTCGGGACCAATGTGAACGTGCGTTACAAGAAGAATTACTGATGCGCGTGATCGTGGTTCTGGTCATTCTGGCGCTGGCATTGATCGCGGCGGCGGTAATGCGGAGCGAACGCGAGAGCGACTTCAATTACCGGTTTGAAAGGGCAGAGCAGCGTATCAAGGATCTGGCCCGCGACATTGATGAGGATCTGGAGAAAAAATAACGCGGATGCAGCGCGGCGTTTTTTCGCTGGCCCGCCTCCGAAATCCGCCGCTATTTCTGGCCGAACCGTGCCGTCCAGGGTTACACTAGTTACACCCTGTAACCCTGCCCGATCTGTGATTAAGTGATTCTATTTCAGATGTTTAAGGCGCAAATCACACGGGGTGACACTTCACGCGGTGGCGCGCAAAACACCCCGGACCACGCCAAACCGACAATATCAAAGAACCGCTGGCAGCATATCAACACAGGCGGATGTAGGAAAATGCTGAGACCAGCGGCATCCAAATACGGGCGTTGTTATAATACATCCCGGTTTCGCCAAGCCATGCCTGGCCGGTATGTTGGAACCGGCCCTGATTGCTATTGCCGGGAATGCCGTATTCGTCATAGGTGTTGATCACGGCCGAGGTGCCGGCCATGTCAGTGCTCAAGACGATCGAGCCGCGCGGATCGGCATCGAGATAACGCGGATTGCCCGGGGTTAGGAGCCCGCCCGCACGCCGCACAATTGCGGTCAACGCCGGATCAGGCTGCCTGCAGCAAATCCTCGGCCAGCCGGGCGTATTCGGACTGTCCGGCACCGGTTTTTATCGCGCGTTCCAACTGGCCGGCCATTTCGCCAAGCCCGCCTTCGCCGAACATACCCGCCGTTCCCGCCAGCTTGTGCACCGTCCGGGCGATATCCTGCAGCTGATCGGCAGACATTTTGCCGGGACCAACCAACAGCCTGACCGCGGCAAGTGCTTCGCCGCGCCGCCCAAGCCATCTGGTTTGCAAGGTATCGCCGCTGCTTTCGCAGCCATTATCCTGCGCGCGATCAACACCCGCGTTTCGTTCTGCGGCGCTTGCATCCGCGGCAGCGGCCATCGGTAGCCAGCGTTGCAGCACCTGCACCAGCGAACCAAACACCAGCGGTTTGGCCAGATGGGCCTGCATCCCGCTTTCGAGCGCCGCCTTGATATCTTCCTCATAAGCATTCGCGGTAAGCGCGACGATGGGTAATTCTTCGGCGGTAAAGCCAGCGGCGCGGAGCGATCTGGTTGCTTCATAGCCATCACATTCGGGCATCTGGACATCCATCAGAACCAGCTGGAACGGCTGGCCGCGATCATGCGCCGCCAACGCGGCAGCAACAGCCTGTTTGCCGTCCGCCGCAATTTCGACGGTCTGGCCGCAGCGTTCGAGCATGGCGGTCGCCAGAATGCGGTTGATATCGTGATCTTCCGCCAGCAGGATGCGCGAAGGTGCGGGCATCGTCTGCGGGCCGTCCGGCAGCTTTGGTTCGGGCGAAGGCCCCGCGCCAGGTGTGACCGCCGCAGGGACAACCAGAGGTATCCGCAGTTCGAACCGTGAGCCCGACGGCCCGGGGCTGGCAGCTTCCAGCGTGCCGCCCAGAAGTTCGGCGAGCTGGCGGCTGATGGCCAGCCCCAGACCCGTCCCGCCAAACCGGCGCGAGGTGGTTTTGTCCGCCTGCTCGAACTGGCCGAAAATTGCCGCGATGCGCGCCGGATCAATCCCGATGCCGGTATCCTCGATCGCTATCGCCAGCGTCCCGCCGTCGGCGCCGGCCTGCAGCGTAACCGATCCGTGGCCGGTAAATTTCACCGCATTGCCCAGCAGATTGTGAATGATCTGCCGCAGGCGAAGGCCATCGGTTACCACCATGGGCGGGAGCGATGGCCCCGGCTGCCAGACCAGCTCGACACCTTTCTGTGCGGCATTTGCCGTATGCAGTTTCAGGCACCCTGACAGCAAATGGCAGAGATTGACCGGTTCTTCGGACACGACGATCCGCCCGGCCTCGATCTTCGAAATATCGAGAATGTCGTTGAGCAGCCGCATCATGCTTTTGCCCGACTCCTCGATCAGTTCGACGTGGCGCCGGGCCTCGACCGGCAAATCGCTTTTGAGCAGCAAATCCGCAAAGCCCAGCACGCCGTTCATCGGGGTTCTGATTTCATGGCTCATGTTGGCCAGAAATTCGGACTTTGCATGGGCGGCATTTTCGGCGTGACGCCGCGCGCGAACCAGTTTGTGCTCCAGATCGACGCGCTGCGTAACATCGCGGCACGAAACGATAATTCCGCCCGAATCCTCATCGTTTGCGTTGTCTGCGGTGATCAGCCTGCAGTTCGCCTCGATATAACAGGGCTTGCCATCCTTGCCGTCGATAAACCGGCGGTAAGTAAATCGTTCGGTTTCGCTGGTGCCGTTGACCAGCCGGCGCTGTGCCTGTTCAACGCGCTCTCTGGCGTCAGGATGGACCCGGTCGGATGGCCGTTTGCCCACGAAGGTAGATGGCTTTTCCGCCAGCACCTCGCGCACCGAGGGGGAGGCGTACACACACAGGCCGGTGCTGTCGTAACTCATGACCGCATCGCTGACATTGTTTGCCAGCAACGCCAGTTGCGCCTCGCGCAGCCGCAACCGCTCTGTCGCGGACCGCCGCCCGTCAACAGCTGCGGCAATCGGCAGTCCCATGACAAACCCTGTCGCCAGAAACACCTGCAGCACGATCAGTCCCACACCGATCGTATTTGAGGCGAGCATGATCGGGCCGTGACCCTGCCAGGTGAAGATGGTGGAAGTGACCGCGACTTGTAACAGCGCGATCGCAGTCCCCAGCACGCCCAGCCGGAAGGCGGCAAATGCAATGCCGGGAAGCACGATAAACAGCAGCGGATAATCGCTTTGAATGAACACCGCCGAAGTCAGGATGAAGCCGCCCGCGATGATCCCGGTCCATTCGGCAGGGTGGCGCACGGTCACGCGTGTCCGGCCCGTGAGGGTGTCGAACATGATAAGCAGGATGGGCGTGATCAGGATCATCCCCAACGCATCGGCAATATACCAGTCGGCCCAGGCACTCGCGAAATCGCCTCCAGCCGATGCAAGCGAAATCGCCGCGATGGTGGCCGATATTGCGGGGGCGATGATGCCCGCAGAAAATACCAGCTGCGCCAGATCTTCCATGCGTTCCATCTTTGGCTTGCGGCAGCCAAGTTTGCGCAGGAAATAGCTTGCGGCGATGACTTCCATCATATTGGCAATCGAAAAACCGATCGTCGCGGCTTCGATGGAACGGGTTGCGGCGTTGGCCGACAGGCTACCCAGGAAAATGGCGAGATAAACCGGCGCAGCGCGTTTTGGCCGCAAATGCAGCAACAGCGCCAGTGCGATCGCATTGGGCATCCACACAGCGGCAAACACGCCGTCCCCGCGCGTCAACATGATGCTGCCATAAGCGAGCAGCGCATAGGCCAGCGTGGCCAGACACATTGCCATCGCCAGTCTGCGGCCCCCCAGATCGAGCCGCCCCTTCTTCCGGCCGAACTTGCTTCCCATCCGCCCGCCAAGGCTGGTCATGATTAATTCGGCATCCGGTTTCAACCGCGTCATAAAGCTCATCGCTTCCCCCTCGAGTTTACATTATAGAGGGGCGAAACGCACTTCGGGCGGAGGACGACATTTTGGTTAACGAGGCGCGTGCGGGCAGCACGGCGAATTCCGGCTATCTGGCCAATAACGGACGCAGGAAGATCAAGCCCGGGTTATTGGCGCTGATCCTGCTGATCCATCTGGTGATCGGTTATGGACTGGTTCGGGCCTTTGCGCCCGATTTCACCGCATCGGTGGAACGGCAGGTTTTTTCACCGTTCACAGTCACGATTACCGCGCCCGAGCCCGAGCCCGAGCCCGAGCCCGAGCCTGAACCTGTCGCAGCCGATGAACCTGTGCCCGACGAAGGAGCAGCCGCGCCTCCCGGAAAAAAAGCCACCCCGCGCGAAGTAACCGCGCCCGAACCCAAAGTTGTCGTCAAACGCAATCCGCCGGCGCCCAAGGCGGCTTCGACCGGAACCGCGAATTCTTCGGGGGCCGCAGATGCCGGCAGCGGAACGGGTGCTGGAGGGGCAGGTGATGGCACCGGCAGCGGCACCCGGGGGAGCGGCGCCGGCAATGGTTTCCGCAAGCTGCAGAAAACCGCCGGCGACATCAATTCGGCGCGTGATTACCCGAAAAAAACCCGCGAACTGCGGCTTGGCAGCAGCGTCACCATTCTGCTGACGGTGGGCGCGGATGGCCGCGTCAGCAATTGCCGGGTAACCCAGCCCAGCCCCGATGCGCAGGCTGATGCAATCACTTGCCAGCTGGCGACCGAACGTTTCCGGTTCGAGCCGGCTACCGATGCCAGAGGGAACCCGGTTGCGGGCCAATACGCATGGCGGCAGCGCTGGTTCACGAATTAGCCATTGATTTGTGCGATCACGCGGCCGGGTGGCTGATATGTGCCGGGCCGCAGATGCGAAACAACAGGTGTTTTGAATGGGTTTGATAGTTCCGGTGATTTTATGCGGTGGCAGCGGCACGCGTTTGTGGCCGCTCAGCCGCAAGCATCGCCCCAAACCGTTTCTGCCATTATCGGGCGACCGCACGCTGTTTCAGCAAACACTGGCCCGTGTGGCCGACCGGGCGATCTTTGCTGCGCCCGTGATTGTTGCCGGACCCGCGCACGTCGGACAGATCGAGGCACAGATTGCCGGAGTTGCCGGAGATGCCGGAGATGCCGGAGATGCAGGCGATGCAGGTGATGCAGATGATACCGGCGCAGTCATTATCGTCGAGCCACTGGCGCGCAACACCGCTCCGGCGATTGCGCTTGCGGCAGCGCGGCTGCCGGCGGGGGCTGTGATGCTGGTTTGCCCCAGCGATCACCATGTCGGCGATACGGCGGCATTTCTGGCTGCCGCCCGGTCCGCTGCTGCACTGGCGCGGGAAAACCATCTGGTATCCTTCGGCATTGCGGCGACGTCGCCCGAAACCGGTTATGGCTACATCCGTCAGGGCGAGGCGATTGCGGGCGGGTTCAAGATCGCCAGTTTCGTCGAAAAACCGGACAAGGCGCGCGCAGGACAATTTCTGGCGGAGGGCAACTATTGCTGGAACGGGGGGATTTTTGCATTCCGCGCAGGCGATTTTCTGGCCGAACTTGCACGCCATCGGCCAGCCATGCACGGCGCGGTCCTTCGCGCGGTCGACGGCGGGAGTGCCGACGGTATGAAATTTCACCCCGAAGCTGCTGCGTTTGCCGCAATCGAGGGCGAATCGGTCGATTACGCAGTCATGGAAAACACCGGCCGCGCGGCCATGGTGCCCGCCGATATGGGCTGGTCCGATATCGGCAACTGGCAGGCATTGCAGGAAGCGATGTTGGGCGACGGCGCAGGCAATATCGCCGGCCCGAATGCCGATCTGATCGATTGCCGCAATGTGATGATCCGCAGCGACGGGCCGCGCGTATCGGCCATCGGGCTGGAGGGCATCGTGATCGTGGTGGACGGCGATGAAGTGCTGGTGACAACGCATGAAGGCGCGCAGTTGGTCGGTAAATTGCCGGGTGCGGCCGAACAATGAGCGATTCGTTCGCCCTGAACACGCGGACGGTGGAAAAGGTCTGGGGCCGTGATGTGCTGCCCGCGCCGTTTACCGCACCCGCCGATCAGCGCATTGGCGAGATATGGTTCGAACCGCCGGAAGATTTCGATCAATTGCTGATTAAATATCTTTTCACCAGCCAGAAACTTTCGGTGCAGGTCCACCCTGACGATGATCAGGCGCAGGCCGCAGGCCTTGGCCGCAATGGCAAGGAAGAATGCTGGCTGGTGCTGGCCGCCGATGTGGATGCGATGCTGGGGATCGGTTTCAGCAAACCGCTGCCGGCAGATGCAATGCGCCGCGCCGCGCTGGATGGTTCGATTGAACAACTGCTCGCATGGCATCCGGTCAGCGCGGGCGATTTCTTCCATATCCCGGCCAACACCGTCCATGCCATCGGCCCCGGTGTCAGTCTGGTGGAGGTCCAGCAAAACAGTGACATAACCTACCGGCTGTATGATTACGGCCGCCCGCGCGAATTGCATCTGGACGCGGGAATAGCTGTCGCTCTGGGCGAGCCCTATCCGGATCAATTGCGAAGGGCGGTTGGCCACGCAGGCTCGGTCAATCTGGTCGATGGTCCGCATTTCCGGCTCGACCGGATAGACGGCCCCGTCAGCAGCGCCATCGCCGATGAGTATCCGGGAAGATTGCTGGTCTTGCCGCTGGATGGGCCCGTAATGGTCGGTGACTGCACACTGGAAGCCGGCGAATGCGCGGTGACAGCGTCAATTGGCGATGTGCATATCCCCGCAGGCACGCGCTGCCTGCTTACACGGCCCGTTATTCAGGACCGGGGAAAATCTGCGCCGACCACCCGGGCCAGATCAGCTTTCGAATAAGGTTTGCTCAGCACGCCTTCTGACCCGAGGCTTTGCAGTTCATTGTCCTGTTCGTCATAGCCCGTGGCGAAATAGAACCGCACTTTCAGCTGGTTCAATTTGCGCGCGATCGGCTTGCTGGTTTCTTCGCCAAGATTGAAATCCAGCAGGGCAAAATCAGGCACGCGCGCGTCGATCGCTGCCAGCGCGCCGCTGACATCGGTTTCGCTGCGCACCTGACCGACGTTCAGTTCCTTGAGCAGCGCAGCCGTATCCAGCGCGATTATCATGTTATCTTCCACCAGCAGAAGATCCTGCGGAATGCCGCGTGTGGCGCCTGGATCGCTCAATCGCCAACCCCTCGAGGGCAATCTGCAAGGCGCATCACAGCCGCAGTCAACTGAGCAACTTCTGACCCTGCTTGCGCACAGCGCCTTCGATCAACGGTTTCACGAAGCTGAGGGCTGCGGGAATATCGACGGTCAAAACCATCCGGCTGTCTTCGACTTCGACTTTACCGACCAGATTCTGGCCCATCGCCTTGATCGTCATGTCCATCTGGTCTTCGCTCGACCAGACTGTCTCCACCTGTGCCATGCCGCCGGGAATGTGATCGGCAATTTCATGGCTGCTTTCACGCAGGCGGCGGCGGACTTCTTCCTTGGGAAGATTGTGCGGGATAGGAACTTGCATGATCAGTTTTCCGGTCTGGTTGCAGCGGTTTCGCCGTAACGGTAATCGAGGTAGCGGGTGCGGACGGCCAGATCGTCGATCGCGCCATCGGCCAGTTGACGGGTGACTTCGCCGATTTCCTTGCTGATCCGCGTCAGGCTGTCGGTAACCTGCTTGTCGGGTGTTGCGCCGGCGCGCTCCTCATGGCGCAAATGCGCCGGAATCTTGCGGTAGCTGTCAATTGTTTCGGGCAGATGTTCGCCCACCAGCTTGCGGATATCGCGCGCGGCAGGATGGTTCTGGTCGATCGCCTCGAGCTGCAAGCCAAGCGAATCCAGCTGCACGCCCAGATCGTCAACAATCTTTACTGCCGGCGCGGGCAGGGCCGGGCGCTGCGCCTCGAGCCATAATTCGGTATTGCCGACCATTTTGCGCACATCGCCCTTGTTGAGGTTTTCGCGGCGGGGAACCTTGACCTTCTGCGATGCGATTACACCGAACATCAGCGCGGTTACCAGCAGCGTGATCATGATGCCCCAGAAACCGATCCCGTTCAGGATCGCCCCGGCCACACCCACCGCTGCCGCCACGGCGACAACCCCGACTGCCATCTGGATCAGTTTTCTGGTAAAGTGTTTGGCCTTGATATGTGCCGAACCCTTGCCGATGGAACCGCCGGGCCGGTGATAGCCGCCCTCGCGGTTGACCTGCAGCGATGTGCCCGCAGCGGTCAGAATCCGGTCGCTTTCGTTGGTTGTGTCGCTCATCAGCTGTCCAGACTCAGCAAGGACGGTTCGGTGAGTGTCTTGGCAGCCTGCGCCTGCCCTTCGGCGCGCGCTATATAGCCTTTCGATTTCTCGACTTCGCCGGATAGGACATCGACCGTCTGTTTCATGGAATCGAGCGCCTTCAGCTTGAAAGTGTCCACTTCGTCCATCGTGTCGTAGATATTCTGGAAGGCGCGCTGCAACGTTTCCATCGGGATGGTGCTGCTGGCGGCCTGTTCGTGGATCTTGCCGGTCTGTTCGCGCAGCAGTGTGCCGGTCGAATCGATAATCCCCGCGGTGGTTTCGTTCAGTGCGGTAATCTGCTGCAGAACCAGCCGCTGGTTGGTCATCGCCTGCGCCACCGTAACCGCGGTGCGCAAGGCGCCGACAGTGGTTGTGCCCGCGCGGTCAACACCCTTCACCAGTTCGACATTGTTTTTCTTGACCAGATCGAGCGCAAGATAGCCCTGCACGCTGACCGCCATCTGGGTCAGCAAATCCTGCGTACGCTGGCGGACATAGAACAGTGCGGTTTCGCGGATCGCCTTGGCTTTCTGCGGATCGGTGGCGTCCAGATCCAGCGCCTTTTCTTCAAGCCGGCTGTCCAGCGTTTTGGAAATATGGATCATCTGTTCCAGATTGCCCATCGCTTCCCACAATTTGGCGCGTTCCTGCTCGATCGAGGCATTGTCCATGATCAGTTCGTCCTTGCCGCTTTCCAGCCGCGCAAGAATTGCCTGGATGTGGTTCTGACTGCTTTTGTAGCTGTCGAAATACTTTTTCATGGAATTGCCGAACGGGATGATGCCGAACAATTTGCGCCCGCGAAGCTTGCCCTTGCGGCCGGGATCGAGATCTTCGACCGTGCGCCGCAGTTCCGCCAGATCACTGCCCACGCCGCTTTCCTGATCCATCGCGCGCACAGGGCGGTCGAGAAAGCGGTTCGACATGCGCGCCGCAGCGGCAATTTCCTTGCGGCCCATATTGGTCAACTGGTCGACCTTCTGGCCAAATTCGGGCGAATTGGCATCCGCTGCCAGCAATTCATCGACATAGCTTTCGACTTTGGTGGCGAGCGCGGACTTTTTTTCGTCCGAAACCGGAACCAGACCCGCGGCCTTATCGGCGGTAACCGCCGGCACGGGTTCTGGCGGCGTCAGTTCGAAAACGGTGGCCGTTTTCGTCTCGTTGGCGGAAGTACCCATGGCTGTGTCTGCTCTTTCATAAATCACGAATGCGTTAGTCATTACTGTATTAGGATAACAACACACAAGTTTCAAGAACACTCTCGGTCAGAAATGCCTTCCGCGCAACTTTCCGATGCTCTAACCGGTCGGCTATGGCGGATCAGAATGTACCACCCATTGATAACGAGCCGAATTCACTGAAGGCAGAAGGCTTCGCCGCCGTCCTGCTCAGCTGGCGCCGCTGGTGGCGCGATGATGTGGTGGGCACTGTCGATCAGGCATCGGTGATCGAAAAGCGGCGGCTGGAATGCGAAACGTCGCCGCGCTATCTGTTCATGACAGCGATGTCGGCGGGGATTGCGGTGCTGGGGCTGCTGCTCAGTTCGCCGGCGGTGGTCATCGGCGCCATGCTTCTCTCGCCGCTGATGGACCCGATTATCGGCGCGGGATTCAGTCTGGCGACGGGCGATTACCGCTGGCTGCGCCAATCGGCCATATCGCTGGCCTGGGGCACATTACTGGCGGTGGCGTTATGTGCGCTGATCGTGTTCCTGTCGCCCATCCAGGCGATGACGGAGGAGATTGCCTCGCGCACGCGGCCCAATCTGTTCGATTTGCTGGTGGCATTGTTTTCGGCGCTGGCCGGGGCATATGCGATGATCCGCGGGCGTGAGGGCACTATTGTCGGCGTGGCGATCGCAACCGCGCTGATGCCGCCGCTGGCAGTGATCGGTTTTGGTCTGGCGACCTGGAACTGGACGGTTTTTTCGGGCGCGCTGCTGCTTTATGTGACCAACCTCATGACGATTGCGCTGACCGCCGCAGTGATGGCGCGGATTTACGGGTTCCGCACATCACTGTCCGAACGGCAAACGCAGTTCCAGACGGCGGCTATCATCACGGTCTTTGTCGCCTTGGCCGTTCCGCTGGCCATTTCGCTGCGCGGGATTGCGTGGGAAGCGCAGGCGGGCCGGACGATCAAGAACGAGATCGTCGATAACTTTACATCAAGTGCGCGGGTGTCGGAACTCGATATCACGTATGACACGGATCTGATTCGCATTTCCGCCACGGTCCTCACACCCGAACTGCTGTCTGCCAGCCGCGAGAACGATATTCTGACGGCGCTGGAACGCAGGCTGGAACAACCGGTGCTGCTGACGCTGGCGCAATATCAGGTCGGAACCAGCGCCAGTGCTGCTGAAAAGGCGCAGCTGGCTGCGGCAAATGCACAGGAGCGGGCGGCTGCCGAAACGAAGCTGAGGGCGCTGAAGGAGCGGTTGGCGCTGGCAGCAGGTGTGACCACGAATGATCTGTTGATCGACCGCGAAGCGCGGCGCGCCATGGTCAGGGCCAAGCCGCTGCCCGGCGCCGGGCTGGCGACCTATTATGCGCTTGAAATGCGGATCGCCCAAAGCGAACCGGGCTGGACGATCGAACTTGTTCCCCCGGCATTGCGCCTGCCCGCGATTGCGCTGGAAGATGGCGCGATGAACGAAAGTGGCCGCGCATCGTTCGATCTGCTGCGCTGGGCCGCCACGCGGGTTGACGCGCCGGTTGTTCTGAGCGGAGACAGCCGCGCGGTCGCGACAATCGAGCCGCTGCTCAGCGAAGCCGGCGTGCGGGTGTCGAAGCGCGCGGACGGCGGGCCGGCAGACCGTGTCAGCGCAAGCTGGGGCGCGCCGGGCGAATAGTCAGGCCGCCACCAGCAGTTCGATCGGCTGGATTTCGCCCGACAGATACAGCTTTTTGGCTTTTGCCCGGCTGAGCTTGCCCGAACTCGTGCGCGGCAATGTGCGAGGCGGAACAAGTTCGACCACGCAATTCATCCCCGTAATCGACCGCACTTTGTCGCGGATCGTCTCGTGCAGCCTGATCCGTTCTTCGGGATCGGACACACGGCAATGGACCAACACCGCCGGCGCTTCTTCGCCATTGTCCGTCTCGACCGAAAAGGCAGCGATATCACCGTGATTGAAGCCGGGCAGTTGTTCGACCGCCCATTCGATGTCTTGCGGCCAGTGGTTCTTGCCGTTGATGATGATCATGTCTTTGGCGCGGCCGACGATGAACAGATATCCGTCCACCATATAACCCATGTCGCCCGTATCCAGCCAGCCATCGACGAGGCATTCGGCGGTCGCTTCGGGGTCGCGGAAATAGGAATGCATGACGCTGGGGCCCTTGCACCAGACCTTGCCGATCTGGTGATCCGCCTTGAGCGAACCGTTCTCGCCGCGAATTTCGAGCGCCATGTCGCGCACTGCCTTGCCGCAGTTCACGATGGCCCGGTAGCGCGCGGGGCGCGACAGATCGCGCTCCTTGCCCGACAGGCGTTCTTCCTCGACCAGTTCGACGCGGATGCCCTCGCCCGGCGGCATGATGGTGACCGCCAGAGTTGCTTCGGCAAGGCCGTAGCTGGGCAGAAACGCATCGGCCTTGAACCCGGCGTCCGAAAATGCATTGACGAAGCCCTGCATCACGTCGGGGCGGATCATATCCGCGCCATTGCCGGCCACGCGCCAGCGCGACAGGTCGAACCGCTCATCGACATGGCTCTGGCTGGAAATGCGGCGCGCGCAAATGTCATAGCCGAATGTGGGTGAATAGCTGAGCGTGGTCCCCTGGTTGCGACTGATCAGATCCAGCCATGCAAGCGGGCGGCGGGCAAAATGTTCGGTCCGCAAGTAATCGGTCGAAACCTGATTGGCGATAACCGACAGGAAACATCCGACCAGACCCATATCGTGATACCACGGCAGCCAGCTGATACAGCGATCACCGTCGTCAACTTCCATGCCGTGTGAATGACCCGCCAGATTGTTGAGCAGAGCCTCGTGCGTCACCGCCACACCATGGGGAAACCGGGTTGAGCCGCTGGAATATTGCAGATAGCAAATGTCGCCGGGGCTGAGTTCTGGCAAAGCAGCATCGGGCACTTCACTGCGGGCGAAATCTTCCCACGCGATCCCCTTGCAGCCCTGGCTGTCGGCGGCGGCTTGTGCCATTTCCGTGATCTCTGCCGGATATAGCAGCATTGCGGGGTCCGAACTGGCAAGCTGGACCGAAAGCTGTTCGACATAACTGTCGCGGCCGCCAAAGGTCGTCGGCAGCGGCAGCGGTACGGGCCACGCGCCCGCATACACCGCCCCGCAGAATAATGCGGCGAATTCGGGGCCCGTTTCCGCCACCAGCGCGATCCGTGTTCCCGGCGTCGCACCGGCCGCAATCAGACGGCGCGCCATGGCAAGCGAATCGCTGCGCAATTCGGAGAAAGGGTAAGCGCGCACAAGTTTGCCGCGCGGATCGTGAAAATTAAGTCCCTTTTTGCTCGTCGCGGCATAATCCAATGCCTCGTCAAAGGTCGAAAAGTCGGCATAACGACGCGGCAAAGCGCAATCATTAGGCGTTGGTTCGTTTACGGGTATGGTCATATTATTGGGGGATATCCGTTTGTTACCAGTGTTTGGTGCGCGTGTCGGGGTTCGCGTTAAGGATGTCAGGCTTTTCCATTCGGGGCCGTTTGTGGCACGAATATGGCCAATGAGACATGAACAAGGTCAAAAGGGGCGCGATCACCGCCAGAAACGCCGCCCGCCAAAGCCGCTCACCCGGCAGCGGTTTGACGAAATGTCGCTGGCATATGTGGCCAGATTTGCGACCAGTGCCCATAAGCTGAAAGATTATCTGCGGCGCAAACTGCGCGAACGCGGCTGGGATGAAAGCGAAGGCGAATTGCCTGATCTTGATGCGATGGTCGCCCGTTATGTCGAACTGGGTTATGTCGATGACGAAGGATATGCCCGGATGAAGTCTGGCGGTTTGCTGCGCCGCGGCTACGGCCCGGGGCGGGTGAGGCAGGCGTTGAGTGCTGCAGGCATCGACGAGGCCACACGTGAAGCCGTCTCCTCGCCAGCGCAGGTCAGCCGGCAGGCTGCGCTGACCATGGCGCGCAAACGGCGGTTCGGCCCGTTTGGAACAGACGGGCTTGACCGCGCGAAGCGCGACAAGCAGATTTCGGCAATGCTGCGCGCGGGACATTCATTTGACAGTGCGAAAGCAATGATCGACGCAGAAACAATGGCTGCAGCCGAAGAATGGGCCGGATTGGCGGAGGATTATTGATGCGACTGATTTTGACGATAATATTGGGGGCGGCGCTGGCATCCTGTTCGCCCGGCGGCGCGGAAACCGCCGCGGAAGCGACCCCGGCGGCTGACAGCCGGCATCCGGAGTCCGGTCTGGAAGTTATCCCGTTGACGGTGACAAGCGGCGAAACCGTTCACCGGTTTCAGGTCGAAGTCGCTGCTTCTGCCGAAGCGCAGGCCCGCGGGATGATGTTCCGCACACAAATGGGCGCGGACGAGGGGATGCTGTTTCCCCGCGACGGCACGGCACAGGCCAGTTTCTGGATGAAAAACACGGTCATCCCGCTCGATCTGATATTTGTGGGTGTGGATGGGCGGATCAGCAATATCGTTGCCAATGCGGCGCCGTATTCGCTCGATCCGATCCTGTCCGAAGGCGCCGCGGCTGCGGTGCTGGAGTTGAACGGAGGCCGATCGGAAGAACTGGGTATCGCGCCCGGTGACAAGGTTGCCTGGTAGCGCGCGTGCGCCGCTGGCTGCGCGGCCCTTACCAATCGCTGCAATGCTCTTTTCCTTGCCCGGCTAATGGGCTAGGCGCTGCGCCATGATCGGGAAAATATTCACGTGGTGGAATGGCGCCACAATCGGCACTTTGCTTCACAGCTGGCGTACGGGCGAACAAGTGGGCACCGATGCGCAGGGCAACGCCTATTTCCGCGCGAAGAAAAAGCACGCTGATGGCCGCGAGCGGCGCTGGGTGATTTACGAAGGCGCCAACGATGCAAGCCGCGTGCCCGCAGAATGGCATGGCTGGCTTCACGGTTCAGGTGACGATGTTCCCGAAAGCTATCTTCCCCCGGCCAAGATCTGGGAAGTGGAACATATGCAAAACACCACCGGCACCAATCTGGCATATCGCCCGCAAGGCGCGCTCGAGAGGGGCGGCCGGCGTGCGCGGGCAACGGGGGATTACGAAGCCTGGACGCCGGACGCCTGACAATGCGCGCAGCCATTGCCATCCTCCCGTTACTGGCTCTTGCTGCCTGTTCGGGTGAACCCGACCGGTCAGCCCAGCCTGATCAGGAAGTGCCTGAAGAACTGAAACAGGGCTCTGCTGCTGCGGTCGATCCTGTGCAGGTGGAGGGCGCCACGCCGCTGGCAGACCGTGTCGCCACGATCGGCCTGCTGAACAAACGCAACAATCTGTCGCAGGATATCGAGATGAAACCGGGCGAATCGCGGCGGATCGAAAATGTCGTGATCCGGCTTGCAAGCTGCGAACGCACCGCCCCGTGGGAACTGCCCAAACAAACCGGCGCTTTTTTGCAGGTGCTGGTGGAAGAACGCGAGAATGCCGGCGACGATCTCGAATGGCGCAAGATTTTTTCGGGCTGGCTGTTCAAGGAAGCGCCATCGCTCAATGTGGTGGAACACCCGATTTATGACGTCTGGGTCAAAGACTGTGCAATGAGCTTCCCCGGCGAAGAAGCGCCCGCCGAGGAAAGCAGCGAGGAAAGCAGCGAGGAATAGGCATCGGGCAGTTCGGGCACGCCGCGGCATTGCTGCTGCGTTCTTGTCAGCCGCGCAACATATTCGGTTTGCGGAATTTCGGCCGCGCCGAGCGATGCCAGATGATCGGTCATAAACTGGCAATCCAGCAACCGGTGCCCGCCGTGGCGCATTGCCGCAACCAGCGTTGCCAGCGCCACTTTCGAAGCATCGGGCACCCGCCGAAACATGCTTTCGCCGCAAAAGACCCCGTCAAATCCCACGCCGTATAACCCGCCGACCAACGCCCCGTCCTGCCAGCATTCGATCGAATGCGCGTGCCCCAGCGCGTGCAGCATCACGTAGCTTGCTTCGATCCGGTGGCTGATCCAGCTGCCGTCCTGCGGCTCCCTGGGTGCCGAACAGGCGGAAATTACCTGGCTGAAGGCCTTGTTGCAGGTGATTGCAAACCTGCCGCGTTTCAATGTTCGCGCCAGCGATGCGGAGCAGCGGAAGCCGTCCAGCGGGATTATCGCGCGTTTTTTGGGTTCCACCCAGAATACTTCGTGATCGTCGCGGCTGTCAGCCATCGGGAATATGCCGCTGCGATAGGCAGACAGCAGCAAATCGGGAGGAATTATGGGCGGGGCGGGACTATGCACGGGCCAATGACTACAACGCTGCTGCGAATAGTCAAAGGCCGCTTGCCATGCTGCCACCTTGGCCTTAAACGCGCCTTCGCCTGTAGGGGTGTAGCTCAGTTGGTAGAGCGTCGGTCTCCAAAACCGAAGGTCCAGAGTTCGAGTCTCTGCGCCCCTGCCAGGCAAATTTCCCGTCATAACCTGTTGCCGGCATGGCGTCCGACCGGCGCATTAACCTTTCGCGCGCGCCGCGTGCCGATCTGGCGCACCTGTCAGTTTACCGTGGAACTTGTTGCCCAACCGTTCATTATAAGCGGTGTACCGAGTTCACAACTGAAAGGAGTTCGTCATGGGTAGTACAAGTTTTCGGAGCAGTCGTCCCGACGGTTGGACGCTTCCGCGTCCGCACCGCGACGCATCTTCGCGGTTTATGACACATGGGCCGATCCAGCCGATGGAACAGCCAGGCTTTATCCAGCGCCTGTTCGGATTTTGATTTGAATAGCTGCGCTGAAATCAGCGCAGGGCTGAAAAAAAGGGGGCGCGAGGCTTGATTGCTTCGTGCCCCCCTTGTTTTGCCGCGTCATGTCGGCGTGCGCCGGGATGTCGGCTCTGGATCAATATTCGTTCGGTTCTTCCGGTGTGTCGGCGTGGAAGTCCTTTCCGGCGGTCTTGTCGCCCTGCGCCAGTTTGAACACCACGCCCGACAGCAAGGCCAGCGCCAGCAGGTTTGGCAGCGCCATCACCGCATTGGAAATATCGCCCAGACGCCAGACCAGCGTAAGATCCTGCGATGCGCCGATATAGATCACGACGCACCACAATACGCGCCAGATCATATGCAGCACCTTTTCGCCGCCGCGGGTGGAGCCCGGCACGCGGTCATAGATGAAGGTGATCGCCCGCTCGCCGTAATAGGACCAGGTCAACAATGTGGTGAATACGAACAGGATGAGCGCAATCGAGGCCACCAGAGTTCCGACCGGCACATTGGCGATTTCAAACGGAAACGCCGCGGCAAATGCGCCGCTGGTCATGGCGAAACCCTGAAGGTCGGAATTCCATGCATGCGCCACCGCCTCCCCGCCGGCGGTAAAATCACCTTTGACGGTCAGCATCACCAGTGCAGTCATGGTGCAGATCACGATGGTGTCGATAAATGTTCCCAGCATCGCCATCCGGCCCTGCTGTTCGGGATCATTGGTCTGCGCCACCGCGTGAGCAATCGGGGTGGAGCCCTGACCAGCCTCGTTCGAGAACAGCCCGCGTGCCACACCCGCGCGAATGGCGAGCATGATTGCCGCGCCCAGGAAGCCGCCGGTTGCCGCCTGCGGATTGAACGCGCCGTTGAAGATCAGCGAGAAGGTCGCGGGCAAATCACCAAAGTTCAGGATCAGCGCGATAATTGCCATCAGGATATAGGCACCGGCCATGAAGGGAATGATTTTTTCCGCTACACCGCCGATGGATTTGATGCCCCCGATGATCACCACGAACACCAGCACAGCGACAATCAGCCCGCCCAGCCATTCCTCGATCCCGAACAATTCGTTCAGTCCGTCCGCAACCGCATTGGCCTGGATCGAATTGCCTGTGACCAGCGCGGAGAACAGCGTGCCCAGGCAGAACAGGATTGCCAGCCAGGTGTATTTCTTGCCCAGGCCCATCATGATGTAGCTCATCGGGCCGCCGCGATAGACACCGTCGGAGGTTTTCTCACGGTAGCGAATCGCCAGTGAGCCTTCGGCAAAGGCGAGCGCCATACCGACCAGCGCGGTGATCCACATCCAGAAGATCGCGCCTGGCCCGCCAAGCGTGATGGCGGTCGCCACACCCGCCAGATTACCCGTGCCGACCTGTCCCGATAGCGCGGTGGATAGTGCAGCGAAGGGCGAAATTTCCCCGTCACCGGAGCTTTTGCGGCCTTTGAACAATCCGGCAAAGGAACTGCCCAGTTTGCGGATCGGATAGAATTTCAGCCCGATCATGATCCACATGCCGACACCCAGCAGGATCAAGGTCATCGGAGGGATTGGCTGGCCGCCTATCGAGAGCCAAGAGAGCGCCTCGCCGTCCCAGGTTCCGCCCCAGATGAAATCCGAAACATTGGTTACCTGATCGATCAGTGTGGTTGATTGCGCTTCGCTTGTTGCGGCCACGGATGGCTCTCCCTCAATTATCCCGGTTGCGGGCTTTGCTATCGGCGGCGGCGGCAATGCGCCACCCCTAAGTTCCGGTTGTAACCATCACAGCAGCGCGAGCGAACACGGCGAAGGGCGAATTCGCAGGAGCACAGCCTTGCTTTTCATCTGTGCGGTAGCTAAATGGCGCTTCGTCTTCCGACATCGGAGAACATTCAGCCCCTCCCGGACAATACGACCGGGGCGGCGATGGTCCCGTGGCGAAAGGCAATAGAATATAACGATGTTCGCAAGCAGACAGGATTAGGTACGCCATTATGGCTGAAGGCAGCAAGAAAACGTCTCCGGGCGAATTCATCCGCCAGGTCCGCACAGAAGCCTCCAAGGTTGTCTGGCCGACCCGGCAGGAAACGATCACGACCGCAATTTTCGTGGGTATCATGATGGTCGTGCTGTCGCTGTTTTTTCTGGGCATCGACACTGTTTTCGGCTCGCTTGTGAGCTGGCTCCTGACGCTCGCCTGAGCGTTCACCACAGCGTTTGACGGGATAAGATTAGATAATGGCTCGCTGGTATATCATCCACGCCTACTCCGGTTTCGAGAACAAGGTTCGCGATTCGATCATTTCGGAAGCTGCACGGCTTGGTCTGTCCGATGGTGTCGAAGAAGTCGAAGTTCCGACCGAAACGATTACCGAAATCAAGCGCGGCAAGAAAGTTCAGACCGAACGCAAGTTCATGCCCGGCTATGTGCTGGCCAAATTGCAGCTGACCGATGATGTCTATCACCTCGTGAAGAACACGCCGAAAGTTTCGGGCTTTCTCGGCAACGACAACAAGCCGCAGCCGATTTCCGAAGCGGAAGCGGCGCGTTACTTCGGCGCGGCCGAAGAAGCGGCCAACGCGCCCAAGAAACAGATCCACGTCGATTACGAAATCGGCGATTCGGTCAAAGTGCTCGACGGTCCATTCGCCAGCTTCAACGGCATCGTGGAAGAACTCGATTTCGACAAGGCCAAGGTCAAGGTTTCGGTCAGCATCTTCGGGCGCGCGACGCCGGTGGAACTGGACTTCGAACAGGTCGAACTGGTTAAGTAATTGCAAAACCCGGGCACGCCTGTATAGGCGCGTCCTCCGGAACATCCCGTTCCGGCCAATGTGGGAGGAGGTTAACCCCTCTGTCTGACCACTTAACATGAGCGCTGGCCTGACCGCCGGGGCAACAGTGAGAAAAGGAGGCCATCCATGGCCAAGAAGATTGACGGCTATATCAAGCTGCAGGTGCCCGCGGGCACTGCCAACCCGTCACCCCCGATCGGCCCGGCACTGGGTCAGCGCGGCGTGAACATCATGGAATTCTGCAAGGCATTCAACGCTGCTACGCAGGATATGGAAAAGAACGCTCCGGTCCCGACGGTCATCACCGTCTATGCCGACCGTTCGTTCAGCTTCACGACCAAGACCCCGCCCGCCAGCTATCTGATCAAAAAGGCCATGAAGCTGAAGTCGGGTTCGGCCGAGCCGGGCAAGGTTTCTGCCGGAACCATCAAACGTTCGCAGCTTTCCGAAATCGCCGAGGCGAAGATGGCTGATCTGAACGCAAACGATATCGATCAGGCAACCAAGATCATCGAAGGCTCCGCGCGTTCGATGGGCATCGACGTGGTGGAAGGCTAGGAACATGGCAAAACTGACCAAAAAGAAGAAGATGCTGGCCGAGAAAATTGTCGCGGACAAGCTCTACAATTTCGACGATGCGCTGAAACTGCTTCGCGAAATCGCCGACACGACCAAGATGGATGAAACCGTCGAGGTCGCGATGAATCTGGGTGTTGACCCGCGCCATTCCGACCAGATGGTCCGCGGCGTCGTGTCGCTGCCATCGGGCACCGGCAAAGATATCAAGGTTGCGGTATTTGCGCGCGGTGAAAACGCTGAAAAGGCGCTGGCTGCCGGTGCCGACAAGGTCGGTGCTGAAGATCTGATGGAAGACATGCAGGCCGGTAATCTCGATTACGGCCGGGTGATCGCCACACCTGACATGATGGGCGTCGTCGGCCGTCTGGGTAAGGTGCTTGGTCCCAAGGGCCTGATGCCGAACCCGAAACTGGGAACTGTGACCCCTAACGTGGCACAGGCAGTCAAGGACGCAAAGGGCGGCCAGGTTGAATATCGCGTCGAAAAGGCGGGTATCATCCACAGCGGCATCGGCAAGATGAGCTTCACCGATGAACAGATCAAAGCCAACTTCAAGGCGCTGACAGGCGCTGTCGTAAAGGCCAAGCCAAGCGGCGCGAAGGGCAAATATGTCCGCAAGATTTCGCTCAGCACGACGATGGGGCCAGGCCTCAAGCTCGATACGGCCGCAGTCGAAGGCGCGTAATCTGCGCATGTAAACGGGCCACGTGATCGGCGTTTGTCGTTGAGCGATAAATCAGGGCTGCGAGGGGAAACCTTCGCGGCCCTTTTTTTCGCGAGCCCGGCCTCGGCAATTTCAGGCGGCGCGCCCGGCGTTTGAGGTTTGAGGCGCGGCGAAGCGACCGGAGGACTACGGCTGCGCGGTCATCCGCAAATACCCGGTGTCAAATCCCAGCGCCTCAGCCCGTCCGACCAGCTTGGCAATCTCGGCATCGCCTGGTTTTGCCTGGCGTGAGAGCAGCCACAAATATCGTCCCGATGGATCGCCCACCACGGCCCAGCTATAATCGTCGGCCCGGTCGAGCACCCAGTAATCGCCGTAAAACGGGCCGAAAAAACTGACTTTCAACTTTGCGCCGGCGCTGTCATCCACGACTTTCGCCTTGCCTTTGGCAGTGTCCACCTTGCCGCCGGGCTTTCGGCACCTATTCAGCACATCGATATTGCCATCGCCGCGCAAGGTGTATTCAGCCGTCACGCCGTCGCAATCCTTCTGGAATCCCTGCTCGTATCGCGCCAGTTCGTACCACAGACCGGCATAGCGGTTCAGATCTACCGGTTTTGCGGGTTCAGGCACTGCAATATTGCCGACGGGATGTTTCTTCAGAACCGCCGAGCAGCCCGGCAGCGCAAGCGCAGCTGCAACGATAAGCGAAACCCGTGCGGCCTTACGCAGAAATGACATGAAGAACCTCGCTCGATTGTAATGATATGCGCTGCCGGCGGTTCCGCGAACAACACCGCGCCCGGATTTTACGCGGTCCGCGGCGGACAACAGTCAAATCGAGTGGGTGGCGGAGCTTGCCGGTACTTGCCGGTACTTTGAAAAGGGCGGACCCGCGCATCCGCGTGGTTTACAAAACGCCCAGAACCCGCAGGACAATAACGATGATCACAACAGTGACGATAAGTCCGATAATTCCGCGCATTTCCATTCTCCCATAAATTACCGATGGCAATAAAGTGCATCATCAGTCGGGTTTAGAACCGTTCGGCAAGCTGTTGGTTCCAGTTGGCGCAGGGAGTGCACCGCGAAGCAGGCGTGCGCTATATCCCGCCGGGCGTGAAATCCCAGCCGCGCTCGCCAAGCCCTTCGCACAGCACATCGATACAGCTGTCAACGTCATCCTGGCTGGTCGATCTGACGACGAAGTTGGCGCCGACCTTGCCTTCGCGGAAGAAAGGGTAGCTGCCGATCTGGCAGGTTTCATGCGCCTTTTCGACTTCGCGCAGCAGGTCTGCAACCTCGCTTTCGGGAATAAAACCGCCGACTGTTTCGCTGACCAGCGGCGCGCCGCCCTGCAGCGTCCCGGTCAGCGCGTCGAGCATCCCTGCGGTGATATGCGGCACACCGGCCATCATATGGATATTGCCGATCCTGATCCCGGGCGCGCCCGATTTGATATTCGGGATCAAATCGCCGCCATCGGGCACACGGGCCATGCGCAGGCGGCCTTCGTTGAGGCCCCCCTTGTCGGCATAATAGCGTTCCAGGATCGCGCGCGCCTCAGGGTGGATCACCACCTCGACACCCAATGCCGCCGCGACGGCATCGACGCTGATATCATCATGTGTGGGGCCGATCCCGCCCGTGGTGAACAGATAGTCGTTTCGCTCGCGCAGAATGTTCACCGCCTCGACAATATGCGCTTCCACGTCGGCAACCACGCGCACTTCCGCCAGCCGGATTCCTTGCACCTGAAGCCAGCTGGCGACCTGCGCGATGTTCTTGTCATGCGTGCGGCCGGAAAGAATCTCGTCGCCGATCACGACGAGAGCGGCGGTGTAGATCTTGTCGTTTGCGGTCATGGTCACTGCGTTAGGATATACCGCGCCGCATAGCTACTGCGCAGGTTCCATCTGCGGCGTTTTGACATCTGCGTTGCCGAATTTCAGGATTCCGTCATCGACCGGCTGTTTCGCCAGATCCTTTTTATCCTTCCGGTAATCCTGATTGAGCCGCCACGGCAGATCGACCGCGTTTTTGGGCATGATGTGTTTGGACCGCTGGATATAACCGCTGGAAAAGTCGAAAATGTCGTCTTCCACAAGTGCGTGATCATCGGGCAAATGCGGCGAAGCGATGGTCGCGCCGCGGTTTCTCATTTCATTGAGCACTTTACAGACATATTCGGAATTTATGTCCGATCGCAGCGTCCAGCTGGCGTTGAGATAGCCGAACACGACCGCCAGATTCGGCAGGTTCGAGAACATGCAGCCCTTGTAATAAAACCGTTCGGAGAAATCGACGCTGGTGCCTTCCTGACGGATATCGATTTTGCCAGCGACGGCGAGCGCGAGACCGGTTGCGGTCACGATGATGTCAGCAGGAAGAACCTTGCCCGATGCCAGTTCTACGCCTTCTGCGACAAATCGCACGATACGATCGGTTACGACATCGGCCTTGCCGGCCTTTATCGCGCTGAAAAGATCCGCATCGGGCACCAGGCAAAGCCGCTGGTCCCACGGGTCGTAAGGGGGAGTGAAAGCCTCGGCATCATAAGCCTCGCCCAATTCGTTCTTGATCCGCTTGGTCAGCGCGTCGGCGATCTTTTGTGGTTGGCTGCGCGCTTTCTTGAAAACAAAGTCCTGCATCCAGATATTTTTCGCGCGGGTAACTTTGTAAGCGACCTTGTCGGGCAGGAATTTACGCAGGATATTTGCGAGCGGATCTTTCGACGGTGCAATACCGCACCAGGTCGGTGTGCGTTGAAGCATCGTGACCTTTGCAGCCTTGTCGGTCATCGCGGGCACGATCGTTACCGCGGTTGCGCCGGATCCGATCACCACGATATTCTTGCCGGCATAGTCCAGACCTTCCGGCCAGAATTGCGGGTGGATGATCTGACCTGCAAAATCATCGCGGCCCGCGAACTCAGCTTCGTATGGCTGGTCGTAATCATAATAGCCGGAGCCGAGGTACACCCAGTTGGCGGTAACTTCCTTTTGCCAGCCATCGGCGTTTTCCAGAGTTACGTGCCAACAGGCATCCGCCGCGCGCCAATCGGCTGAAATGACCTTGCGTTCGAACTGGATGTGCCCGCGAATCCCGCGCTCATCCACGATGCGATTAAGATATTCGAGGATCGAGGGGCCGTCGGCGATGCTTTTCTCGTGCGTCCAGGGTTCGAAATTGAAGCCGAGCGTGTGCATATCGCTGTCCGACCGGATACCGGGATAGCGGAACAGGTCCCATGTTCCGCCCAGATTTTCGCGCCGTTCGACGACTGTATAGGTGCGGTCGGGACACATCATTTCCAGATGCGCGGCCATCCCGATGCCGGAAATACCGGCGCCCACGATCAGCACATCGAAATCAGGGTTGGGCGCTGTCATCATTATCTCTCCTGCTGCCGGTGATGTAAGCACAGCACAGCGACCAAGGCCAGTGGCATAATAGGACTGATTGGGGCTGACCCGCCGCCACGGACGCGTTAGTAGGCAATATGCGTCTGATATTGTTTGCACCGCCCGTCCTCACATCTTTTCTGCTCTGCGCGCCGGTTGCCGCACAGGATACCGGGGCGGAGCGTGACGATCCGGTCATAATCGTGACGGGGGAAGGGCTGGCGCCAACTCCCGCCGCGCCGGCCTATGCGTCAACCCAAATCGACCGCGAGCAAATCCTCTCGTCAGCGTCGGGCCGGGTGGAAGATGTGCTGTCCTCTGTTGCCGGGTTCCAGCAATTCCGCCGTTCGGACAGCAGATCGTCCAATCCGTCGGCACAGGGAGCAACATTGCGCGCATTGGGCGGCAATGCGTCAAGCCGGGCCCTGATACTGCTCGACGGAGTGCCGATGTCCGATCCGTTTTTCGGCTATATCCCGTTTTCCGCCATAGCGCCCGAGCGGCTGGGCAATATCCGCGTGACGCGGGGCGGCGGTTCGGGGCCGTTTGGCGCAGGCGCGCTGGCTGGCACGATCGAACTGGAGAGCGCCAATGCGCTGACACAGCCGCGGCTATCGACCGGGCTGCTGATCAACAACCGCGCCGAAACCGAAGCGAGCGCCGCAATAACCCAGCGGCTTGGCAGCGGCGTGATTTCGGCAAGCGGCCGGTGGGACCGCGGCAAAGGTTTCTTCACCACGCCGCAAGACCAACGGGTGCCGGCATCCGCGCGCGCCGGATTTGAAAGCCGTTCGGGCCAATTGCGCGCAGTGGTGCCGGTATCGGCGAATACCGAATTGCAATTCCGCACGCTGATCTTCGATGACAACCGCACATTGCGGTTTGACGGGGCGGACAGCAGCAGCAGCGGGCAGGACGCCAGCTTGCGCATCGTGAGCCGCGGCGACTGGCAAATGGATGCGCTGGCTTACGTGCAGGCGCGCAATTTTTCGAACGAAGTCATCAGTTCAACACGGTTTGTCCGCGTGCTCGATCAGCGCAATACCCCCTCCACCGGGATTGGCGGCAAGCTGGAACTGCGCCCGCCCGCCGGGCCAGACCATACTTTGAAACTCGGCGTGGATTTTCGCCGGTCGAGCGGAGAATTGCAGGAAGAAGCCTACAGCGCGTTCAGCGGGAATCTGACTGCGCGGCGGCGGGCCGGCGGCGCCAACAGCGACCTGGGCATTTTTGCCGAAGATGACTGGTCGCTTGGCCGGTTGATACTGACCGGCGGATTGCGCGCGGACCGCACTGCTATCAGCGACGGGTTTTACCTCGAACGCAGGCCGGATGGCAGCATTGCGCGCAACGATATCTATCAGGACAGGCAGGACTGGACCGTCACCTACCGCGCGGGGGCGCTATACCGCGCAAGTGACAAGTTGGCTTTCCGCGCAGCGACTTATAGCGGGCTTCGCCTGCCCACGCTGAACGAGCTTTACCGGCCCTTTGTCGTGTTTCCGGTCGTGACGCAGGCCAACGCCGCGCTGAAGGTCGAAAAGCTGACCGGAATGGAGGCGGGGTTTGACCTGACCCCGCGCGAGGGTGTGTCATTTTCGCTGACGGCATTCGAAAACCGGCTGGAGGATGCGATCGCCAATGTCACGCTTGCGGCAAACCTGCGGCAACGCGAAAACCTTGATGCGATCACCGCGCGCGGGATCGAAGCGGGTGCGAATTTCGCAGCCGGGCGTTTCCGGCTGAACGGTTCGCTGGCTTATACCGATGCGGCGGTCGAAGGCACCGGATTTGCCGCTGCGCTTGATGGCAAACGTCCGCCGCAGACGCCAGAGTGGGCAGGATCGGCCACGTTCAGCTGGCTGCCCGCCGATGGCTGGCAAATGTCGGGCACGGTGCGTCATACCGGTGCGCAATTCGAAAGCGATCTGGAAACGGACAAGCTGCCCGCTGTAACAACCGTCGATGCGTTTCTGCAGGCCCCGCTCGGGCACCGTCTTGCGCTGGTGTTGCGGGCAGAGAACCTGACTGACCGGCAGATCGTTACCCGCAACTCCGGCGGCGAAATCGATCTTGGCGCACCGCGCACCTTCTGGGCGGGAATCCGTATCGGCTATTGAACAGCATCGCTGCGCGGTGCATCACGCGTGTATGAAAAAAGCACCCTGGTACGCCCGTCTCGCGTTGATTCTCGCCTTGTTACTGCCGGTTTATTTCATGGCGGCGGCGCTGGGCACCAAATTCGGCCTGTGGGACTGGAAGACCGGTCTGATCACGCTCACGGTTACTGCCGGGCCGATTATCATCGGCGGCGTGGCGCTTGTCGCGCTGATTTCGCTGATCGTCTGTCTGGTGAAAAAACCCAGAACCGGCTGGCTGCTTGCGTTGATCGCACTGCTTATACCCGCGGGAATGATGGCCATGGCCGCTTCGGTGCGCGCGGGTGCGGGCGATATTCCGCCGATCCATGATATTGCCACCGATGTCGCCAACCCGCCGCAGTTTCCCGCAGCGACGGTTGCAGCGCGCGAGGCGTCCGGCGCAAATCCGCTGCGCGCGTTTGATGTGCCGCTGGGGCAATACGATGTCTGGAAGGACGCGGACAGTATCAAGGACAAGACCAACGCCGAAGTGATTGCAGAAAACTATCCGCAGCTTGGGCCGGTTACCTTGCAGGCCGATCGGGACGCGGCGACCAAGCAGGTTGCCGATGCGATGAGAGGCATGGGGTTTGCCGATGTTGCGGCGGATGTTGCGGCGGATGGGTCCAGCGCCGCGGTATCGGGCGTGGCGGAGACTTTCTGGTTTGGTTTCAAAGACGATGTGACCGCGCGCGTAACCCCCGGGCCGGAGGGGACGAGAGTCGATTTCCGCTCCACTTCGCGTGTGGGGCTGAGTGACCTGGGGGCCAATGCCGAACGTATTGCGGCGCTTTCCGCGAAATTGAAGAAAGGCAGGCCGCAGCGCGGGACCGGGCGCTGACCTTGCGTTACGGGATGCGCGCAGCAGGCAGCGCGCAGCGGCGCATGATAAAATAATGGCTGTTTGAACCTTTTGCGTCCGGCATGCGACATTCTGTTACGGCGTAATTTTATAGTGTGTTTTTAGTCCGTAATTTTCGAAACGAACGACTCGGCATCGGGAATTGTTTCGCCAGTTCTTGGATTGTCACGATTTTCAGGCCTCCATTGGGCAACAGGCGCTGGCCGTTAAGGAATAATCCTAACAAACTTTCATGCCAAGTCGCGGTTTTATTGTCTTAATTTTTTATTAACTGATACTTCTTGACTGAAACGCCTTAAGATTAAATAATCCACGGCATTCCACAGGGGGACAGTGTTTCCTGTATTTGGCAAATACCTAACATCTTTCGATAGTTGGGTTTGACAGTTCAGGCGGCACCTTGTGGGACGGGCAAACGGAAATAGATGCCGTTGCTCATTTTTATCGCGGTGTATTGTAACCGCATTTTTGGGGTAATTTGAAATGACCAACTTTCTTAAAACTTTTGCAGCAGACGAATCCGGTGCTTCGGCAGCTGAATACGCTCTGATCCTCGTAGTTGTCGGCGTTGCCATTATTGCAGCAGCCACAACACTTTCGGGCTCGATCTCGAACGCTATGAGTGATACTGCTGATATTATTGATACCCGCCCATAATTCGGGTAAATCGAATACTGTAACGCGGCCCGTTTTCATTGAGGGCGGGCTGCGATACTTTCCTGATTAACCGCAAGCTGGGGGGCTAAAGCGTGGAGCGCCGTAATCTAATCATCATCGGTGCAGCAATCATTCTGGGATTGTTTGCAGTCTATGTGGCCAACGCCTGGTTCAGCGGTGTCGAACAGCGGCAGGAACGCATTGCCGAGCAACAGCAGATGGCGCGCATTGCGGTGGCGAGGCAGGACCTCCCGTTTGGCGCGCCGCTGACGGCAGACAATGTCCGGCTGGTCAACTGGCCGGCACAATCGGTTCCGGCGGGTGCTTACCGCGATGTCGCGCGCTTGCTGGCGGGCAATAATGTGGCAATCCGCCCGATTGCCAATGGCGAACCCATCCTGAGGTCGCGCATTTCCGAACGCGCCGTTCTATCTGAAAATATTCCCGACGATCTGCGCGCCATTACGGTGCCGATCAATGAAGTTTCCGGCGTGGCCGGTTTCGTGACGCCCGGCGATGTGGTCGATGTTTTGCTGACACGGCAAATTCCCGGCGATGGGGCAACGGGCGATGACAAGATGACTTCGGTCGTGCTCGAAAATGTCCAGGTGCTGGCGGTCGATCGCCGCAGCAACGAAGGCAACACCGAAGTCGTCGTCAGCAAAACCGCAACCTTGCAGGTTGATCAGCGCGGCGCGCAGAAACTGGCGCTGGCGGTCGATGTGGGCAGGTTGAGCCTTGCGCTGCGTAATGTCGAAAACCAGACTGTTGGCACTTATGCAACCGTGACAACGCGCGATCTTGGCGGATCGGGTATTTTCATGGCGGGTCAGCGCGAACCTGCGCCCGTTCAGGCGTCCGCCCCGGTCTATGTCTATCCGCCGCAAGGGGCAGGCCCGCCATCATCGGCGCCGCGCGCTTCGACAGCGACTGTCAGGCAGCGGCCCAGCGGCCCGACCATGACTGTCACCCGCGGAACAGAAACCACCAATACGGAGGTGCAGCGTTATGGCCGGTACTGATATCATGCGCGCTGCACTGCGTGCGGGAATGCGTGCGGGAATGGGTGCGGCACTGGCGGCAACATTGCTTGCTGCAACGCCAGCCGCCGCGCAATATACCGACAGCGGTATCCACGGCGGCACGCTGACTGTGCCGATGAACAAAAGCCAGGTCGTATCCACCGACCGGGTGATCAAACGCGCGATGGTGGGCAATCCCGACATTGCGGATATCGTGCCGATTACCGACCGGTCGATTTACGTGCTTGGCAAGGCGATGGGTACAACCAGCCTGACATTGTATGATGGCGGCGGCCGCGTGATCGTGATCATGGATATTGCGGTTGGCCCCGATGTGCTGGCATTTCGCGACCAGGCCGACAGGCTGATACCCGGCAACCAGATCGAAGCGCATATTTCGGGCGAATCGATGGTGCTGACCGGATTGGCCAGCGATGCGGGCGCAATCGACCGCGCTGTGCAGCTTGCCCGCACTTATGCCGGTGACAATGTTGTGAACATGGTCGGCCTAAGCGCCAGCCAGCAGGTAATGCTGGAAGTGAAATTTGCCGAAGTGCGCCGCGAAATTGGCGAAGATATTGGTGTGCGCGGCTTTGTGAATTCCGACGGTGGATCGTTTGGCGGCGTGTCGGGACCGGGTTCCACGCTTACCCCCGGGATTGACGGGACCGCGCTGCTGCGCGCGGGCAGTGTGGCAAACAGTTTCGGCATAATCGGCGGAACCTTCCGCGCGCTGGGGCTGAATTTCGAATCCTATCTCAATGCACTTGAAAGCAAAGGCTTTGCCAAGACGCTGGCAGAACCGACACTGGTGGCGCTGTCGGGCGAAACCGCATCGTTCCTTGCCGGCGGCGAATTTCCGATCCCGGTTGTCCAGTCAGGTTCCACGGGTGGCGACGATAATGGCGGCCGCGTAAGCGTCGAGTTCAAACCGTTTGGTGTTAGCCTTGGCTTTACGCCCACGGTGCTGGGTGACAAGACGATCAATCTGAAGGTCGAACCCGAAGTCAGTTCGATCGATCCGGCCGCTTCGGTGCAGATCAACGGCCTCAGCATTCCCGGCCTGCAGACGCGGCGGGCCAGCACCACGCTGGAACTGCGCGACGGTGAAAGTTTCGCGATTGCGGGTTTGATCCAGCAGGATTTCCAGACCACGATCAACCAGGTTCCGCTGCTGGGTTCGATTCCGATCCTTGGTTCGCTGTTCCGGTCAACCGAATTCCAGCAAGGCGAAACCGAATTGCTGATCATCGTGACACCGCGCCTCGTGGCGCCCATCCGGCCCGACCAGGTCAGATTGCCGACCGACCGTGTGCGGGACCCCACGATACTTGGCGCAGTTCTGACCGGCGAGAGTTATGACCCTGTTCCGGCTGGCGAAACAGCAACGGCTCCGGCTGAAGGAGGTGGCGATTATGAATATTGAGACGCTTAAGCGCGGCGCTTGTCTGGCATTGGTTGCCGCCGGTCTTTCTGCCTGTGCGACCCAGTCGATTTATGATGCGCCGGGCGATGTCAAATTTGGCGAATATAACCGCCAGACAATGATGGCGCAGGTCATCGACCCCAATCCGGTGTATGACGAACCTGCCGTTTCCAGCGGCGACCATGCGTCGAATGCGATCGAGCGTTACCGGACGGACAATGTCAAGCAACCCGAAGGCATTTCGACAACCGATTCAGTAACCGGCAGCAGCCCTAATTAACCGAGTGATGGAGACGTACGATGCAGCGGCCGTTCAAGGCAGGGTTCTGGGGTAACGAGAAAGGCGCGACAGCCGCGCTATACGCTCTTGCACTCCCGGTTCTGGTCGCGGTCGCCGGTATCGGTTTTGACTATGCGCAGATTGCTGCGATGGACACCGAATTGCAAAACGCCGCCGACCAGGCTGCGCTGGCGGGCGCCACCCAGCTGGACCAGACCGCCGGTTCGATGGCGCGCGCAACCGGTGCAGCGCGCGGCGGACTGGTCACAAACTCGACCTATTTCGCAAATGACGGCGGCGACGCTGCGGTTGATATACCCGAAGGATCGGTGTTCTTTTACGCAACGCGGGCCAATGCCGAAGCCGGGACCAACGCGCTCGACGCGAGCAATCCCGCAAATGATGCGAATGCACGGTTTATTCGTGTAGCCGTTGAAACGCGCACCGCCAATTACACGCTCACGCCGGTGGTTGGCGCATTCAGCGGAGATATCGATGCAGAAGCGGTGGCCGGTATCGGTGCCGCGCTATGCCGCACACCGCCATTGATGATCTGCAATCCCAACGAGCCGCTGAATAATAATGACAGCGATTTTCCGTTTGATCCGGATGCCTTTCAGGGCAAGGGGCTGCTGCTGAAAGGTGGCGGCGGTAATTCATGGGCGCCGGGTAATTTCGGGTTTCTTGATACCATCCCCGGAAATGGCGGCGGCACGCCTGATTTGAGGAAATCGCTGGGCTGGAATACTCCGCCAGGCGAATGCATATCCCAATCCGCCAACGAAGGTGTCGATACGGAAACGGGCAACAAGACCGATCTGGCCGATTCGATCAATACACGCTTCGATATTTATGAAGGCAACACCGCCTGTCCCAGCGGCGGCCTGTGCGCCGCATCGGTGAACAGCGTGAAGGACTTCGTGCATCCCGATAGCCTGACAGGCGGCCAAGCCTGCCGTGTGCATAATAACGGTTGGAAACAGGTCGCCCTCAGCGGGCGCTATCTTCCGCCCACAAATGCGCCTTTACCGACGACTGTGACGCCAACGTCGATGGGGCATCCCCGCGATATTTGCCACGCGACGCCGTCCAATCAATGTGCCGGAGCAGGGGCTTTTGGTGACGGGGTGTGGGACCGCAACGCCTATTTCCGCACAAATTATAACTGGACCGCGGCGCAGTGGCCGACAGCATCTTATACCAATCTTGGTTCCTCGCCGTCGCGTTACGAGGTTTACACATGGGAAATCGCGAACCGGGGCATGACGATAAACGGCGCGAAAGTGCTGGGCGGCCCCAGCGCAGTGTCGGCCTATGGCTCGCCCGTATGCAGTGCCGGCAAAGGATATGGCAGCGGCCAGGTTCCGGCCACCAATGTTTCCGACCGTCGCCGTCTGTCTGTTGCCGTGATCAATTGTGAAGCCGAAAATGTGGCAGGCAAATCCTTGGACAAGCGGGTAACCGCATTCATGGATATCTTCCTTGTCCAGCCGTCGCTGGACCGGGACCGGACAGCCAAAGACGAAATCTATGTCGAGGTTATCGGCCAGACAGCTGCAGGGTCAGCGGGTGAAACCGCGGGCACGGTTGTGCGGCGCGATGTGCCGTATCTGATCCGATGACACGCTCGCCCTCCTTTTTGCGCACATTTTGTGCTTGCCGCCGCGGCAATGCCGCAGCCGAAATGGCGCTGCTCGTCCCGTTTCTGGTGCTGCTGCTGTTTGGCGGGCTGGAAATGAGCTATTATTTCTATTCCCAGCATCAGGTTGTCAAAGGCGTGCGGGACGGCGCACGATTTGCCAGCCGGCAAAGTTTTGCGGAACTGAACTGTTCGGGCGGGACGGCAAGCACGATCCCGGCCACGGTTGAAACCAGCATCAAGGAAATGACCCGCACCGGCCTGCCGTCCGGCGGCACGGCCCGCGTGCCGGGATGGGTGAATACTGATGTGACGGTCACTCTGTCATGCGCGGCAACCGCTATTACCACAGGCATCTATGCCAATGAAGATAATGCACCGTTTGTGACGATCGATGCGACCGTTGACTACCCTTCGCTATTTGCCGGAGTGGGCGTGATCGATTCGACCTATTCGCTCAAAGCCAGCCAGGAAGCTGCGGTGATGGGGATATGAGCACGTTGCTGAAAACCGCGCGGGCCCTGTTATCGGATAGCCGCGGCTCGGCTGCCGAATTTGCGCTGATCCTGCCGCTTGCGGTGCTGTTTCTGGTCGGCCTGATCGATGCAGGCCGCTATGCCTATACCTTCAACCAGGGCGAAAAAGCCACGCAGATCGGCGCGCGCTGGACTGTCGTAACCAATCCGATCACGCCCGAACTCGCTACGCAAAGCTATACCAGCGTAGGCGGGGTCACGTTGACACAGGGCGACCGGATACCGGCTGCCGCACTTGGCCTGATCACTTGCACCAATTTGGCTTGCGTCTGCACGACCCCGCCTTGCACGGATAACGCTCCGACATTGTCAACTCCGGCGTTTAACGCGCTCGTCAACCGCATGACCGAAATCATGCCGTCGATCACACCGGCCAATCTGGTGGTCGAATATCGCGGATCGGGTCTGGGTTATGCGGGCAATCCCGATGGGATGGATATTGCGCCGCTGGTGACGGTCAGGCTGGTGGATATGGATTTCACCGCAATTATCCTGCTGGCCAATACGGTTGGTCTGCCGGACTTTTCTTACACGCTGACTATGGAAGACGGCATCGGGGACGGATCGAACTGATGGGTAGAGAAAACACACCGATGGATCTTCAAACGGATAATATCCTGCGCCTTCCTGCGCCGCTCACCGTGATTGCCGACGCCTTGCAGATCGAAGCCTTGCAATCGGCGCAGGGCATTAGCTGGATTTCGGATGCCGATCTGGTGGCGCTCCCGCTAGATCAGCCGGTGCCCGACGATGCCTTGCCCGCCGCGGGTATCGTCGTTTTGCAAGTCGATCCGGATATGCCCGCGTCGATGGCGCGGCTCGCCCGGATCCGCGCAACGCACCCGCGATTGGCGCAGATTGTCGCACTTGATAATACCGACCTGCGGCTGGTCCGCACCCTGATCCGCGAAGGCGTGGCCGATGTCGTATCGCTGCCGCTTGATCCGGACGAGATTCTGCAGGCTGCGATTGCGGTGCTTGAGGTAAGGGCCGGATATGACGAGCCCGAAGGCGATCTGGCACCGCTGATTGCGGTCACCCGATCACTGGGCGGAAGCGGCGCGACAACGCTGCTGACGCATCTGGCCCGCGAATTCGTGGATGTGGAAACGCCGCACGCCAATGTTTGCATAATCGATCTGGATATCCAGTTTGGCCGCGTTTCGGATGTGCTTGGCCTGCAACCGCGCCGTAATCTGACCGACCTGCTTGATGCAGGTGTGCGGATCGACAGTTCACTGATCCGCACCGTTGCGGTGGAGCATGAAACCGGGATCGCGGTTGTTGCAGCGCCGCAGGAAATCGTCCCGATCGAAGCGATCGATACCGAGCAACTGATGCGCGTGATCGAGACTGCGCGCCGCGACTTCGAATATGTATTTCTCGACCTGCCTTCGAACCTGACCAACTGGAACCTGTCGGTTCTCGCCGAGGCGGACCGGATATTGATGGTTGTCGAACAGACCATCCCGAGCCTGCGCCAGGCGCGCCGGCGGCTGGATTTGTTCAGGAATGTCGGGATCGAGAGCCGGTCGGTTTCGGTAATCGTGAACCGCGCCGAAAAGAAACTGTTCGGCGGCATCAGTCTGGCGGACGTTAAATCCACGCTCGACCGGGATGTCCTCGCCGCCCTGAGCGCAGACGCGCAATACATCACGACTGCGCAGGATCAGGGTCTGCTGGTCGATCAGATCCGCCCGAAAAGCAAATTCGCGGCGGATATCGATGAACTGGCCGAAAAGCTGGCGGGCCTGTTGCAACAGAGGTCCAGCCTGTGAAATTTGCGATCAAGAAATCGACTGCGCCGAATGAAATCCAGGCCGCCGATCTGCAGGCTGCCGAACAGGTCGCCGATGATCGCGATCTGGACAAATATCTCCTTTTGAAAACCGCGATCCATCGCAAACTGCTCGACCGGATCAATCTGGGAATTCTCGAGAAACTGTCGCGCGATCAGATTCAGGAGGAGGTCGGCGATATCGTGCTCGATCTGCTGGTCGAGGAAGACGCGGCACTCAATGCCAAAGAGCGCACGGAACTGGTTGCCGAGGTTCTCGATGAATTGCTGGGGCTTGGCCCGTTGGAGCCCTTGCTGGCTGACGAGACGATTACGGATATTCTCGTCAATGGTCACAAGACAGTGTTCGTCGAACGCAACGGCTTGCTGGAAAAGGAAACAACCCGGTTCCAGAACGAGCGGCATCTGCTGCGGATTATCCAGAAAATCGTGAGCGCGGTCGGCCGCCGGGTGGACGAATCCTCGCCATTCGTCGATGCACGGTTGGCTGACGGGTCGCGGGTCAACGCGATTGTCGCACCGCTCGCAATCGATGGTTCGCTGCTGTCGATCCGCAAGTTTGCCAAGAAGCGGATCGGCATGGAAAAGCTGGTCGAATTTGGCAGTATTCCGCAAGACGTGGCGGATGTGATGCGCGCAATTGTCGCATCGCGCCGCAATGTCCTGATTTCGGGTGGTACGGGCTCGGGCAAAACGACACTGCTGAACGCGCTGTCGTCTTATATCAGCGACCGCGAACGCATCGTCACGATCGAGGATTCGGCTGAACTTCAATTACAGCAGGAACATGTGGCAAGGCTGGAAACGCGGCCTCCCAACATCGAGGGTAAGGGAGAGGTCACGCAGCGCGATCTGGTGAAGAATGCGCTGCGTATGCGGCCCGACCGGATTATCGTGGGCGAAGTTCGTGCCGGCGAGGCGTTCGATATGCTTCAGGCGATGAACACCGGTCATGACGGATCGATGACGACGGTGCACGCCAACACGCCGCGCGATGCGCTGTCACGGCTCGAACAGATGATCGGGATGAGCGGGATCGACATCTCCTCCGAATCGTCCCGCGCGCAGATTGCTTCGGCGATCAATGTGGTGATCCAGATTGGTCGTCAGGCCGACGGGCGCAGGCGTTTGCTCAGCCTGTCGGAAGTGATCGGCATGGAAGGACATACGATCACGATGCAGGAAATCTTCCGGTTCAAGATGACCGGCCGCGGTGAAGACGGCGAAGTTCTGGGCTATTTCGAAGCCACCGGGATCCGCCCCAAGTTCCTGCAGGATGCATCTGATCACGGCATTTCGGTGCCTTCCGAATTGTTCCGTCCATCGCTCAAGATCGGCCACAGGCAATGACGGGCGATGCAGTCCGTGTTCTGGTGCTGCTGGCCATTTTCGGGGCCGTTTTTCTGCTCGTGCAGATTATCCTGCGCTATTCGGTCGCCAACAGGGTGCATGTCGGCGCTGTAAACGCGCGGCTCAAGTTGATCGCCAAGGGCGCAGACCGCGACGAAATTATCAGCAATCTGCGCAAGAACGATCCGCTCGCAGGGGTGGGGGGAGGCGGTGTATTCGCCGGTCTTTACACGGCTTTCCGGCGCAATCTGATGATGTCGGCGCTGCCTTACACGCCGTTTCAGGCAGCGCTGGGTATGGCTGTGCTGTTTATCACGTTATTTCTGGTCATTGCGATTTCCGCCTGGACATCGAATTATCCGCTTACCGGCGGTGTCATCCAGCTGATCATGGCAGTTTCGGCATCTGTGGCGATTGCCGTACCGCTGCTTGCAGCATCGTTTCTGGCGCAGCGCCGGCGCAAGAAAATGCAGGAACAGTTTCCCGTCGCGCTCGACATTTTTGTTCGCGCATTACGTTCCGGCCATCCGATTGCATCGGCGATCGATTTGCTGACCGGCGAGATGGAAGATCCGATCGGGTCCGAATTTGGCCTGATTGCCGATGAAGTTTCCTACGGCGCGGAATTGACCGATGCGCTCAACGACATGGCGGAGCGGTGGGAGCTCGACGATATCCGGATGTTTGTCGTGTCGCTGTCTGTGCAAAGCGAAACAGGCGGTAATCTGGCGGAAATTCTGGACAATCTGTCCAAGGTCATTCGTGAGCGTGCCGGACTGTATCTCAAAGTGCGCGCGTTGAGTTCGGAAGGCCGGATGACGGGTTGGCTGCTGACCGGGCTGCCGATCTTCACATTCGTATCGCTGTTTGCAATGAACCCCGCGTTCTATCTGGGGGTGGCGATGGATCCCATATTCTATATCGGCTTCCCGCTGCTTCTGGTGTGGTATCTGGTCGGGGTCATTGCGATCAAACGCATGGTCAATTTGCAGGTCTGATATGCTGGAATTTCTCGCCACCAACGAATTTGCCCGGCTGGCCGCACTCGCGCTGGTGTTTGCCCTGGTGCTGGGCGTTGTCGTGCTTGTTTCACGGACATTTGTTCGCCGTGCGGAGATCAAGGCCGGTTTGCAGACGATTGCCCGGCCCGAGCATGCTGCCGGGCGGTCACGCTTGCAGGAACAGAAAGAGGGCGCCTGGTCGCAGCTCGCCGATACAATCGAAAAAGCCGGCCTGAACCTGACGGACAGCAGGGCGGACGAGCTTCGCGACAAGCTGGTTGCTGCGGGTTACACATCTCCAAACGCACCCAAACTTTTTACGCTGGCCCGGCTGGGTATGCTGATCATCCTGCCGCTGGTTTATCTGGCGATCGCGACTGCAGGTGCAGAGCCTGTTTCCGGGTTCAAACTGTATGGCTATAGTTTGCTGCTGGCTGTTGCGGGACTTTATCTTCCCAACCTGTTTGTTTCGGCCAAGGCCGATCGGCGCCGCGAAGCGATTACAAACGGTTTTCCCGATTGTCTCGATCTGATGCTTGTCTGTGTCGAAGCAGGCCTGGGCCTGGAAGCGGCGATGGACCGCGTGGGCCGCGAAATGGTCAACACGCACCCGCTGGTTGCGCGCCTGCTATCGACCGCGACGCTTCAGCTGAGGGCCGGCGCCCAGCGCGAAGAAGCGCTGCGCAAGATGGGTGAGCTCAGCGGCGTCAGCGAAATCAAAAGTTTTGCGACACTGCTTATCCAGTCGGACAAATTGGGCACGAGCATTTCGGATACATTGCGCGTCTATGCCTCCGAAATGCGTGAGAAGCGCCGGATGCGCGCAGAGGAGAAGGCGCACCGCCTTCCCGTACTTATTTCGATTCCACTGGTCGTATGCATGTTGCCGACCATGGTTGGTGTTTTGATGCTGCCGGGCGTCATCCGCACAATTCGACAGTTGCTGCCGGCAATGGGGGGAGGATAGGACGATGAAAATGTTCCTTAAATATTCGACGCTGGTTATTGCTGCGGGCTCGCTGGGGGCGTGCCAGTCCTTTCCCGTCGGCAAATGGGTGTTCGGAAATGGCAAGGACCAGTCCCGTTCGCAGCAGCAAAAAATGCTTGCCGCATCGGGCGACGTCATGCTCGCTGACGGAAAAGAGCAATTGCGTACGGGAAATATCTCGGCTGCCGTCGCGGCATTCCGGATTGCCTCGTTGGACGAAACAGTGCGCGCCGATGCGAATAACGGCCTGGCGGTTGCCTATGCCAAATTGGGCAGGCCCGACCTTGCGGAGCGTTATTTCCGCACGGCGCTGATGATGGAACCCGACAATATGAAGTTCAGAGCCAACCTGCTGCGCTTGCAACAACAGGTTATGCTCGCACGCCGATCTGCTGCCGAAACGGCTGCCGAACCAATGGTTGCGGAGCTAGCGCCGGTAGCAACACCTGCCGCCGCGAAACCCGAAGCGCAAACAGCATCCACGTCCGGACGGGTCCGGCAGGTCGCTCGCGGGGTGGTCCATATCTCCAGCCTGCCAGCGACTGCCGCCGCGCCCGATATGGTCGTCGCATATCGCGCGCCGTCAAAGGTGGAAGCCGCAGCCAGGGCAAAGGCCGAAGCAGACCGGATCGAACAATCCGATCCGGACAAGCAGGCCGTATCGCCTGCACCGAAAGCCAAACCATATCCGGTGCGTGTTTCGTTTAACTGATGCCGATTGAACTTGTTTACTGGGTGCCGGTAGCGATCGGTGCAGGCGGTGCTGTGTGGGATATTCTGCACCGCCGCCTGCCCAATCTGCTGTGCGTGGCAATGGCTGTCGCCGCGGCAACTGCACTCGGCCTGACAATGGGGATCGCCGCTCTCCCTTGGGCGCTTGCCCATTCGGTCATCGCATTGCTGGTCGGTATGGTCCTGTTCCGGCTGGGCATGATCGGGGGAGGGGACGCCAAATTCTATGCGGCCGCCGCGCTGGGTCTGCCGCTTGATCAGGGCCTTTCCATGCTTGGCTGGACGTCGGTTGCGGGTCTGGTTTTGCTGGCCGCGATGTTCAGTGCGCGCAAGGTGCAAAAAATCCCGACACCAAAGGACGGGGCCGGGAAATGGACCGTACCTTATGGTGTCGCAATATTCTTTGGATATTTGCTGACAGTCATCAATTCTAACTGAATATTACCAAATTCGCAGCGAAACAGGTAGTACCGAGATTAATCTGCAATAAATATGAAAAAAATACTTCACGGGGTCCGCCATCTATAGGCAGCAAACAAATCGAACCGATCTGTACGATAAGTACCCGGAATGTAACTTATAAAATCTGAAATTGTCGGCCGCGGCCGCGTAATTTGCCATCCTTTTCTATTAAGCATGGCGCATTTGTTGTTTCAGCTTGGTACAGCTTTGTAATTTGTTACTAAGTCGTGACGCTTTAATATGACCAGTAATGGTTACCGAGCTTGCAAAAATCGTTAAAATTCTGTCAACTTGTCTTACGACTCGCGGTGAGTCTCTCGACGATTCGTCACCGTGGCTTGTATCTGGGGCGCTCAAGAATGCCCGGTTGTGGTTAATGACTGTGAACTTTCACACTTAACCGTACGACCCGGGAAAGACTGAAACGCTCGTTTATTGAGGCAAGAAAACGATGACCGATTATCAGGGCCCGCGTGACAACGATCCACGCGATTTAGATCCGGAAGCCAATCTGGCGCAGGATTCTGAGGCATTTGGCAACGCTCCCGGACAGGGCAATGTCATTCAGCCGGGGCCGGACAATGTCGTGGTGTTACCTGAGGGTGTCTCGCTTGACGGCCTGCGCGTGGTCGGGCGCGATCTGATTATCGAACTCGCTGACGGGACCCGCATGGTGATTCCGGACGGCGCGATTTTCGTTCCGCAACTGGTGATTGACGGCGTAACCGTTCCGGCAGCCAACCTTGCTGCGCTGCTTGTCGGTAACGAGCCTGAACCTGCTGCCGGGGGCAACCAGAGCTCCGGCGGTAACTTCTTCATCGATGCCGGCGATATCCAGGCGGCCTACGCCCTGGGCGATTTGTTGCCTTACACCGAACTCGCTTTCCCCCGGCCTGAAGAACGGGAAATCATTCCCGGGCTTGAGGATGAGGAAGATCTGCCGCCGCAGGTGATTATCATTACGCCCGACAATCCGGCCGGTGCGACGACCGCGTCGGATACTGTCGCTGAAGCAGGCCTTCCCGCACGCGGTAGCGAGCCCGCAGGTTCGGATTCCGCAAGTAATTCCGAAACCACCACCGGAACCATCCGGTTTGCGGCCCCAGACGGGCTGGGTTCGATTTCGATCAACGGCACGCCGATTACAACCGTGGGCCAGACGATCACGACCGATTTCGGCGTGCTTTCGATTACCAGTATTGCGCCCGGTACAATCGGCTACAGCTATACGCTGACCGACAATAAGCTCGATAATGCATCAATCGATTCCTTCGCCGTTCAGGTCGTCGATATTGATGGCGATGTCGCCAATGCCACTCTGGATATTGCCGTTATCGACGATGCGCCTTCGGCCGTGAACGATGTCGATACGATCGCAGCTGCCACTTATGGTCCTGCCGTTGGTAATGTCATGACCGGCGCGGGTACGGTTGCGGGTGCCGCAGGCGCCGACACCCCGGGCGCGGATGGCGCAAGGCTGACCTCGATCCAGTACAATGGCAATACGGTTTCGGGCACGGGCCCGCTGGTGATCAACGGTGCGTACGGCACGCTGACAATCCAGCCTGATGGCGGTTACAGCTATGTGCGGGCTCCCGGTACGCCGGGGGGCGTAACCGATGCATTCACCTACACGCTTACCGACGGTGACGGCGACAGGGCGACCGCCACGTTGACGATCAATATCGGCGATGCGCCTGCCACAATCATTTCCGTACCGACTACGGGCGCGGGTACGGTTGTTGACGAAGCCGGCTTGCCCGAACGCGGCACCGAAGCGCCGGGTACCGAGGCACCACTGCCGGTCGAATCGACTTCGGGTACGATCAATGTCGCGGCGCCTGATGGTATCGCGACGGTTGAAATCAATGGCATAGTCATCACCGGACCAGGCCAGGTTATCACGGTTCCCGAAGGCAAGTTGGTGATCGTCTCGTACAACCCTGTGACGGGCGAAATCGGATATACCTTTACGTTGGGCGATAACACCACGGGCAATGACACGAGCGTAGATTTCGAAATCAAAGTCACGGATATTGACGGCGATTCAGACACTGACACGCTGACTATCACCATCCTTGATGACGTTCCCGACGCGATCGACGACAGCGCAACGCAAGATCCGACAAACGAAAATGCCCCGATAACGATCGACGTTTTCGACAATGACATCGAAGGCGCCGACAGCGTCCAGCTCGACACGATCGTGCTTGTCGATGGCTCACTTTCGGGCCGCGGCACGCTGACGAATAACGGCGACGGCACATTCACTTACGTGCCCGCTCCGGGCGAAGAAGGTCAGGTAACCTTCAAATACCAGATCACGGACGGTGATGGCGATTCCGACATAGCAACGGTCACAATCACGCTGCAGGAAGATTCAAAGCCTGACGTGGTCAATGTCACCGCTCTGTCAGATGATGATGCGCTGGCTGGCGGTAACGCGGCGTCGAGCGTCGGCGATATCAATGCCAATGCCGGCGATAATCCGCTGACTGCCAGCGAGGCCGTTTACAGCGGTCAGATTACGGTCGATTTCGGCGGCGATACGGGCACGGTCAATTTCGCCAATCTTGACGGAACCACCGGCATGGTGGGCACCGAGATGGTATCCTATGCCTGGAATTCCGGGACGAATACGCTCACCGCAACCGGTCCGCGCGGGGCGCTGTTCACCGTCTCGCTCACCCCCAGCGGCGCTTTTGTGCTGACGCAAGTGGACAATGTTCTCCACGCAGCGGGTAATGACGAAGCCAGTGCGCCTTCAGTCAAACTCAATTACCGCGCTGCTGACAGCGACGGTGATATTGACGATACAGGATCGCTGACGATTACATTCAACGATGATGCGCCAACCGCCACCAATGACGGTATCTTCGACGTGGCGGAACAATTCCCGCTCGAAATCGACGCATTGGCGAATGACGGATTTGGTGCTGACGGCGTATCGCTGGCCTCGGGTGTTACCATCGTCACCGGACCTACCAAGGGTGTGGTCACTTATGATGCGGCGACCGGCAAGTTCACCTATACACCGGGCGCTGGCGAGCAAGGTGCAGACAGCTTCCAGTATCAGATCACCGATGCGGACGGCGATGTTGCCATTGCAACAGTAGCGCTGAACCTGCTTGAAGATTCGATCCCGACCGTTGTTGCAAGCGACCTGATCGTCGATGAAGACGGCCTGCCTGATCGCAATGGCGATGATAAAGGCAGCAACTCGGGCAGCAATTCCGAAACGGATACCGGTACGCTGACTATCACTACCGGTGCAGACACACTCGCCAAGGTAGAGATCCAGGACAAGAACGGTGTGTATATCGATGTTACGGCTGCGACGGTTGCCGCTCCGGTCGTTGTCCAGGGCGACGCCGGGTCATTGACGGTAACATCCGACGGTGCGGGTAATTACAGCTACAGCTACACGCTAGCCGTGAATGACCCTACCCATCCGGATTTCGATCCCGCCGATGGTGACGGGATTTCCGGTGCCGATGATGAGCTGCCCGGCGATAGTTTCAATGTCCGTGTAACCGATAGCGACGGCAGTGTTGGCGCGCTCGACAGTATAGATGTCACGGTGCGCGATGATGCACCTTCAGCCACCGCCGATGATACTGCGACGCTGGACATGATTGTGCTGGATGAAAGCCCTGTCAGCGAAGACGGGATTGTGTCCGCGACAGCTAATTTCGCTGACAATTTCGAAACCGATATCGCCTATGGAGCGGATGGTGCTGGCAGCACGAGCTACGGTCTGGTTCTGACGGGTACGAATGTGAACTCGGGTCTGTTTGCGCTGGGCGCAAATGGTCTGCCGGGCGCGCAGATCGTGCTGAACCAGGCGGCTGACGGTGTGGTAACGGGCAGCGTTGGCGCGGTAGCCTACTTCACGATCAGCGTTGCCGCAGGCACGGGCGTTGTCACGTTCACGCAGTCCAAGAATGTGTATCACAGCAATAGCAGCAATCCCGATGACACGTCGGCGTTGTCGGCGGCTGCGGGTGCGCTGGTGATCCGTCAGACGGTCACCGACGGCGACGGCGACAGCGCGAGCGCGGGCGTTGATCTGTCGAACGGTGTGTTCAAGATCGAGGACGATGGTCCCTCGGCGAGCGTGAACGGTTCAGCGACGCTGGACATGATCGTGCTGGATGAAAGCCCCGTGAGCAAGGACGGTATCGTCTCTGCGACTGCGAACTTTGCGGATAATTTTGCCGCGGTGACGAATTACGGCACCGATGGTGCTGGCAGCACGAGCTACGGTCTGGTTCTGACGGGTACGAATGTGAACTCGGGTCTGTTTGCGCTGGGCGCAAATGGTCTGCCGGGCGCGCAGATCGTGCTGAACCAGGCGGCTGACGGTGTGGTAACGGGCAGCGTTGGCGCGGTAGCCTACTTCACGATCAGCGTTGCCGCAGGCACGGGCGTTGTCACGTTCACGCAGTCCAAGAATGTGTATCACAGCAATAGCAGCAATCCCGATGACACGTCGGCGTTGTCGGCGGCTGCGGGTGCGCTGGTGATCCGTCAGACGGTCACCGACGGCGACGGCGACAGCGCGAGCGCGGGCGTTGATCTGTCGAACGGTGTGTTCAAGATCGAGGACGATGGTCCCTCGGCGAGCGCCAGCGCTGTTGGCGCGGGCGTGGTGCATGATGAAACCCCCGGCCTCGACGGTGATGCCAAGGATGTTGCCGGACCACTGGCAGTCACAGCAACTAATGCGGGTGATGATCCTGACGTAGCGGGCACCGGTCCCATTGGTTATGCCAAGGGCACAGTCGCTCTGTCGAGCGCAGGATCCGATACCGGCACCGATGGCGGCACGATTGCGATCAGTTTGACGCTTTCGGCCAATGGCGTCGATTCCGGACTTGATACGACAGATGGCACATCAATCTTCCTGTTCAAGGAAGGCGCTGTAGTGGTTGGCCGGATCGGCGCCAATGCAACGGTGGCCGCGACCGGCGTTGCCGCCTTTGCGGTGGGCATCGAAAGCGACGGTACGCTAGGCTTGGTCCAGTATCTTTCAATTCGCCATACCAACGTAAACAATCCGGACGAGAGTGCATTCATTTCCGCTGGCGTTCTATTCACGACAACGACCGTGAAGGATGCGGACGGCGATGTGGCGACCGCTTCGGCGTCGATCGGAGATCTGATCGGCTTCCAGGATGATGCGCCAGTCGTATTCGATCCTGAAAATGGCGAGGTTGCCAATACTGATAGCCCGCCAACTTCGTTTGATCTTAATTATGGCACGGCTGTAGGAGCGGACGGCCTTGGAGACGTGGTGTTCTCGATCGTCAACGGTTCGCCGGCGCTAGATTCAAACAACAATGTGTTGTCGTATCAGGGATCGGCGCTGACTATTTCAGGCAATGGTACAAACGTGCTCACAGCCACGAACGGCAACGGTGTGGTTGGGTTCACGATAACCATTAATCCCGACACGGACCAGTATGTGGTCGATCTGGCCGGAACGATTTCGAATGGCGGCGAATTTTCGATCGCCAATTTGACCGGTGCGAATGCGGGTAATGCCCAATTCCGCGCTGTCGGAGCAGATAGCGCGAATAACAATTCCGACAATATCGATATCATTCTATCGGGCCGCGGTTCCGACGGTTTGCGCGGAACGGTTAACACGCGGGTTGATTCAATCGGCATCAACAACCAGGCCACAAACCCTGGCGAAGCCGTTCGCATCGATTTCGTCAATAACGCAACCAGTGGCGGGGCGGGAGTGACTGGTTTCGACTTTGACGGACATCAGGATGTCATCCGTTTCGAACAGGCCATCCCGCAAACCGGGCAGGGAGGGGCTGCGATAGTCTCGATCAACGTCACGGCCATTGTCGCTGATGACGATCAAGTCTTCGGTTTCAGCGGCACCACACCGGAAGCCGGAGAGAGCTTTGTAGATATCGAGAAAGTGGTTGTGACGCGGGCTGGCGGCACAGAGCTTACGTTCACCTCCAATTCCACTTCTGGCGGTGTCACCGTGACGTTCAATGCCAACGGCAGCGTGCGCATCGACGGTCTTGGTGTGGGAGATAAATACGAAATCAACACCGATGACACATTCAGCGCGGTGCTGGTGGAATCGCCACCGGGCAACAACGTTTTCGACCTTGGTCTTTTCAACATCACCACCGTGAACAGTGCCCAACCTATCAACGTCGCTTACGACATTGTCGGAACCGACGGTGATGGAGACAAAGTCACTGTCATTGATGGTATCGATGTCACCTTCACCCCGGCCACTGCGCCAATTGTTCTCGACCTTGATGGAGACGGGGCCGAGTTTCTTGATCTCTCAGCTGGCGTAGCTTTCGATTACGGTGGCGGCCTGGTTGCGACGGCGTGGGTTGGCAGCGATGACGGCCTGCTTGCCCGCGATACCGGCTCAGGTCTCGATATTGTCTTTGCCGATGATGCTGCGGGCGCCAGCACCGATCTTGAAGGGCTGGCCCTGGCGCATGACAGCAACCGCGATGGGCAGTTCGATGCTGCGGATGCCGGATATGGTAACTTCGGCGTGTGGCAGGATGCCAACAGTAACGGTGTATTCGATGCCGGCGAGTTCACTTCGCTGGCGGACGCCGGAATCACTTCTATCGATCTGACTTCTGACGGGATTGTTTACAGTGCCGCTAACGATGACGTGGTTGTCCATGGTACGGGCCTCTTTACCCGCGCCGATGGAACGACGGGTCAATTGGCGGATGTCAGCTTCTCCACCGGAAGGATGGATCAACGGACTGCCGAAATGGCTGTGACCGCCGCTGCAGCAGCCGCGTTCCTGGTCGGCGCAGACCCGCAAATTGCCTTGGCGGCGGCGGCCCTGTCACTGGCAGAAGCTGCTCCGGGCAAAGCTGAAATGTTAGAGATCGATTATCTTGTCATAGCCGAAGGCCCGCAAGTGGCCCGCACCTTCAATTCCGAAAGTCTGTTCGAAGCAGGTTCGGATGGTCCGCAACAACCGGAAGCGCGGATAACGGGTGATACCGAAGCACGCGTATCGCTTGACGAAGTCGAAGCCCGCGCTGATGACGGGGCACAGGCCCCGGTATTCGATGCCGGTGACCGTATCGCCGAACTTGGCGAGGCCGCCGGCAATTCGGCCTTCAGCATGCAGGATAGCTCGCTGATGGAATCACTTCTGGCAATTACGGCGCCGGAAGCTACGGATGCGGGCAGGATTACTACCGAAGCGCTTCCCGAAGCGCGGATGGCGGTTGAAGATGTTCTCACCAATGGTGCGGTCGATGAAATCCTCGACCAGTTTGCCGGTGTTGATGCAGCGCTAGGCGGGGATGCAGTTCCCCACATTGCCAAGGTTTCGGCAGCGCTATTCGGACAGATTGACGGGAGTGCCTTCGCGGTAACGCCTGACATGACTGCCGACAATATGGACGATGTTTCAGCACTTGCTGCAGCACAAGCATGAATTTAAATATTACTAATCAGGGGGTTAGGCCAATGCGAATGACAGGGATGGTTTCGGCAATGGCGACCGCAATAGCGATCGCGAGTATGCCGGCAGCCGCAGCGGCGCAGGATATTATGGACACCGAAAGCCTGATGGCTTTGGGAACGTCCGATCTGCGCGATCAAATCCAGATGCGGTACGATGCTGCTTTGGCAGCGTCGCGGGATGGCGGCGTGATAAACGCGGACGATCCGCGCTACATCTGGGCCATTTCGGCGAAAGCGCATTGCGGTATTGCATTGGGCTATCTCAAATCATCGAACAAGGATCGCAACAGCATCAGCAAATGCAACGATGCCTATCAGCGCATGATGATTACCCGGGTGGTCACCGCTCCGCCGCGGCCGCCGGTAACTTCGGTTCCGCAGGAAGTGTGCGACCGCGGTACTATCGGTACCGTATTCTTCGATTTCGATTCCGCGATGCCGGGCGCCGGATCAGGCGAAACGATCGATTACATCACCACCAATGTGGTGGCTTGCGGTTGGGCCGGTTTCGAAGTGGTCGGTCATACCGACCGGTCCGGTTCCGACGCCTATAACATCGGTTTGTCACAGCGCCGTGCCGCTGCAGTGGTCGATATGCTTGCCAATGGCGGCATCGCTCGCGGGGCTATCGCAACCGATGCGGAAGGCGAAAGCCAGCCGCGCGTGCCGACCGCCGACGGTGTGCGCGAACCGCAGAACCGCCGCGTAGAAATCAAAGTACAGTAAGGGGTAGGAGGCTAACATGAACAGGACTTTTAAAACTCTCGCCGTCTCCGCCCTCCTGATGGGCGCTGCACCTGCCGCGCTCGCTCAGGATGCCGCAGGCCCGGTCTCGATGAAGGATGCCATTGCAATCGCAGTGGAAACCAACCCCGAGATTATCCAGGCACAGATGAACAAGGAAGCAATCCAGTTCGAACGCCAGCAGGCGCAAGGACTGTATTACCCGCGGATCGATCTGGAAGCATCCGCCGGTGCGCGCCGGTTGGAAAACACGACGCGCCGCAATCTGGGTATTGCAAACAACACGCTCTATCCGATCGAGGGCATTGCGAATCTCGATTGGACGGTGCTCGACTTCGGGCGCCGGCGGGGTGAGGTCGAACGGCAGATCGCCCGTGTCGACGGGGCTTCGCTGCGGGTTGTCGAACGGTCCGAATTTATCGCCTTGCAGATTGCGCGGCAATATCTCGACGTCCTTCTGCAACAGCGGATTTCGGCAGCTTCGGCAGACAATACCGCGTTCCACCGGTCTCTTGTAAGCGATCTGACACAGGGCGTGGATCAGGGTTCGATCAGCATCGCCGACCAGCAGCAGGCGGAAGAACGTCTGCAATCGGCCGTGGTCCGTCAGGAAGAATCGCTGCAAGCCCTGCAAAATGCCAAGAATGCCATGCGCCGCTTGACCGGTCTCGATGTAGATCAGGTCGTGTTGCCGCCCGATCTGGGATCGGCACTGCCGGCCAGCCAGGCTGAAGCCATCGGGCTTGCCCGGACCAACAATCCGCTGGTGCGAGAAGCACAGGCAGATGTCGATGCCGCGCATGGTCTGGTAAAATCGGCAGAAGGCGATCTTTATCCTACAGTCGGGGTCGATGTTCGCGGCCGGGTTGGTGAGGATATTGACGGATTTTCCGGTGAAACGAATGACATTCAGGGGCGGGTATATGTCCGCTGGAATGTCTTCGATGGCGGGATCAACCGTGCCAAACTGCAAGAAATGACGCATCGGGCCAGTCAGGCAAGGTTCCGTCTCCAGCAGGTTGTGCGTGAAGCGGAAGAAGATGTGTCCAATGCGTGGACTGCAATGACCGCGCAGGAACGTATTACGTCTGCGCTGAACCAGCAATCGCAGGTCAGCGATGATCTGCTGCTGTCATACCGTAGCCAGTTCAACATCGGACGGCGCAGTTTGCTGGATGTGCTGGATGCGCAGAACACCCGCTACAGCACTCAGGTGCGACTCGAAACGGCGCGCTTCTCGCAGCAATTTGCAGAATACCAGAGCCTGGCTGCGACAAATCGCTTCCTGTCCGCTTTGGGGATCGAACCTGGCCACGGGTCGGGAGCAAATGAACGCGAAGAGTACGATTATGGGCCACCTCCGCCTGCAGAATTGCAGTACCGGCGATATTCGAAGTAAAGCGGCCTCCAGAAACAACGGGCCTGTTTGCACAGGTTCGTTCAGGAGGCGGTCTGTTCCATGGTGAATGACACACATATGAAAGCATCGGGTCAACAAGATCCGATGCTTTCCGCTATTGCCGAGCTGAGCCGGCGGTTCGGCTTTGGGTTCGCGCCGGGGCTGCTCGACACGTTGCCGCGTGATGCGTCAGGATCGCTGCCTTTTCATCAGGCTGGCGCGGCGCTGGAACTTGTCGGTCTGAATTTTGAAACAGGCAATCATTCCAGCCTGCCCAGGCGTGACGATTATTACCCCGCACTGGTTCAACTTGGTGATGGCCGCCCGGCAGTAATCCATGAAGCCCGCGAACAGGATGTTCTCGTCTGGCGCCCTGATGGCGGGGAAGCCGTCTGGGAAAAAGCCAAGGACGTTTCGGCAGAATTTAACGGCGGTTTCCTCTCGATCTATGGCAACCCGGATATTCTGCGCGAAGACAGCAGCCCGTGGCATGCCAAGGGCCGTCATCACTGGTTCTGGAGCGAACTGCGCAAGGAGCGCAAGGCCTTCCGCCCGGTCTTGATGGCTTCATTGCTTATCAACCTGCTTGGCCTTGCGCTGCCATTATTCTCGATGAATGTTTACGACCGTGTAATTCCCAACAAGGCTGTTTCGACCTTGTGGGTGCTGGCCGTTGGCGTCCTGTTGGCATTTGCCCTCGAATTTGCGCTCAAGACAGCGCGAACCAATGTCATCGACCAGATCGGCCGGCGGCTCGATTTGCGCCTGTCCCAGAAAATCTTCGGCCGGTTGCTGGCTACGCCTTTGAGCGCGAGGCAGGGCAACACCGGTGCCATCGCAGCCAGAGTTTCGGAATATTCGATTGTCCGCGATTTCTTTGCTTCCACCACTGTCGTCCTGATGGTCGATATGGCGTTTCTGGTGATTTTTGTTGCTGTAATCGCTTACATCGCAGGGTGGCTGGCCATCGTGCCCGTCATCGCGATGGTGATAATGGCGATTGCCGGCTTCGTCCTGCAACGCAAGGTGGTCGAGGCGTCACGCGATGCGCAGGCCGATCACGGTTTGCAGCAGACCATGCTGGTGGAATCGGTCGCTGGTATGGAAACGCTCAAAAGCGTGGCTGGCGAAGGCGGCATGATCGGCCGCTGGTACGGGCTTGCCGAAATCGGCAGCTATTCACAGCAGCGCCTGCGCCGGATTAGCTCTATCGCGGTCGGAATGGCAGCCACGTTCCAGCAGGTTTCCAGTATTTCGCTGGTCATCGGCGGCTATTATCTGTTCGATGCCGGCAAGATTACCATGGGGGCGATAATCGCGATTGTGATGTTGTCATCGCGCTCGCTCGCGCCCGCCGGCCAGATCGCATTCCTGCTCACACGCGGGCGGCAGGCGCGCGAAACCCTTGATAGTATCGAGGGCCTTTTCGGTGCGGAGGATGAACGCCGTATCGGCAGCGTTACCGCGCCTGCCATCATCCGCGAAGGCCGCGTAAAACTTGAAAATCTCGATTTCACCTATCCCGAAAGCCCTGAAATCGCGCTCAGCGGATTGAACCTGACGATTGAACCGGGTGAGCGGATTGCGCTGATCGGCCGTGTCGCATCAGGCAAATCCACGCTAGGCAGAGTGATCTGCGGCCTTTATCAACCCACCGGCGGAATGATGACCATCGACGGGATCGACAGCCGTCAATTCCGCCCGCAGGATATCCGCCGTGCATTCCGGTTTGTCGGGCAGGATGCAAACCTGTTTACAGGTTCGGTGAAAGACAATCTTTCCATCGGCGATCGTTCGATTGATGATGAGCAGATGACCCGTGCGCTTCGCGTCAGCGGTGCGGAGGAATTTCTATCCCGCGATGCGGGCGGCTTTGATCGTCTGGTGGGTGAACAGGGGCGCAGATTGTCCGGCGGGCAACGATCGTTTCTGTCGCTGGCGCGCGCATTCGTCAGCCCCAGCAAAATGCTGTTTCTTGATGAACCGACAGGCGCGATGGACAGCCAGACCGAACGAATGTTTGTCGATCGTTTGCTCGGCTCGTTGCAGGCGGAACAAACCTTGCTGGTATCGACCCATCGCCCGGCATTGTTTGCGCTGTGCGAACGGATCATCATTCTCGACAAGGGTCGGGTTATCGCTGATGGTCCAAAGGCGTCAATTCTGGAACAGGCAGCAGCGAAGGGCGGTATGCCGCAATGACCGCACACACACCTATCGATCTGGCTGACAGCCGCCCCGCCGCGCTTAGTGCAACCGACACGCCGGGCAAATTGCACCCGATCTGGATAGTGCTGCCACTGATGCTGATCGCGGCACTGGCGACCGGGCTTTATTACTGGTCCGACCAGGTTGGTGAAGAAACGGCAGCTCTTGAGCAGGCCGCTATGGCTGAAACGTCGCGGGTGGCAGCGCTGGACGAACTGACCGAGGGCGAACAGGCCGAAATCGTGATCGAAGGGGCCAGCGCGCAAGAACGCAACGATCAGATCCCTCTGTCAGGCCTGCCGATCGAAAATGCCGCAGCGTTCAGTGCGATCACTGCTGCCAGCCCGCAATATGGTTCGGCGCACAAATGTCTGACGCAGGCAATCTATTACGAAGCTGCCAACGAAAGCGTGGCCGGGAAACGCGCGGTTGCGCAGGTCGTGCTCAACCGGCTGCGCCATCCGGCCTATCCCGCTTCGGTTTGCGGTGTCGTGTACGAAGGCGTCAATCGCCCGGTCTGCCAGTTCAGTTTCACGTGCGATGGCTCGCTTCTACGCAAGCCCATGGCGCGGCAGTGGAACGAATCGCGCCAGGTTGCAGCCGCAGCATTGGCCGGCAGCACGGAAAAATCGGTCGGCACATCGACCCATTACCACGCCGACTATGTTGTGCCCCGCTGGGCATTTACGCTGGCGAAGGTCGAAAAGATCGGCCGGCATATCTTTTATCGCTTCCCCGGGCGCGGCGGCAAGACGGCAGCGTTCACCTCGCGGTGGACCGGCCGCGAAGCCGTTCCGTCGCTCAGCGTCGCTGCACTGACCGCAATGCTTGATGACGAAGGCGAATTGGATATTCCTGTGGAGCCGGAATATGTCGAAGGGCTGACCGTGACGCCGCTTGTGTCGGACCGTCATGCGGCGACCGATGTCGGCGGACGGCTGGACACGACGCGCGAATGGCGTCTCAAAATACCTGATCCGGTAGAAGCCAGCAGTGGTTATCGCCAATCGCTGGAACAGCAGCGCGCTGCGGCTGCGACGCCTCGGGAGGGCGAATGAACATGAGCATCCGCGATACGATTTCGGGCTGGGATGCCAATCGCAAGCTGATCGTGATTTGCACCATCGGCATCGCGTTGATGCTGGTATGGGGCGCGGTCGCCCGCGTTGACGAGGTGACCCGCGGGATGGGCAAGGTTATTCCGTCGAGCAAGACGCAATTGGTCCAGCCATCGGAACCTGCGATCGTGTCCGAAATACTTGTTCGCGGCGGCCAGACGGTCAGACAGGGGCAAATCCTTGTGCGCCTGGACGATGCCGCCAGTTCGTCGGCTTTGGGCCAGCTCCAGACCGAGAATGACCGTCTTGCTGTCAGGGCCAACCGTCTCGACGGTGAGGCAACCGGCAGGTCGATGGGCTGCGGTGCGGGCACACTTTGTGCTGACGAACGCCGGCTCCAGCAAGTCCGTCGAGCAACCGCCAGCAGCCGCGAGAGCGCGTTGGCGGCCGCTATCGAGCAACGCCGCCGTGACCTGCGCGAAGCGCAATCAACGATCGGCGCGCTGGAAAGCAGCGTGAGCCTGGCCAATGATCAGGTCCAGATGCTGCAGCCGCTGGCGGCGAAGGGAATAGTTCCGCAAACCGACCTGATCACAGCCCAGCGCGAACTTGTCGATGTGCGCGGGAGGCTCTCGGCAGCTCGCCAAAGTGCCGGACGCGCGCAAGCATCGATCAGGGAGGCACAGGCCGATTTGAGCGCTGCAAAACTGGATTTTCGCCAACAAGCGCTCAACGAACGCAGCGAAGTCAACACGCGGATTGCAGTTAACGCGGAAACGATCCGCGGTGCGGAAGCGCGCCAGCAGCGCAACGAAATTCGCTCACCAGCCGATGGCATCGTCAACGATGTGCAGATCACGACGATTGGCGGATATGTGAATGCCGGCGAAAAAATCATGCAGATCGTGCCGATTGGCGAGAAGTTGCTGGTCGAAGCGCGCGTCAGCCCGCGCGATATCGCTTTCATCAAAATCGGCGATCCGGCCAATGTGAAGGTCACGGCGTATGATTTTTCGACCTATGGCGGGCTGCAGGGCAAGGTTCAGCAAGTGTCGGCCGACAGCATCTATGACGAGGTCGAACGCCAGGCGTATTACACGGTTCTGGTTGAAACCGACGTGTCCTACATCAGGAAAGGTGGTCAGAAGTTTCCGATTGTGCCTGGCATGATTTGCGATGTGGAGATCATAACCGGACGCAAAAGTGTGCTGTCTTACTTGCTCAAGCCGGTTAGCCGCGCACTGGATGTGGCGTTAACCGAAAGATAGACCGGGCGCTCGCTACGGTTGCTGTACCCGTGCAACCAGTTTTGCGTCGCACCAAAGCTCAGGATCGGGCGGTAATCGTAGGACTGGTTAGCCTCCAGCACCCTGTCGGTCGCGTTGTCGAGCATCACGAAGCGTCCGTTTTGTTTCACGATCAACACCGCGTGATCGGTGTTACGCACCGTATCACGGGCAATCGTCAGGATCATATCGTCACGCCGGATGCCTGCCGCGGCCAGCATCTGCATTTTCAGAATTGCTATATCTTCACAGTCGCCCTTACCCTTGCCCAGCGTCTGACGGGCACCAGCCCAATAATCGCGGCGGTTGTAAAGCGCGATATCCTCGACATAGCTGATGTTCCGGTTCACCCAACCGTTCACTTGCGAGATGAGCGCGTCACCGCGTTGCGGGGCGGATCCCAATGACCGGCGCAGCTGGGTTGATGACAGCGATTGTGCCGAGACACGCGACCATTGCTTGTCAAACATGGTGCGACCGATTTCGAGCCGTCCGGAGGCGAGAAAATCTTCCGGATTTGTCGATGGCAGCGATATTGACGGGGCAATCAGCGGTTCACGCGCGCCGGCGCAATTTGCCACTCTGTGCGCTGTGACGATGCTGGAGGAATTTGCAGCTGCCACATCAGTGCCGGCCGGTTGAACATTCGCCGGCGCTGCAGCCGGGGACAGTCCGGCTTGTTGCAGCTTCAGCTTTTCCAGCGCACTGAGCTGACCGCCCAGAATCGCTGACGATTTCGATGTTGCGACCGGGGCAGGGGCCAGCGCTGTCTGCGCAATACCGATCCGGGATGGCATACAGTTTTGTGAACCGGTCACTACGACAGCCAGAGGCAACGCAGCGGTTGCCATAAATGACTGGGCCTGAGCGGCCGCCGGAAGTCCGGCAGCACCCAAGGCAATTGCGCTAATGGCCACGCGGCCTCGCAGATGGAGCTTTTCCCTGTGCATACCCTTAACATGCCGGGGATGTCCTCATGAACGGTGATGAGCATTGGTTAATTTTGCGTCAGGCATAAATCTGGCGAGTGCTAACTGCTTGATAGAACACAGCTATAATCACCAATAAAATGGTTTATACAGTCACCGCCGTGGTCGAATCTGGCGACACCGGCGAATCCGGGCCAATATTGCGGAACCTGTGCCATCGGGGCCGCCCGGTTTTCGGGCTGCATTTTGCCGGCAACTTCTGTGTCCGAGCGGCTTGCGGAACGAGCCGCGGCTTCAGAACGCGATCGGCAGGCGTACCGAAAAGGTAAAGTCGGGAGATTCGTCAGTCAGCCCGTTGGCCGCGCTCAGGACCAGCGAAATCTTGTCGCTCAGACCGATCGACGCGCCAAGCGACAAACGTGCATCATGCGTTCCCGAACCGGGCAGTTTGACACCCTCGACCTTGGTGGCGAAACGTTGCTTGTCGAGGAACGAGAAGTTCATCGATACCCGCTCGTTGATCGACATATTCAACCCGGCAAAGAATTCGAAGCCATGGCCGGGTTCGATATATCCGAAATCATCGAACCTCCTGCCGGCTGTGTAACTGTATGCGCCGCCGGCAAACAGAACCACCGGATCAATCGGCCAGACAAAGGTCACACCCGGTGAGGCGGTGTAGAACCCCGACCCGGTGGGTGCTTCGGCCAGAATCCGTTCGGGGCTGTTTTCCACCGGCGCGATCCGTTCGATTTCAAACGCGCTTTTGCCGGTTGGAAATTCGCCCTGCAACCGCAGGATGGTCGCGGGCCGCCCCCCTTTGGCAGAGATAGGCTGCCACGCCACTGTCAGGCCGATATCGCCAAGACCGTTACCGGTAATCCGCCGCTCTGCCGCGTCACCCGTCCCGATGCCGGTCACTTCGGTATCGTTGCGGTATGTATAGGGGACCCGCAGATCGACCTGCGTTCGCCTGCCCGTGCCCAGACGCGCGGTAATTGCCCCCGTCAGAATGTCGCGGTTGACATCATCCACACGGATGGTGCCGATCACGATCGCGTTGAAAATGGAAAAGCCCGAAATATTTACCCGGTCATTCGAGATCGACGTATATTCCAGACTGGGTTCGATCTGCAGCTTGCCTTCGGGCAGCAGGACTCCGCCCTGGTCAAGCAACAACTGGTCCACTGCCTTGTCGGATTGCGGGCGTTCTGCTTCGGGAATGGCATTATCGGCTACCGGTTGTGCTGGCGCGTCGGCTGGCGGCGCGGGAATATCCTGTGCCCCATCCTGTGTCACGGCGAGCATGGCATGTTGGACGCCCGGCGCAGGCCGGTTCGTCCGGTCGATCAATTCCCATTCACCGCGCTCGGCCAGAGCGAGGCGCAGGCGTGCCGTCTCGGCATATTGGGCGCGGGCATCTGCCCTCTGGCGCTCGATCAGATATGCCTGCTGGTCAACCTTCTTTTCAAGCTCCGCGATCCGCTGGTCCTGCGCCTCGATCCGCTCGTCCAGCTGGACCAGAAGATATTCCAGGCGGGCATCCGCGCGATCTTTCGGCTGGGGCGCGGCGAGCGGTTCGACCTGTTCGGGAACCGCTTCCTGCGCGTCTGCAGCGGCGATGGCCGCTGTCGATGACGCCATCAGGCCGATCACGATCACGCTTGTTCCGCATCGCCAGAATCCCCGGGTCTTTGCCAGCCCGTCTGCTGTACTGCTAGGTGCTGCATTCGTCATTGCGATCCTCCACATTTCACTTTGACGGCCCGCCAAAGCGGACAAGAAATTCGGCGAGTTATTGCCTTAGGCTTCGTCAGAAACCCAAAGCGCTGCCATTGGTCAGGCTGCTCGTATCGGCCACCCCTCCTTCAAGAAAATAGACGTTCAGAATCAGATTGTTGTTTACGACATTGTTGTTGCCAACGACCGAAGCAAACTGAAGAAAGCCGCCAGTATTGGGCAATTGAGCAAGCCCAAGGCTGAGGCTGACCTGATCAGCGGTAAGCGATGTGATCTCCGTTCCCGCCGGCAACTGTCCGCCCAGCGTATCGAGATCGCCAAATGCGAACAGGCTGAAGAACACGCCGCCATAACCGCCACGTTTGGTTGACAGTTCTTCGTCAGACAGTGCGCGGACGCCGGACGTTTCGCCGCCCAGACTGTCCAGTAACAGATGGGCCGGTCCGCCTTCAGCTTGGGCAAGTGCGGGGGCACTCGCGAGGCATATTGGCAATGCCAGCATGGCCAATTGCAGATATTTGCGTTGCATGATGCGTACTCCTCTTTGCTTTGCCTGAATTTACTGGTGCGGGGTCAGTATTCTCCGGGCAGGGTGATTTCAGCGGTGCCAAGCGCGACCGCGATGGACCGCAAATCCTGCGGCTGCGCCAGGATTGTCGGGTCTTGCATGAATTCCGGATCGGGCACCGCGCCTTCTTTCGCCACCGCAAGGATTATCCCGTTCCATTGCCCCGCGAATGCTTCGATCGTCGGGCGACCATTTCCAAATGCCGGATCGGCAATCAGAACGCGGCCGCGATCCACGCGTTTGATGACAACGAAGTGGTTGTACCCACGGACATTGATCAGCGCGATAACCGGGACTTTCAGGTTCGCCAGTTTTTCGGAAGACTCAAGTTCGAACCCCCCGGCTGCAAAGCCGCGGCTTTCGACGTATCGTTTGAGTTCAAGGAGCGAAAATCCCTCCGCCGCGATTTTGCTGCGTGCCCCCTCGGGTACCGCGGCGAATATCTCGTCGATAATCGCGCCTTCCTCGGCGGGCAGTCCGTAGGCATGTTTCAGAAGTGTCGCCACCGCCGCCGCTCCGCAGCTCAGGTCGCGCGATTGGCGGGTCATGTTCTGGAAACGCAAATCGGCGAGCGATCGGACCTTGACCTCTATCTGGCCTGCGCCCGGAATCGGGATAGTCTGCGCTGCAGCCGGAGCGGCCGCGGCTGTGGCAGCAAGCATTGCGGCCGCCGCGACCGATGCGGCTGTCAGGGGCCGTTTCGCGCTGATTGACTGGGCGCGGTTCATGGCTGGGCTGCCGGCAAATGCGTGACTGCGACAGCAATCGAATTGCTTGTCCGGTTACCGATCCCCGAAACCTGGGAAATCTGGCCAACCCCGACGAACCCGTCGAAAGATCCCGCCAGCGAAGGCCGATCTGCAGATGCGTCCTGCTCGCCCGCAGCCAATGTGTCTGGCGCGGGACTGACATTGCCGAGGCTGGTGTCGGAAATTGCGGTCGCGAATGCATCCTGACCGAATGCGGCAGCCACCAGATTGACCTGGACGTTGTTTGCGCCGCTGGCCTGATTGACCTGCGCCAATCCGGTCATGGCGTTGAAGCTGTCGGTGATCGCCAGACTGGCCGGTTGGAAAAGCGCCGCGTCTGCAGGTATGATTTCGGCCGCGCTGCCAGAGTTACCCGATGCGATGGCTTCCGCGCCGGCAATACCGTTGCCTGCAGCAGCGATGGCGACGAGATTGATCTGGCCGCCCGCGTTGCCCGCAATCTGGTTTACCTGCACCATTCCGACGGTGCCGTTGGCCATATCGTGAATGGTTGCCGAAGGCGCGATATCGAGCGTGCGGGACGGAGAGTTGCCGGCTGAAATCTGCGCGCCCGCTGATGCCAGCGCAAGGCTTTGTTGATCTTGAGAGAATGCGATCGCGGCACTGTTCACTTGCGAGGAGCCGGGCGCCGCAGACTGGTTGATTGCTGTCAATCCGGCCGATTGGTTCGCGGCGTTGGTAATCGCGGCGGGGCCATAAGACCGGCTCTGGAAATCGCTGCGGTCTGCATTTTGTGACGACACTGTATCCACAATCGCCGCGCCCTTATCGGCGACGGCGCCGATCGCAAAGCTGTTGCCCTGCTGCGTCCCGTCGGCGTCCGACTGATTGAGATGGAAAATGCCGGTATGGGCGTTGCCGGAATCCGTGATTCCGCGCTCATCGCCGCTATCGGGTTCACCTTCGCCAGCGGGAATATCCTGGGCAAGTGCGGCGGGCTGGGTGCCCATGCAGATGATAGCGAAGGCCAGCACCGGCGCCACGCATGCCGTAAATTTTTGAGGGAGTTTTTTCATGTTCCTAAACGATCAAGGAAAAAGGGAAAGGCGGCGAAGAATTTCACAGCCTTTCCCCCAACCTGCCTGACCTATTGGCCTAGGCCTACCGTGCTCGTCATCGCAGCAACCGAGACGACGGTCGCCTGATTGTTGAATGCACCAGCAGCCTGGTTCACATTCACGATGCCGGTATTGCCATTCATCGAATCCGTAACCGTGGAGGTTTTTAGCGAATTGATGTCCAGCAAGGTATTCCCGCTGTTTTGTTGGCCAAGTCCTGCATCGGACAGCGCCACCAGAGCATTGTCACCAACTGCAAGCGACAGCACATTGTGCTGGTTATTGCCGTTGCCGACGTTCTGGTTGCCGTGAATGACACCCGAGTTGCCATTGTACGATCCACTGATGGAAGCGGTCAGATCGAAATCAAAGTCGCCTTCGAGATCGACTACGATTTCACCGTTAACAATATCGACCAGACCAGCCAGGTTTTGAAAACCCTCGCGGTGTGTGGCACTGGAATCGGTGATCCGTTGATCGGCATAGGCTTCCGACATCACAGCTTGTGTTTCATCACCATTGGTGAACACCGCAGCCACCGAGGCAACGTTACCCTGGTTGGTGGCCTGTCCGGCATCCTGGTTGAACTGCACGATACCCGTGTTCCCGTTTACCGAGTCAGTGGTTTCGGCAGTTTTGTCGATACCTTCGTCAGTGATATTTTCGCTGATCGGACCGATTTCGACATTATCGATCGTGGCATTGACGATGGCGTCCGATTTGGCTGCGCCGTCAAGCTGTTCATCGAAGCTCACATCGACATCGACATTCTTGTCCTTGTCGGTTTCAACGGTGATGGTGATGTCTTTATCGACATCGACTGTGCCCACGACTTGGACATCAGCCAGTGCGGGCGTGGCCAGGCCTGCGGCCAGGATCAACGCCAGCGGCGAACATTTCATGAAACGTGTCATTTCATATTTCTCCTTCTGATTGGTTCAACCGGGCTCAAAACGTTGGCAGATCAGAGCCAACGGCCGAGATCGAGACGATATTGGCCTGGTTCGACATATTGCCGACAGACTGGTTCACACCGACGATGCCGGTATTCCCGTTGAGCGAGCCACTGACAGTGGCCACTTTCAGGATTCCGAAGCCGTCGTTCTCGCTGCTGGATTCGCGGACAATGTTGTTGGCATTGACTTGCCCCAGATCAGCTTCCGAGATCGCCACACCGTTATCGTCCAGCGCAAATGCCAGCGACAGGATGTTGGCCTGGTTACCCATGTTGCCGGTTGCCTGATTGCCGTAGACAAGGCCGGTATTCCCGTTGAACGAATTGTTGATGTCTGCATTGCGGAACAACACATTCACGGTTTCGACCAGGTTACCGCCTTCACCGTCAGAGAACGAACCGTCTTCACCGGCAAGTGCATCGGGCGAACCGTTGCGCTGGTCGGCAGCGGCAAGCGATTCCGCAAACCCGCTGTTACCGGGATCTCCGTTTTCGCCGCCTTGGTCGGCATCAATCGCGATACTGACCAAAGTACCCTGGTTGTTCATGTTGCCAGAAGACTGGTTGAGCGAAACCATGCCGGCATTGCCATTCCCGGATCCGTCAATCAGATCTTCTTTTTCGGCGCAATTCGTGCAGGCTTCGTTGTCATAATTGCTCTGGTTCACAATCGCGGTCGACTCGGCAAATTTCTCTGCTTCGAGGTCGACCAGAACATCCAGGTCGACATCAGTGTCGATCAGGACGTCTTCGTTCACGCTGATGGTTTTTTCGACATCGACTGTGCCGGTGACGGTCACGTCTGCCAAAGCAGGGCCGGAAGCGCACAGAGCTACCCCCGCCGCGCCAATTAGTAATCCATATTTCATGATTTTCTCCAATCGCTACAATGCCCCAAAAACTGGGCCTATATTATTGTGCGTTGGAAGTGTTTGTGTATCAATAGATCGAATATGAGCGAATAAGTTAAATTGTTAAATTATTTGAATCATCCGGTTAAGTCGGTTGATTCAAAATTTTTAACTATAGTCGGGATTGCGATTCAAGAAGTTCTGGCTCGACCACCTTTATCTTGCCTCTATTCGAAGCAATCGCACCGCTGGCCTTCAGCTTCTTTATAATCTGATTAATGTAAACCGGCGTCATGCCGACCGACGATGCCAGATCGATCTGCGTCACGCCGATCCAGTCACCCGCCCGAGTCGCGCCGCCCGATCTGGTCATCAATTTGTGCAGCTGGGCGAGCATGAACGACACACGCTCTTCTCCCTGCCGGCACATGATGTTGCTCAGATGCGATTGGGTGCGCTCCAGAACCAGTCCCAGCTCCTGTTGCAGACCGAAGTGGTATTCGGGATTTGCGCGCAGAATCCGGTCCAGCGATTGCTGCGATATCACATGCGCGCTGACATCCGTGAGACACTCTGCCGAATAGGCCAGCTTTCTGGATTCGCCCAGGGTCGGTAGCAGAAGCGAGGGTGGGAACAGAAAGTCATAAATCTGGCGATGGTCGTTTATGCATCTGTGCGTGATCGCGACAATCCCGTCTTCGATAAGATAGACCTGCCCACCGGCTTTGCCCTGATGCAGAATAAATTCGGATCGGGAGAAAGTCAGCGGGACACCCTCGTCACGGATGCACTCCCGAAGTTTTACCGCCGGATCGAACTTTCCGTCAACGACCTGGCTTTGCTCAAACCGTGACTTCGTATCTGCTTTGACATTCTCGGCAAACATGATCGTCCCCAAAAATAATGTGTCCCCTTACCTCGGCTGTCGCGGGGTCCCGAATTGAACTCGACACACGAAGCGCCCATAAGCGCCTCTATTTCATGCTTAATTACGTGTGGCTATGATATATAACAACGGCGCGTCATTTCGTAGAAAAAAATTCTTTCTATCGGATTTATGACCGAATATTGTCCGGCCATAAAACTGTGTTGTTTCAAATCCCGTTATACATTAAAATATTATAACTTCATATTACATTCTGAAATCCGGGTTGTGAAAGCGGATTGCAAATTTATGCATTTTAGCTTGCAACCGATTCGAAATATTAACTATACTTGTTAACCCGGTACCGATTTTATATATTGGATGGGCTTAATTCATTTAAAATTGAAAGCGGGGCGCTTAAATCCTGGCGCTGTATTGTGACACATCTGCGAGTTCCTATTGCACAACCGTAATAATCGGCATGAAGCTGTCGCAAATACAGCGGGATTGGTTCAAATGCAGTTATCCGATCCGCCGCAACACCCGGCGCAGCAATGCAGATCGCTTCGGGCGGGCCCGGCTATTATGGCAGGCCGCCATTCTTATTGCTTCAGTTTTGAAACAGCCCGGGTATCAATCGGGTGCGCCGGGGATGACGCCCGCTCCCACGCCGTCCAGCTGGCTGATATCGACAACCTGAAGCTTATGCCGCGATACAAGGTCCTCGATATCCTCGAGGCGAGCCATCTCGCCATCGTCACGCATGATCGAACAGATCACCGCTGCTTCTCCGGCTCCCGCCAGACGGCACAGCTCGATTGATGCTTCGGCGGCTGCCGGGCGGGCCCTGACGCCGCCATCTGCGATGATCAGCGGGAAGACGTGTCCGGGGGAAACAAGATCGCTGTCGTCTGAGCCGGGATCGACCGCCACCCTGACGGTGTGCGCCCTGTCTGCTGCCGAAATGCCGGTGGTGACCCCGGTTGCAGCCTCGATCGAACGACCGTGCGGGCGGCCCGATTGCTGTCGCCGGCGCGTGTTTATCAGTTCGATACCCATATGCGCCGCGCGATCCGGGGTGAGAGTGAGGCAGATCAGCCCGCGTCCATGCGTTGCCAGAAAGTTGATCGCTTCAGGAGTGATGTGACAGGCCGCGATGCAAAAATCGATGTCGCCGCCGCGCAGCCGGTCGCCCGTGATGATGATGATGCGCCCTTCGGATAGCGCATCAAGCGCAGGTTGCAGCCCGGCCATCATGCACTCGTATCGAGCGAGGCGAGCGCGCGGGCGCCGCGGAAGGTCTGGCGGCCGACCATTTCGAGTTGGAGCCGGGCGCGGTCATCAAGACATTCGCCGTCGGGCGAGAACAAGCCGTGATAAGTGCGGATGGTGGCACCCATGGGCGTCGGCCAGCCGCGAAGCGCATGCACGATGTTGCGTATCGTCAGCAGCGTGCTCATCGTAGCCTGATCGCCGTAGGCCGTGGCAATCAGCCCCGCCGCGCGGCCATCGAGATAGGGGCGTTCGTCCTTCGCAAGGTCTTCCAGATAATCCAGCGCATTTTTGACCAACCCCGAAATCGTGCCGTGATAGCCAGGTGCAGCAACGATCACGCCATGCGACCGGCGCACCGCCTCGACCAGTTCGGTGCCGCTACCGGCCTCGTATCCTGTACCCCGATAATGTGGCAGGGTACTCAGGTACTCGCCGCCGAATAGCGAAACTTCGGCGCCTTCCGCTTCGGCCTGTGCAGCGGCGAGGCGAAGCGCCTGTTCGGTAGTACTGCCCGGATTTACCGTCCCGCCGATCCCCACGATCCTGATTGTCATGCGAAATCCTTTTGTGTGCCAAACGCTGTCAGGCGCCGGCTTTTTTCGGTCGAAAAGCGCAGACCGCGATTGGTCCAGCGCCACATTACATTATCGGCGTTCCTGCCCAATCCCCGCGCGGAACGCCCGCGATGTTGGGCCGATAGTCGCCCCGGGCGCAGGATCGGCCAGCCGCAGGCGTCATGGGCATGCTGAAGCCGGCCGGCCCGGCAGCCGGGGCCGATTCCGGTGACAGGATCCGCTGCACCAAATACAACGGGATTATCGACGGGGGCAGCAGGCAGATCGGTCATGTCAGAATTGCAGCGGGCCGTGTTCCATCCGGGGCAGGACATGGCGGGCAAACAGATCCGCCTCCGCCGTGTGCGGATAACCTGACAGGATGAAGGCTTCGATACCCTCGGCCTGATAGGCGCGCAGCTTGGCCAGCACCTGATCCGGATTGCCGACGATCGCTGCGCCGCAGCCGGACCGTGCCCGGCCGATCCCGGTCCACAGATTATCCTCGACGAAACCGTCACCGCCTGCCGCACCGCGCAATTCCTGCTGGCGCTGGACACCGTAATTCTTCGCATCGAGCGACTTTTCGCGAATCGCGCGGCCGGCCTCATCATCGAGCTTGGAAAGCAGCCGGTCGGCATAGGCACGCGCTTCCTCTTCGGTGTCGCGCACGATCACGTGGGCGCGGTAACCGAATTTGAGATTACGTCCGTGGTTCGCCGCGCGCCTGGTCAGATCGGCGATGTTTTCGCGAACCTTGTCCATTGTGTCGGGCCACATCAGATAGACATCCGCCGCTTCGGCCGCACATTCGCGTGCTTCATCGCTAAGGCCGCCGAAATAGAACGGCGGACATTTGCCGTTCAGGGTCGTGATCCGGGGCGGATCGAGTTTGAGCTGGTAGAATTCACCGTCGAAATCGAGCGGTTCGCCGTTCAGCAGCGTGCGGACGATCTTCATTATCTCCGTGCCGCGGCGATAGCGCGGGCCGCTCTCCATTGCCTGGCCCGGCATATCCGATGAAATGACGTTGACGTTGAGCCTCCCGCCGGTACCCGCAGCGTCCGGGCCCAGAATGCGGTCGAGCGTGGCGATGCGGCGCGCCAGCTGCGGCGGCCAGTCTTCCCCCATGCGGGTCGCCCAAAGCAGCTTCATACGGTTGAGATAGGGCGCCACGGCGGCGGCGAAAATGGTCGTATCGACGCCCAGCTGATAGCCCGAGGGGAGCAGGATGTTGTCGAACCCGCCCTCTTCGGCGCGCAGCACCAGGTTGCGGCAATGCTCCCAGCTTGACGCAAGTTGCGGATCGGGCACGCCGAGAAACTCGTAATCGTCATCGCAAAGCGCGGAAAACCACGCGATTTCGCATTGTTGTGTCATGGCAGTCGTTCTCCTCTCGCGGCGACCAACACCGCGTACCAGTTCTGGCGGGTCCAGCGCATCGCCAGAGCCTGCGTTGCTTCGGCTATCCGCTCGGCATTTTGCGAACCCGTGATCGGGATTATTCCGGCGGGATGCGCCATCAGCCAGCCATAGGCGGCAACTGAACGGCTGACACCGTGTTCGTCAGCGACGCGGTCAAGCTCGGCGGCGACGGCTTTGTCGCGCTCGCTCTCGGGCGACAAGAGGCGGCCACCCCCCAGAGGCGACCACGCCAGCGGGGTGATACCCAGCCGCATGGCCTGGTCCAGTTCACCGTTCTCGAAACAGTCGATCCGCAGGGGGCTGATCTCGGGCTGGGTCGCCGCCAGCGGCAGGTCGAGGAAATGCGCCAGTGCTTCGGTCTGCGCCTGCGTGAAGTTCGACACGCCTATGCTTCGTATCTTGCCCGCTTCGACCGCATCTTCCAAGGTGCGAGCGACTTCTTGCGGGTGCGCAAGGATATCGGGCCGGTGGATATGATAGAGGTCGATCATCCCGGTCCTGAGCCGCCGCAGCGATGCGTCGATCGCACCGGAGAGATAATCCGCCGACTGGTCATAAGGAAGCGGCGGCATGATCCCGCCCTTGCTCGCCAGCACCATCTTTTCGCGCAGGCCGGGTTCTGCCGCCATGACTTCACCCAGAAGCGTCTCTGCATCGCCGAACCCGCCGTCCCCATCAAAGCCGTAAATGTCCGCAGTGTCCAGCAGGGTAATTCCGGCGCCAAGTGCGGCGTGCACCAGCGTCGCGGCTTCGGCAGCGGTGCGCCCGTTTTCGGCCAGCCGCCACATGCCCCAGGCAAGCGGGCTGACGTCGATGTCGCTCGAGCCGAGACGCCGAGATGCGGGTGGCAGTGGCAAGGTTTTCATTCGTATCCCTTCGGTGGCGCGACAGAAGCGCGCTCAATAAGCAGGTGGGGCAGGCGCTGGTGCTTGATATCGCCGTGTGAAACAAGGATTTCAGTGGCAGTGCGGGCCAGTTCGGCCATTGGCTGTTTGATCGTGGTGAGCGGCGGATAGACCGTACGCGCCAGCGGTGTATCGTCAAAGCCGGCCACCGACAGGTCGCGCGGAACATTGATGCCGCGCTCGTGCGCTATTGCCAGAACACCGGCGGCCATATCGTCATTGGAAGCAAAAATGGCGGTGGGGGGTTTTGGCAAGTCGAGCAGCTCGCCGCCAGCGCGGATCCCGCTCTCGACGTCAAATTCGCCATTATGCACCAGTCCCGGTTCGAATGCGATTCCCGCCCGGTCAAGCGCCCGGCGATAGCCGAACAGGCGTTCGTCGCTGGCCATGTGGCTGGCGTGCCCCTTGATAAAACCGATGTGGCGGTGACCCTTGTTGATCAACAGGCTGGTCATGTCATCGGCAGCCTGAGCGTCGTCCATGAAGACCGAGCTGGTCAGCGCGTGGCTGGTGCCGGGCGAGATACGGACGAAAGGAATGTCCAGCTTATCCAACATGGCCAGCACCGGCTCGCAATCCGTTACGGGGCTGGACAAGATTATTCCATCAACATGGGTTTCCATGACCAAGCCGCGTACCTGTCCGGCAACATCGGGATCTTCGACATCGACCGGCTGGGCGATCAGACGAATGCCCTGCGCCTTGCACGCCTCCCAGCAGCCGGTCTGGATCTGGAACATGTAGTAGGGGCTGTGATTATCGTAAATCAACGCAACCTGGTTCGATTTGGCGCCAGACAGGATTCGCGCCGCCATATTGGGGCGAAAGTCCAGATCCTTCATTGCGCGTTCGATCTTCTCGCGGGTTTCGGTGCGGACATAAGGGTGGCCGTTCAGCAGGCGACTGACGGTTTTTACCGCCACACCCGCGCGCTCGGCCACGTCTCTGATGTTCGATCGGCCGCTCATTATCCGGTCACCCCGGCAAGCCCGGCGAACAGCGATGCATGATCGCCGTCCAGGCGATAGAACACCGGCGGCGCACCGATAGGGGCGTCAATCATGTGCGTTCCGGGCGCGAAGTCTTCACCGCTCCAGCAATGCCGCCAGGATGTGTCACCCGGCAGCACGACCTGACGGGTTGCCGCGCCTTCTTCGATAACAGGTGCGACCATCAGTTCGGGACCGTAGAAATACTGGTCCTGCACTGCAAACACTGCCGCGTCTCCGGGAAATTCGAGGAACAGCGGGCGTTGCAGCGGCAGGCCGGTTTGCGCAGCCTCGGCGACCAGACCGCGGACGTAGGGCGCCAGGTGGGCGTGTACCCGGCTCCAGCGGGCGAAGCAGGCCAGCAGCCGGGGCGTGCTGTCGTACTGCAGGTTGTCGCCGGGACGGTTGCCCTCGTGACTACGCATGACCGGTGCAAAGGCGGCCAGTTCGCACCACCGCATCATCAGTTCCTCCGTTCGGACATTGCCATGCAGCGAGGTGTAGCCGCCGCAGTCCGAATGGCTGTAGGCATTACCGATCAATCCTGCGGAAAGAGCTGCGGTGATGACGGTGCCGATCCCGTCATGACGGGTGAAGTCGACACACTGGTCGCCCGCCCACAGCAGCGGACAATATGCCTGCACGCCGGAAAACCCAGCACGCATGAAAAACACCGCTTCGCCTGTTTTACCCCGGCTGGCGACAGCCCGCGCGTTTACTTCGGCCCATTGCACCGGATAACGGTTGTGGGCGTCCACCGGATCGGAACCGTCGGCAAGCCGCAGGTCGGTGGGCAAGTACTCCCCGAAATCGGCCATCCAGCCCGCGATGCCATTGTCGAGCATCTCGCGCGCGATGATCCGTTCGGCAAACCACTCGCGCGTTTGTTCGCGAGTGAAGTCGAGGATTCCGCAATCGAACTCACCGAAATCGACAAGGTAGGGATCGTCGCTGTACAGCTGGCGGCAGAAATGCCCGCCGGCTTCCGCTTCCGCATACAGTTCGCCATCGATTGCGAGATACGGATTCACATAGGCGAGAAAGCGGATACCCCGGTTGGCCAGCGCTGTGATGCGCGCTTCAAGTTGCGGGAAACGCTCCGCGCTTCGTAGTCCCAGATGCCAGTCCCAGAACAATCGCCGCCCAAAGCTGGTTTGCCGGATGCCGGCCCAGTCTTCGCACCACAAGCCGGAGATCGCGGCCCCCGCCTCGATATAGCGGTCGAGCCGGTCGAAACTGCTCGCGCCCGATTTGAGCCCGACAATCGCGCCGCCGGTAATCCAGTCAGGCAGCCGCGGCTGCCGGCCAAACCGGCTGGATAGCTGCGCGACCAGTTCCCTGGGCGCATCCGCTTTGAAAAACTCGAACCTCGCGCTGCTGCGCCACACTTCGACCGTGTGCTGCGCAGGGTCGGTAAAGTCGAGCACACTGTAGCAGCTCTCGCAAAGATGCGCCGCGAGCCACCGCGAGGTGAGGAATGTCGGCTGCGGATAATTGGTGTTCCAATAGTCGCCGCCGGCCATGCCCTCGTCGTCCATCAGCCGGGTAAGTTCGGTCGATTTGTCGCGCCCGACGCCCGGTTCGCTGGTCCACATCGGGAACCTGCGACCATTGAGCGCAAGGTAACTCATCTGCTCCCCGCCGCCCCACACAGTTTCGCCCGGCTCGGCGTACAGCCGCACGGTGATACGATCATTCAGCGGTTCGATTGCGGTTACCGTAAGCGAGTTGCCGGTCCAGACGAGGCGCGCTGCCACGGCGTTTTCTTCCAGCAATTCAACTCCGCCCTCAATCTCCCGCCAGCCGGTCGGCGTTGAGACGATGCGAGGGCTGTCCGAGATTGAAAAATTGCCGCGAACCATCGCTATATGAGGGTTCCCGCGCGCTATGACCACCGCAGGACACAATTGGGTATGGCGCAGCACCAGGCAATCGCCGAAATACAGCTCGAATCCGTCCGGAATGTCAGAAAGGGCCAGTTGCATGGCTCGAATTCTCTCCCTGCCATAGATTCTTGCCCCATCTGGCATCAGCAATCAAGTGCGATATGACAACGCTTGACATAAGCGAATCGCGGGCGCATTTTCGGCCGTATGCGTAGGCACGCCCGCGGTTTAACAAGCGGAGCGGCGGCGCTCGGATGACTAGGGAGAAAATTATGAGAGATTTGCGGAACCGCGCCGTGCGCGCCTTGGCCATGTCCACCAGTGCATTTGGTCTTCTCGCTTCCACAGCCGCTACTGCCCAAGACGCAGACGAAGCAAGGGATGGCGGGATCGAGGTCATCGTGGTGACAGCGCAGAAAGTCGCCGAGGACGTGCAAGACGTGCCTATTTCGATCACTGCGGTGACCGCGGACCGGCTCGAACAGACCGGCACCACCAGCCTTGAGGGGCTGACCCAGCTGGTCCCGTCGGTCACCTTCCGTAAAGGAACCACCAGTGCCAACAGCGCAATCGTGATGCGCGGCGTGGGCACGATCACTTTCTCGATTGCAGCGGAGCCCAGCGTATCGACCGTGGTCGATGGCGTTGTCCTGAGCCGTTCTGGGCAGGCCTTCATGGATCTTGTCGATGCAGAACGGCTCGAAGTTTTGCGCGGACCACAAGGCACGCTGTTTGGCAAGAACGCCAGCGCCGGCCTGGTCAATATCGTCTCGAAAGGCGGGACCGACGAATTTGAAGGCACCGTCCGTGCCGATTTGTTCGAAGGTGACGAATACCGTCTTCGCGGTTCTTTCTCCGGGCCGCTCGGGGCCAACCTTTCGGGCCGTGTCACCGGCTTTTACGGTAGTTATGACGGAAACATCCGCAACATAGCCACCGGCGAGGACGTCAATGGTTACGAGCATTACGGCGCACGCGGCCTGCTGGACTACGATGGTGGCGGGGCAAGACTGCGTTTCATAGCCGACTATTTCAAAGCCGATGACGATTGCTGTGCGGATGTAACCACGGTCAGCCGCGGCGCGACGCTCGATGCGGAGCTTGGCCTGCCGGGCGGCGTAGCGCAGGGACTCGACCAGCGGTTCGTCAACCACAACCTCGTCACCCGTACAAAAGACAACCAGTGGAGCCTGACGGCGTCGGGCGATTTCGATGTTTTTGAAGGCCACACTCTCAGCCTGATCGCGGGTTATCGCAACTGGGAAAACCGTGAAATCCGCGAAGGTGATTTTCTGCCCCGCGCCATCGTCGGCACCGCGCAGCTGCATGACGAAGGGACGGTCGAAACCCAGCAATATTCGCTTGAAGCGCGTCTGGCTTCAGATCAGGCAAAACCGTTCTTCTACCAAGTCGGCGCATTTTACTGGAAATCGGACAACCAGCAGATGTTCACCCGCCGTGACATCACCTGCGCCAGTTCGACTTCCGCAATAGACCCGGTCAGCGGCGCGCGCCCATGCAACGTGGCCGATACCGTCAACACGCTGTTCCCGACTGCAACGTCGGACAGCGATGTCGATTCCAATAACTTCGCGCTGTTCGGGCAGGCCACATATCGCTTCAGCGAAATGTTCTCGCTCACGGGCGGGCTGAGATACACCTGGGACGATCTCGACTTCGTCCACATTCGCGCACCGGGGGTCAATGCCACCACCGGGCTTCCGGCCACCGGGCCAGGCGTTTCGGGTAACCCTGCAGGCGGCACCATCGCCGCTGGCGGAAACGGCACCAACACCTCTGCCGGATCGAGCAGCAACGGCAATCTTTCGGGCAAGGCCGTGTTGCAGTTCACGCCGACCGATGATGTGATGCTCTACGGCAGCTTCACCCGGGGCTACAAGGGCCCGGCGTTCAACGTGTTCTTCAACCACACAGCCCCCACAAATGCAATTCCGATCGACGAGGAAATTTCCGACGCTTTCGAGATCGGTCTCAAGTCGCAATTCGCGGACAACCGGGTCCAGATAAACCTGGCGGCGTTTTCGGCGGAATATGACGGGTTCCAGGCAAACAACTTCGTCTTGCTGAATGGCGCAACCGTGACCAACCTGACGAATGCCGGGAAGGTCAAGACCGAAGGCTTCGAAGCCGACTTGCTCGTGGTTCCGGTGGACGGGCTGACACTGCGTTCAAGCGCCGCTTATGCTGATGCCCGTGTCGTCGCGTTCAACCGCGTGGGTGCGAACCAGCCACCGGTTGCTGACGGTACGCAGTTACCGCTCGCCCCCAAATTCGTTTACACCCTGGGGGCAGGTTACGAAACTGATCTTGGGCCTGTCATGCTTTACGTGGATACGGACTTCCGTCACGTCAGCCGGCAGTTTTCGGACCTGAACGAAGTCGGTTTGATCGAGCCTTACGCCATGTGGAATGCCTCGATTGGCGTTTCCGATCCGGCAGACAAGTATCGTCTGACATTCGTCGTCCGCAATCTTACTGACGAACGCTACGCACTGCTCAACATCGGCAACGGTCAGCGTCTGCAAATCCCGCGCGATGCGGATCGCTACGCCGGGGTGTCGCTGCGGGCTGGCTTCTGATGGCTGCGAAGTCCATTCGCAGATGTTAGCCACGATCAGGGCCGCCGGTGAAACACGGCGGCCCTTTCCGTTTTAATCCAACCCGTTCATTGCCGGAGCCGATCATGGCTGGTTCGCCGCAACACATTTCGACCAGGCTGCGCTGGGCCCTGTTCACGACCCTGTGCATCGCGGGTGTCTTCAACGCGATGGACCGACCGATTATTGCCATCCTGAAGCCGGATATGATGGCGGACTTCGGCTGGACCGATACCGACTTTGGCGATCTTGCCGCCGTCACACAATTTTCCGCCGCCTTTGCATTCCTGTTCACCGGCTGGCTGGTCGATCGGCTGGGGGTGCACCGCTCGATGCAACTGGGAGCATCGGCGTGGAGCTTCGCAGCAGTTGCACATGGCTGGGCTGTCACAACAGCGCAAGTGGTCGCTGCCCGTGTGGGCCTTGGGGTAACCGAGGCCGTGCAAACCCCGCTGACGATCAAAACGGTGGCCACGCTGTTCGAGCCTAACCGGCGTTCGCTCGCATTCGGCTTTGCCACGCTGCTGGCGGGTGCCGGGACAATTGCAATGCCGTTTGTGATCCCGGCGCTGGCGCTGACGTTCGGCTGGCGGGGTGCGCTTGTTCTTGGCGGCATTGGCGGCTTCATATCGCTTGCGGCCTGGATGTGGCTGGCGCGCGGTCTGTCGCAATTGCGGCAGGCAACAACTGGGCCCGGCGGTGTCACGGCGGCCGGCGATGGCGACGCCTATGGCAATTTTCTTACCAATCGGCAGACCTGGGCGATTGTGATCGCCAAGGCGCTGTCGGATATGACCTGGTGGTTCATCAATTTCTGGTTGGCAGATTACTACCGCAAGGAATTCGGCCTTTCGACACTGGAACTGGCAGTGCCGCTGGCAATTGCCTTTGCCGGTTCCGGTCTTGGCGCGCTGCTCGCCGGATGGGTCTCTACGCGTCTGCTTGAACAGGGCTGGCCGGTGAATCGCGTACGCAAGGGCGTGATGCTGGTTTCAGCCCTGATTGTTGTGCCGCTTCCGCTTGTTCTTGGCATCAATTCCTTCTGGCCGGTGGCAATAATGATGGGTGTGGTGATGGCCGGGCATCAGGGATTCTCGCTCTCTATTTTCGCGACAATTACGGATGTAGTGCCCAACGCAAAAGTCGGCCGGGTTACTGCCTTTGGAGCATTTATGGGGAATATGGGCGGCGTTGCGATCAGTCTGATCGCCGGGCGCGTGCTGGATGCGGGCTTCGGCTTCCTGCCCTTGTTTATCTTCGCGTCGATGTCTTACCTGGTGGCGCTGGCCTGGTTACAACTGATGATGCCGCAAATCCGCCGAATTGAAGCCGCCTAGAGGTCGGCATATTGCCGCATGCGGCTGAATGGACGGGTGTAATTTCCTCCAGGTGACGGTTAGGGCAAACCGGCGCCTCAAAACCCGAACCGGTTTGACAGACAAGCCAGATCGCAGCAGCGGATTGCGCGGCTTCCGCGGGACTGACACGCCACCGGCGCGGCGTCACGCGCAATCGCGGGACACTCAAAAAACACAACAATATCAATAAAAATGGTGGAGGAGACGGAGGGATTCGAACCCTCGATAGGATTTACTCCTATGGTTCCTTAGCAGGGAACTGGTTTCAGCCACTCACCCACGTCTCCGGACACCGAGCTTGTGACGGCTGGCGCGATATAGCGAGCACTGTAGCCATCGGCAACCGCCTTATATGCGAAGTGGCCAATTGTTTCGCCCGTCTGATTGCTGGCTTCAATTCACACGCCCGCTGAAGGACAGGGGTCCGGCGTGCATTGGACTCGGTTCGCCGCAAAAGCGACTCGACTGGTCGCCGGTTCATTGCCGCTTCACGCGTGAAGGATTCTTCTGGAAACGCAAAAGTCCGTTTGGACGGGAGGGATAGAAATGAAACTGTTTGCAAGAGGTCGCCGTGCCGCGATCGGAGTGGCCGCAACGCTCGCATTCTGCCTGGGCGCCGCGCCGCTTGGCGCTCAATCGATCGAAACTATCGATCCCGATGCTGCGATTGACGGCGATCTGGCGGAACAGCCCGGCGATCAGCCGGTGTATGGCGAGGTGCCCCGTCCGGCAGATCGCGTGTCAGCAGGGCAGGATGGCAACCCGGCGACGGTGGGCCAGTGGGGTGATGTGCTTGCCCCTGAATGGTCGGAACCCGTGGTTACATCGGACGACGCTTCGGAGGCGGCCTCGCAAGCTGCGGCCAATCCTGAAGTGGCTGCGGCGCAAAGCGGCACTTACAAGCAGGATGACCTGATCGGCGCGGCCGAGGGTGTGTTTGGCAAGGGTGCCGAAGGTCTGGCGCGGTTGATCGAAGACCTGCTTGCCAAGCAGGGCGAACCCAACGCCTATATTGTCGGCCGCGAAGGCGGGGGCGCGTTTGTGGTGGGGGTGCGTTACGGCTCCGGCACCATGTATCACAAGATCGAGGGGGAACGGCCGGTATACTGGACGGGCCCGTCGATCGGGTTCGATGCCGGCGCCAATGCGGCCAACACCTTTGTGCTGGTGTATAATCTTTATGACAGCGAAGATCTCTACAAGCGCTATCCCGCTGGCGAGGGCCAAGCCTATGCCATCGGGGGCCTTACGGCGAGCTATATGCGCCGCGGCGATGTAGTGCTCATCCCGATCCGCGTCGGCGCGGGTTTGCGGCTTGGCATCAATGCCGGTTATATGAAGTTTTCCAAGAAACAGCGCTGGCTACCTTTCTGAACCTGCCGGGCGCGGATGCATTCACACGCATAGCCCCGGACAGTGCAGATTGCGGGTTGATAGACCACCCGCACGGCTGCATGAGGTTCGAATGCTTGACCGTCTCTCTCCCCAGTCGCCGGATGCGCTGCTTGCGCTGATCAAAATGTATGCTGCCGATGACCGGCCGGACAAGGTTGACCTTGGTGTGGGCGTATATCGCACCGGGCAGGGCGGAACACCCGTGTTTGGCGCGATCAAGGGTGCGGAGGAACTTTTGCTCAAGGAGCAGGATAGTAAATCCTATCTCGGCCCCGAAGGCGATATGGGTTTCGTCCACGCACTGATGCCGTATATTTTCGGCGCTGACCCGTCGCGCGGCGGCCGTATCGAAGGGATGCAGACACCCGGCGGAACAGGCGCTGTCAGGCTGGCGCTATCGCTGGTGCAAAAGGCTGGCTGCACAAGGGTTCATATGGGTGTTCCCAGCTGGCCCAACCACGCACAGATTCTGGCTGACCTGGGTCTTGATCTTGCGCCGTTCAATCATGTGACGGCTGACGGTCTGGCCGATATGGATGCATTACGCCAGGCGATTGACGCCGCTGCAAAAACCCGCGGCGACACGGTCCTGCTGCACGGTTGCTGCCACAATCCGACCGGCGTCGATTACACAAATGACCAATGGGACGAAATCGCTGCATTGCTGGCCGAGACGGGTGTCTTGCCGATTATCGACCTCGCTTATCACGGGCTGGGTCACGGGCTTGAGGAAGACGCCTACGGGCTGCGCGCAGTGCAGGCCGCGGTTCCCGAGGCGCTGATCGCATATAGCTGCGACAAGAATTTCGGGCTTTACCGTGACCGCGTCGGGGCATTGTATGTCATGGCGCAGGATGCTGCGGCCATCGAACTGGTGCTGTCGAATGCCAACTCTCTGGCCCGTTCAAACTGGTCGATGCCGCCTGATCACGGTGCGGCTGCGGTTCGGCTGGCGCTGGGCGATAGTGGCCTGAAAGAAAGCTGGCTGGACGAATTGGCGACCATGCGGGCAAGATTGCGGCAGGTGCGTGAACGTCTGGCGTCTGCGGGAACCGCGGGATCCGTTGATTTGACCCCGCTTGGCAAACAAAACGGCATGTTCGCGACGCTGGCGGTAAGCAAGGAACAGGTCCGGCAGATGCGCGATGATCACGCGGTTTACATGGCGGGGTCGGGCCGGATAAACGTGGCAGGGCTAACGATGGACAACATCGACAAGTTCATCAGCGCATTGGCTGACGTTACGGGTTAGGGTGCGGGCTTCAACTGCTGCATCCGGTGCAGGTAACGGGCGACCGTATCAATTTCCAGATTGACCTGATTGCCTTGCGACAGACTGCCAAGTGTGGTCACTTCCCAGGTGTGCGGGATGATGTTGAGCGTAAAGTCGCACGACCCGTCGGCTCTGTCCGTGACGTCATTGACCGTCAGCGATACGCCGTTGACCGTGACTGATCCCTTGGGCGCAAGATAGGCCGCCAGTTCGCGCGGTGCACGGATGGTCAGCTTGTGCGAGCCGCCGGCATCCTCAAGCGAGACAAGTGTTCCAACAGCGTCAACATGGCCGGTTACTATGTGACCGCCCAGTTCATCACCCAGTTTGAGCGCCGTTTCGAGATTGAGCAGCTGCCCCGCTTCCCACATTCCGGCTACCGAACATGAGATAGTCTCGTCCGAGACATCCACGGCGAACCAGCCATTACCTGCTTCGCCGCCGCGTTCGACAATCGTCAGGCAAATCCCCGAACACGCAATGGATGCGCCGATATCCATGTCCGCCGGGTCAAACGGGCAGCTGATCCTGACGCGCAGATCGCCGCGTTTGCCAGCTGTGTCGATCGTGCCAATGGCAGTGATAATTCCTGTAAACATCAGCAGCGCTCATAGGCTTCGAACAGGTCGATGCCAAGCTGCCGCCTGTCGGTCATCCGCCATCGGCCATGCGCATCGGCAAGGTTAGCCACGCCGATGCCGGCGACGGCATCCAGACCCGCACCTGCGATGATGGGCGCGCGGTAGATATGCAGCGTATCGACAAGGTCGCTTTGAAGGAAAGCCGCAGCAGCACTGCTGCCACCCTCGACATACAGGTACTGGACACCCACCATCTCTGTAATTGCCGCGGGGGAACTCAGGCGGCCCCAGCTTTCGGGCGCCGCGCTGCGCGACAGCACCCATCGCTGCGGACTGGTGCCTTGATGGCCCGGCAAACGCACATCGAGCCGCGGATTATCGTTTCTAAGAGTTGCGCCGCCAACCACAATCGCATCGTGCCGCGAACGCTGCACGTGCACGTGATTTCTGGCCGTTTCGCCTGTTATCCACTTGCTCGAACCATTCGCCAGGGCGATTTTGCCATCGAGCGACATGGCCAGTTTCAGCGTAACTGACGGTCTGCCGGTGGTCTTGTATTTCAAATAGCCCGCCAGGCTGGCCAGCGCAGGTGCCGATGCGGCGACTTCAGCCGCGATGCCGGCATTTCGCAATAATTTAATGCCCTGGCCGGATGTGCGAGGGTCGGGATCGAGCATCCCGCAAATCACGCGCGACACACCGGACTGCGCGATGATGTCCGAACAGGTTGGTCCGCGCTGCGACCGATGCGCGCAAGGTTCGAGCGTAGTGTACAAAGTTGCCCCGCGGGCGGCGCTGCCTGCCTGCTGCAATGCCGCCGCCTCTGCATGGGGCCGGCCGCCAGCCATGGTCCAGCCGCGTCCGATCACGCAGCCGCGCTTTACTATGATTGCGCCAACTGCCGGGTTTGGTGCGCTGCCCGGCCGCCCGCGCTCGCCCAATCGCGCAGCAGCGGCAAGCCAGCTCTGGTCTTCATTCGGTCTGGACAATTGCGCTGCCTTCTTGCGGCGCACCGGGTGCGAGGCGTTCCGCGCGTTGGTTTTCGATACGGTCTTCAATCGCGTCAACATCCATTCCGCTGGCTCTGCCCAGCGCCCGATACATTTCTTTCCTGGCTTTGAGCGATTCTTCCATCATCGCAGCACGTTCGTCTTTCAACCGCTGGTTTTCGATGTTTGAAGCCAGAATTTCGGCGTCGGTCCGGTCGTCAGCCCAGCTGGTGATATAGGTCACTTCGGGCAATACGGGTGGGCCCTTAGCCCCTTCATATGTGAAGACGGAAAATATGGTAAAGGTCAGCGCTACCGACACCGCCAGAATGCGCCAGCGATAGGGATTGGGCCGGGAGAACTCCGAAATGAAGTCTTCGACGCCCGGCTTTGGATTGAAACGTTTGAGGAAACCCATAACGGGCAAGATAGTGCGGTCCGCGGATAATTGCCAGCGTTAGCGAAGCCTTCGCGGGTCAGTTATATTGTACACGGATCGGGATCCTGCCGCGCAGATTCCCGCCTATGGGGCTGTCGGTTTTCAACTTGCCAGTAAACTGGAACTCCAGTTCCCCGTTACCATCGAGATATCCGACCAGCGGCATATCTGTTTGCAGTTCGGATAACTGGGCTTCTGCCCCTGCGCCATCGGTCATGATGATGCTGGCGGGAAGTTCGATGCGGATGGCCGTGTTGGGCACACCGGTTATGCGGGCTTTCCCTTGAAACGCCATTCCTCCAAGATCACCGATCCCGCCGGTGGTGCGTTTTTCGCCGGTTTTCAGATCGAGCACGACCTGACCAACACCGTCGCCGATCAAAACCAGCCGGCCGAAATCGAGATTGCTTTCGATGTCCAGATTAACCGGGCGGCAATCCTTTTTCTGATTAGGCTTGTCGCGCCCGTTACCGACGCCGCGGCACGCCGGCGGGAGGTCGCAGTTCGTGCATATCCCTTGCGCTGCGACCGGGACAGACGGTGCAAGCGTGAGCGGCAGGGCGGCCGCTAACAGGGAAAAAAAGTGGCGGAACATGGCTCGATTATCACGCTTTAAGGTTAACGAACCCTAAAGCCAGGCCGCGCTGCCTAGCCAAACGCCGCGTAGAGCGATCGCCCATGTGCTTTCAGCCAGCGGTCGGCAGCACTCAGGTCATCTGCGTAAATTGCCGCGAGCATTTGGTAGAAGGCGGGGCTGTGATCGAAATGAACCAGATGGGCCACCTCGTGCGCCACGACGGAGCGGCGGACGCAATCCGGCGCCTGTATCAGCCGCCAGTTGATCCGGATGGTTCCGTCGCTGGCACAGCTGCCCCACCGTCGCTGCGCGCGCGACAGGCGTACGCTTGGGACCTCGGCCCCGGCATTCTGGCAATATTCGGCCAGGTCTCCGCGAATATGGCGCAGCGCCTGTTTTTCCAGCCACCGGCCGATGCGCGGTGCAAGGTTGTCTATCGGCCCGCCAACAGTCAGCCGGTCATTTGCGAGGACCGGCCGCCGTGCCGCTTCAGCTTGCCAGACAACCGATACTTTCGCGCCGCGATATTCGAACGTGCTGCCGGGGCCGATCTTCAATGCCGGCGGCACTTTGACAAGCTGCTGGTCCAGCCAATCGCGCCGGCTTTCGGCGAATGCAATGGCTTCTGCCGTTCGGCCCCACTGCGGCAAGGTTACGCGCACTTCCGAACCATCGGGCGCCAGCCGCAACGTCATGCGTGATGCACGCGCATGGCGCCTGACCGCAATTGGCAGCAGATGTCCACCGACTTCGATCCGCGGGTCCTGGCGCGACCGAGTGAGCCATTCGATCATGCTTTGCCCGCCTCGAAATCCGACCATTCGACGATGTGGTGATCGAGCGGTCCGGCGTCGTTTTCGCTGATAACGCGGCCCGCAACCGAAACCCCTGCCGCCACTGCAGCCAGCGGGTCACCGGTCAACAGCGGGTGCCAGTCAGGTATGGGCAATCCGTCCGCCCGGCGGCGATAAGCGCAGCTGGACGGCAGCCAGGTCGCCTGATCGACATTGCGTATCGTCAGCCGCAAGCAATCGGGCACATAAGCCCTCCGTTGGCGATAATTCGAACATTCGGCGGTGCGGGTGTCGAGCAGTTTGCAGGCCACGTTCGTTTCGGCAATTTCGCCGGTGTCGCCGTCTTCGATCTTGTGCAGGCAGCAGCGCCCGCAGCCGTCGCACAGCGCCTCCCATTCGGCACGGCTGAGATCTGCCAGGGGTAGCTCCCAGAATGTATCTCTCAACTGGTCCACTTGGCAATCTCGTCGGCGATATCCTGCGGCGTCAGATCGACCGGCAAGGTGGCCAGCGGTGAGCCGTCACGGTCCATCAAATAGGCGATATTGGAATGATCCATCAGATAGCCGCCGCCCTCTGAGGTTTCACCGCGGGAATAAAACACCTTGAATGCGTCTGCTGCAGCCTTGATCTGCTCCGGCGTGCCGGTCAGGCCCAGCAAGTCAGGGGAAAATGCCGCCGTGAATTCACCCACCACTTGCTGTGTATCGCGTTCGGGATCGATCGTGATAAACATCGGCTGGACCTGTTCGGCCAGCCCCGGCTCGGCTTTCGCAAACAGCGCGTAACCCTGCGCCAGCCGCTGGACATCCGTCGGGCAGATGTCGGGGCAATAGGCATATCCGAAATAGACTATCCGGTATTTTCCGGCAAAATCCGACCATTGGACGGTGCCGCCGGCGCTGTTGGTCAGCGTGAATGGTCCGCCAATCGATGCACCGGCAAGCGGAGGCTCCTGCGCAGGAGCGGGAGCGGATGCAGAACAGGAAGCCAGCGCCAACGCGGCCAGAACAGGAAATATCGTGTTTGTCATAGCGCGCCGGTTAATGCTCTGCTAACTGGCAAGCCGCAAGTGGTCAGGTCATTCTGATGATAATTTCGGGGATCAAATCCGTGTTTCGTGCCGGTCGTAAGCTCATAGTCTCAGGTGCTTTAATCGTTGTAACGCTGACTGCAGCGTTGCCTGCCGCTGCCCAGAGTTTTTCCGATAGCTACAAATTTCTGAAGGCAGTGCGGGAAAAAGACGGCAGCATCGTTTCGGAAATGGCGGCCCAGCCCGGAAGCATGATTGTGAATACACGCGACGCCACCACCCTCGATACTGCATTGCATATCGTGGCCGAACGCGGCGATACCGTGTGGGTGCGCTATTTTCTGCAGAAAGGCGCGCGTGTCGATGTCCGAAACAAGCGGGGGGAGACGCCGTTAATCCTCGCGGTGAACGGCAATCATGTCGAAAGTGTGAGGGAACTGATCGCCGCGGGCGCAAATATCGACGAAGGCAATGTGACGGGCGAAACGCCCTTGATTGCGGCAATCCTGCGCCGTGATACGGTGATGATCCGTGCCCTGCTGGAAGGCGGAGCCAATCCGGACAGAAGCGATAATTCGGGCCGTTCGGCGCGTGATTATGCGATGCTCGATGGTGCGCGCGGGATCGCAAGTACTGAAATCGAACGGTTTGAAGCCTCAAGCACCGGCGAAGCGGAGCAGCCGACTTATGGCCCTGAATTCTGATTTGATCGAGCCCGGCGATATGACGCTGGATGAATTGCGGCTGTTTTTGGCGCCCGACATTGCCGATGCCGCGGTATTCGACGGTTGGACGGGCGAAGCGGTGGACGCGGCTGCCGCCGCTGCCGGCGTCGATGCGTCGGTTGCGCGGCTGGCGTTCAAAGGCGGTGCAATGGACATGATTGCTGCGTGGATCGGAAGTGTCGATCAGGCGATGGTCGAAGCGCTGCCCGCCGAACGGCTTGCGGAAATGAAGGTACGCGAGCGCATTCGGGCCCTCGTCCAGTTTCGGCTAGATGCGATTGACGGGCGGGACGAGGCGCTGCGCCGCGCAATGTCGATCATGGCCATGCCGCAAAATGGTGCGCGTTCGCTTCAACTGGGCTGGAACAGTGCCGACCTGATGTGGCGGCTCGCGGGCGATACCGCGACCGATTACAATCATTATTCGAAACGCGTGATACTGGCGGGCATTTACAGCGCGACACTGGCGCACTTTGTGCAGGACGAAAGCGACAATAAATCGGCCACCAGCGCATTTTTGGAGCGCCGGATCGACGGAGTCATGCAGTTCGAGAAGGTGAAAGCAAAGCTGCTGAAACCTGGCGTAGAACGGTTCAGCATTACGCGTTTTCTAGGCCGGATGCGCTACCCCGCGCGATAGCCAGTTCCTATTGCGAATTAGTTGCAATTAGCCGTTGGTTCTGGCAGCGGAGCAGCATGACACTCGATACAATCAGCTCCGGTCAGCGCGCGCGAATCGTTGCGGTGGATTGGGACGTGCTCGCGCCTGACGAAGGTCGGCGGCTCAAGGCTCTGGGGATTGACGAAGGTGCGGAAATCGCCATCGCGCATCGCGGTGTTTTTGCCGGAAAGGATCCGATCGCGCTGATAATCGGGCGCATGACTGTGGCGATCCGCCGCGTCCATGCGCGGGCGATGACGGTGGAGGCGCTATGACCGGAATCCGCACCGCAGCGCTTGTCGGAAATCCCAACGCGGGTAAAAGCGCGCTGTTCAATGCATTGACCGGCGCGCGCCAGAAAATTGCCAATTATCCCGGCGTGACGGTCGAACGGAAAGTCGGGCGCGTTACGCTGCCGGGCGGCGAAATTGCCGAACTGATCGACCTGCCGGGCAGTTACAGTTTCGACACGACCAGCCCCGATGAAGAGGTCACCCGCAAGGTTGTTCACGGCGAATTCCCCGGCGAAGTAACCCCCGAAGTCATCATAATCGTTCTCGATGCGGCCAATCTGGAACAGCATCTGGTTTTCGCACAGGAGGTCATCGAGCTCGGCCGCCCGACAATCGCCGCGCTCAACATGGTCGATCTGGCGGAACGGGACGGATTGGTAATCGATCCGGCCGCGCTGGAGCAAGCGCTTGGCATTCCGGTGGTTCCGACTGTCGCGGTGCGCAAGCGCGGCCTGACGCAGTTGCTGGCGGCGCTGGACCGGGCAGAAGCCAGCGCCGAAGTCGAAGTCCCGCACCCCAGACCGCATTTGACGCTGCCGGAACGCCGGCTTTCCGCGCGCAATATCGCCAAGGCGGCAATTCTATCGGAAAGCGGCAAACACCGGCTGCACGCCGGACTCGACAGATTTCTGCTCAATCCGTGGCTCGGGCCGATCTTCCTGTTCGGCCTGCTGTTCGTCATTTTTCAAGCCGTTTTTGCTTGGGCGACACCTTTCGCCGATGCTTTGGAGGCCATTATCGGCGGGCTATCGGGCTGGGTTATGGCGGTGATGCCCGGCAGCATTGTGCGCGACTTTGTTACAGAGGGTGTGCTGGCCGGCGTGGGCTCGGTCGTCGTGTTCCTCCCCCAGATCGTCATCCTGTTTGCTTTTATACTGACGATGGAAGCGACCGGATATATGGCGCGCGCGGCCTTTTTGATGGACCGGCTGATGGCAAGCGTGGGTCTGTCGGGTCGCAGTTTCATTCCGCTCCTGTCCAGCTTCGCCTGCGCGATCCCGGGCATCATGGCGACGCGCAGCATTGCCGATCCGAAAGACCGGCTCACCACCATTCTCATCGCGCCGCTGATGACCTGTTCGGCGCGGCTTCCGGTATATGCAGTGATTATTGCAGCGTTCATTCCCGCCCGCAGTGTCGGCCCCGGAATCGGGCTTCAGGGGCTGGTCCTGTTTGCGCTTTATATCGCGGGCATCGCCGGGGCGATGGTGGTCGCGCTTGTTCTGCGCAGCACGGTGACAAAAGGTGCCGCGAGCGGGTTTATTATGGAATTGCCGCGCTACCAGATGCCGCGGCTGCGTGATCTGCTGATCGGCCTGTGGCAGCGCGCATGGGTATTCCTTCGGCGTGCGGGCACGATCATTTTTGCCGCTACAGTCATTTTGTGGGTCCTGCTCACTTTTCCCAAAGCGGACGCAGGTGAAAGCCAGCTTGACGCTTCGATTGCCGGCAAGGTCGCGACCGGACTGGCTGTGGTCGTGGAACCCATCGGATTCAACCGGGAGATCGCGTTGGCGCTCATCCCGGCGATGGCTGCACGCGAGGTGGCCGTATCCGCGCTGGCCACGACTTATGCGGTCGATGCCGATGATGAGGAGGAGGAAGCGTTGGCCCTGTCCGAAAGGCTGGGTGCCCGCTGGAGTTTGCCAACCGCGCTCGCATTTCTCGCATGGTTTGTATTTGCACCGCAGTGCCTTTCGACAATTGCTGTGACACGGCGCGAGACGAACGGTTGGAAATGGCCGATCTTCATGCTGGGTTATCTGTTCGCGATGGCCTATGTATTTGCCGGCATCACTTTCTGGACGGCGACATCACTGGGGCTTTAGCCACAGCAAAACGGGCGGGTCATCTGGCTTCGCAGCGGGTGATTGGCTAGCTTACCGATCAACAGATTCGAGAGGAAATTCCAATGGCGGGCAGCCTGAATAAAGTGATGATTATCGGCAATCTGGGGGCAGACCCGGAAGTGCGCAGCTTTCAGAACGGCGGCAAGGTCTGCAATCTTCGCATCGCGACCAGCGAACAGTGGAAAGACAAGAACAGCGGTGAACGGCAGGAACGCACCGAATGGCACACTGTCGCTATTTTCAGCGAAGGGTTGGTCTCGGTTGCCGAACGTTTTTTGCGGAAGGGCAGCAAAGTCTATGTCGAAGGCCAGTTGCAAACCCGCAAATGGCAGGACCAGTCGGGCAATGACCGTTATTCGACCGAAATCGTTTTGCGCGGCTTCAATGGCACGCTGACGATGCTTGACGGGCCCGGCGGACAAGGCGGTGGCCAGGGCGCCGGGCAAGGTGGAGCCGGCTATCAGAGCGGCGGCGGTTCTGGTGGAGGCCCGGGTGGAGGACAAGGTGGAGGCTGGAACCAGGGCGGCGACAATGCCGGCGGATTGGGCGGAAACGGCGGCGGCAGCAGCATCGGCGACGATCTGGACGATGATATTCCGTTTTAACCGACCACGGGCGGGCTTTGCCTTCTTTGATATGGCCCATGGACAAACGGGACCTGATGACAGGGGGTGGGCGCGGCGCCCACCCCGCGCGCCCTACATTCCGTCAAGACCCTTGCTGACGAGAATATTAACCGAAACCCTGCGGTTTTGCGCTTTGCCCGCCGCAGTATTGTTGTCAGCCAGCGGGTCGGCCTCGGCCATGCCGGTCGGGGTCAGCATACGCCATGGTTTCCAGCGACATTCCTGCTGAAGGAAGTTTACCACCCGGCCGGCGCGCCTTTCGCTGAGAACCTGATTATATTCCTGGCTACCAACCGAATCGGTATAGCCGACGACCAGCAGAAGGGCGTTGTCCATCGCATCGGCCTGTGCTGCCGCGGCACACAGTTCGGTTTCGGCTTGCGGTGATAGTTTCCACTTTCCGGTGTCATAATAAACGTTGGTGGTGCCTTTGATATTGTACTTGTCGATATCACCCACACGGCCGCGTAACGCTTCGGTTGCTGCTGCATTCTGTTCGATCGCAGCACCCTGTTCGGCGAAGCGTTGCGAAGTCCCGTTGCGGATCATTGCAGCGGTTTGGAAATCATCGTTCTTGAACCTGATCTGGCTAGCTACTAATCCGCCACCCCACCGAACGGTTTCGACCGTGACAGGCAAACCGTTTAGCAGCGCATCAGCGTTCAGCACGTCACGCCCAAGCCCGAACAGCCCCTTTTTGGCTCTGATCTGGGTACCCTCGCTGATGCTCACCACAGTGTTGGACCCATCGCTGGTGGTAACCTGCATGGCCTCGCCAGTGCGGGCGGTAATTATGCCTTCGATTTCCGGGCCTGCGGCCAGACCGCTCAGGTCAGCAGGCGGGGTGCCGTACACTGTTGTCATGACTTCGTCGCCGGCAATATTCTGGTCCTGCGCAGCAAGACTGCCCGATACCGGCAAAGCCAGCATCGCCAGCACGATCAGGCCTTTTGACCCTTTGGAAGCGTTGTGCATTATCCTACTCCTTCGTAATTGTCTCGACAGGCCAAGCGCGCCCGAGGTATATACCGGATCGCCGGGTTTGCGGGGTGTCCGGCAGGCAAAAGCCCTGTCTTGTCGTCCGGCAATATACACCAATGGGCGGCATACGTGAACACGGCGGAGCCCCTGCGTGCGCAGTGCCGCCTTGCTCGCAGGTGAACATTCGGCAGGGTTTAGCCGGTTGTGCGGGCGATTTGCGCGAGACTTGCGGTGAACGGTTCAGGCCGCATAGCTCGCCGCCACATCAGTTCGGTTTCAGCGCCGCCAATGCTTCGGCAAATGCTCCGCCGGGCATGGTTTCGTCTTTTATGCCGGCTTTCTTGCGGGCCGTTTCTGCATCGGGGCCGCGTGCAAAAGGATCGATTGCCAGACCCAAACTCTGCGCAACCGCTTCGCCGATATCGACAGTTTCGCCGTCGAAATCCACAACATCGAGGTCGTCTTCGGTGAGCTCGATTTCCTCGTCGGGTGCTACATCGTCAGCCACGCCCTGAACGAAGCGAAGCTCGAGCTTTTCGGATATATGCAAGCGAAAATCCTCGCCCGAAACCGCACAGGGCTGGACAATTTCCGCCTCCACCCGCCCCGAGGCCAGCACTTCACCGTCTTTCGGTGTAAGGGTGAGTGACGCCACAAGACGGTCTATCGCAGTTATTCCGAACCGCTCGGCCAACGCCTGACGTTCTCGCTCGTTTGCAGTTATAGTCTCTGCTCCGTCGCGGATTTTCTGGACCCGGATTGTCCGGCTGAATTCTCCGCCGCTCATTGCCCGGATTTTCCATACTCAATCCGGCCCGCCAGGATTTCTTCGTCGCTGGCCGCATCCAGCGCATGCCACAGCCCGGTAAGTGCTGCGGCCATTCGGCCAGGGTCGGCACCCTCCAGCAAAGTCAGATTGCGTTCCACTGCGCTTGTCATAAGGCTTATTTCACCCGGTTTCAGCGCCGCGCGAAATGCACCCAGCCTTCCGCCGAGCACTGCCATTTGCTTGCCGACATGTTTCCCCACAACAACATCGCCCACGCCGGCTTCACGCATTTGCCCGTCCATATCCTGGACAAACAATTCGGTGAGGTGAACACAAGGCGTGACAAGGTCGGGCGACTTCTCCATTCTCAGCAATGTCAGCGAGTGGACCGCGGTAATCATGTCGAATCGGCCTGCCAGCGTGTCCGCGGCGCCAAACTGCGCGTACCATTTTTCCTTGCGCGCAATTTCGATGACCCGGTGCCAAAGCGGGCGCAAACCCTCGCGCGGGTCGGGTTGCAGGCCAAGAATGCGGGCAATGAAAGACATTGGTCGGAAAATTCCTTTTCATTCGGTAACGCGCGTTCATGCACAATTCAAACCGCGATCCACATCGCAGTGCGTCAGCTGTAGTTGCAAGGGGCCGTGATGCCCCTTAAGGCTTGGCCAATATAGGACGCCAGATGCCGGCCCGCAATTCGGACGGTGCGCGCAAGTTTCGGAGTAGATCAGACCATGCGGTCAATTGGACGGAATTCTGGACATTTTCTTGTCGTCGGTGCGGTTGCGCTCGCGCTGCTAGCCGGCGGTTGCAGTTCGATCAACGATCGGCGCGGTTATATCGTCAGCCCGGCGCTGGTTGATGCCATTCAGCCTGGTATCGATAACCGGCTATCGGTTTCGCAGACGCTTGGCCGGCCCACCTTTACCAGCCAGTACGGAACACAAACCTGGTATTACGTATCCAGCCAGACCGGGCAGAAGCCGTTTACCGCACCAAGTATTATCGGACATTCGGTCCTCAAGGTAGAATTCGACGCTTCAGGCAATGTAACATCTACCGATCGCACCGGAATGGATCTCGTCGCCAAAATCAACCCCGATGGCACCGAAACGCCAACGCTTGGCAGGGAACGTGGTTTTCTGGAAGATCTGTTTGGAAACATCGGTTCGGTCGGCGGGCTTCCTGGTCAGGGCGCCCCTGCTCCCTGACGGTCCCGGCCGTGTAGAGGATGGTTGAAGCAGGAAATCAAACACCCATATCCCGTTTCATGAGCGCATCAGACAATTCGCACGGGCTGGCACCGTGGCACGGCACCACCATCATCGGCGTTAGCAAAGGCGGCAAGACCGTTATTGCGGGTGACGGTCAGGTATCGATGGGCAACACGGTTATGAAACCCAATGCCCGCAAGGTTCGCCGGATCGGCGAAGGCGGTAAAGTTGTTGCCGGTTTTGCAGGTGCGACCGCAGATGCTTTCACACTGTTCGAACGGCTTGAGAAAAAACTGGAACAGCACCGCGGCCAGCTGATGCGCGCCGCTGTCGAAATGGCCAAGGATTGGCGGACCGACAAGTATCTCCGCAATCTTGAGGCGCTGATGATTGTGGCAGACGCTGAAACGCTTCTGGTGCTGACCGGGAACGGTGACGTTCTGGAGCCTGAAGGGGGCGTGGCTGCAATTGGCTCGGGCGGAAATTATGCCCTTTCCGCTGCACGCGCGCTCGATCCGTACGAGGATGATGCCGAAAAGATCGCCCGCCGCGCAATGGCTGTCGCAGCAGAAGTCTGTGTTTTCACAAATGACCGTGTGACGGTCGAGACCGTTTGAGCCCTACATCATGATCGACAATCTAACTCCCAAAGCCATTGTGGCCGCGCTGGATGAACATATCATCGGCCAGCAGGATGCAAAACGCGCTGTCGCGGTTGCGATGCGCAACCGGTGGCGCCGCCAACGCCTTTCCCCTGAATTGCGCGACGAGGTTACGCCCAAAAACATTCTGATGATCGGGCCCACCGGCTGCGGGAAAACCGAGATCAGCCGCCGTCTGGCCAAACTCGCCGAGGCGCCCTTTATCAAGATCGAAGCGACCAAGTTCACCGAGGTCGGCTATGTCGGGCGGGATGTCGAACAGATTGCCCGCGATCTGGCCGAAGAGGCGATCCGCCTGGAGAAAGACCGCCGCCGCGAAGCGGTGCGCGAAGCGGCTTCCGAGGCGGCAATGGACCGGCTGCTGATCGCGCTGGTGGGTGACAATGCGTCGGAGGCGACCCGCGAAAGTTTCCGGCAGCGGATTGTCCAGAACGCCATGAACGACACAGAGGTTGAAATCGAAGTGCAGGACAGCCCTGCAATGTCGATGGATATTCCCGGAATGGGCGGCGCAATGGGCATGATCGACTTGTCCGATATGATGGGCAAGGCGCTGGGCAGGAACAATGCAAAACGCCGCAAGATGAAAGTTCCCGATGCGTGGGACAAGCTGGTTGACGAAGAAGCGGAAAAGCGGATGGACCAGGATGATGTCGCCCGCGTCGCGCTTGCAAATGCCGAGACTAACGGAATTGTATTCCTCGATGAAATTGACAAGATCGCGGTCAGCGATGTGCGCGGCGGATCGGTTAGCCGCGAGGGTGTGCAGCGCGATCTGCTTCCGCTTATCGAAGGCACCACCGTAGCCACCAAATACGGTCCGATGAAGACCGACCACATTCTATTTATCGCAAGCGGCGCGTTTCACGTTGCCAAGCCTTCGGACATGTTACCTGAATTGCAGGGCCGTTTGCCGATCCGGGTGGAATTGCGCGCTCTGACAGAAGCGGACTTCGTTCGCATATTATCCGAAACACGGGCCAATCTTGTGTCGCAATATACCTCGCTGATTGCGACCGAAGACGTCACTCTGACCATTACCGAGGACGCGATTGCGGAAGTTGCCAAGATCGCTGCACAAGTGAACGAAAGTGTCGAGAATATCGGTGCCCGCCGTCTGCAGACCGTGATGGAGAAGCTGCTTGAAGAAATCAGCTTCGAAGCCGAGGAGCATGCTGGCGAGACGATCATCGTCGATGCGGCTTATGTGAAGGAACGCCTGACCGATCTGGCGCAGGACAGCGACCTCAGCAAATACATACTTTGACTTGCGGGCGCGCCGCACGCCGCCCGCTGCCTGTCGAAAATCATCGTTGTTTCATAGAGCTGACAGCAGCACCCCTTGCACACCGCGACAAGGCTTGGTCTAATCCCGCCCATATCAAACCGGAGGGATACCATGCTCAGAACCGTTCTTGCAGCAGGCGCTGCCGCTATCGCGCTGGCCGTGGCCGCGCCGCTGGGCGCTCAGAACAGCGCCAGCCAACCAGCGATTACCCCGCCAGAGATCGAATTTACCGAATGGATGCTGGATAACGGACTGCGCGTCGTCGCGGTTGAGGATGATTCCACCAGTATGGTCACAACTTCGCTGTGGTATGAGATCGGCTCTAAACTTGATCCCGAGGGCCGGTCCGGCTTTGCGCATTTGTTTGAGCATATCGGCAGCCGCAAAACCGAAAATATGCCGTATAACATGATTTACGGGCTGACCGCAGATATCGGCGGGACGCGCAATGCATCCAACAGCGCGGATCGTACCAATTATTTCGAGACTGTTCCCGCGCAATATCTTGAACGGATGTTGTGGACGCATAAGGAACGCATGGCGCTTACGGTTGTCGATGATGACGTTTTCGAAACAGAGCGCGGCGTGGTTAAAGAAGAGCTGCGCCAGCGCGTTCTTGCACCGCCATATGGCAGGTTCCTGCGCTTTGTGCTGCCTGAAAACAGCTACGATGTTCTGCCGCAGCGGCGCCCGGGTATCGGCAGCATTGAAGAACTGGATTCAGCGACACTGGATGATGCCCGGGCGTTCTATCAGGCTTATTACGGTCCCGACACAGCCACGCTGATTGTTGCCGGCAATTTCGATCTGGCAGAATTGCGAATGTTGGTAGACGAATATTTTGCCGATATTCCGCGTCGTCCCGATCCGGTCGAGTTGACAATCAGCACCCGCGAACCGGAGCGGTCCGCCCCGCGTTTCGTAAACGCGACGGCGCCGAATGTACCCTTGCCGTTGGTTGGCGCGTCGTGGAAGCTCCCCGAAGCCGGCCATCCCGATATGGCTGCGCTTGAAATGATGGATACCATCATGTCGCAGGGCGACAACAGCCGTTTGCACGAGGCGTTGATCCGCACGGGCAAAGCGGTCCAGGCACAGCAATATATCAATGAAAGCGAGGAGGGCGGGTTCTTCGCGCAATTCGCTTACATCAATCCCGCTTCCGATCGGGACGAAGTCAGCGCCATTATGGCGGCCGTGCGCGAGGATATGCGGACAAAGCTGGTGAGCGATGCCGAACTTGCCGAAGCGCGCAATGAACTTTTTGCGATGTCTCTTCGCCAGCGGGAAACCGCGCGGGGCCGTGCATTTGAGCTGGGCGAGGCACTGGTTTTAACCGGCGACCCCAAGGCCGCAGACAAGCGGCTTGCCGCGCTTGCGGCTGTCACTGCCGAAGATATCCGCCGCGCCGCGCACAAATATCTGCGGCCCGATGGCCGTGTCGAATTTACTTATCTTCAGGGCGCGGATGATAAGGCTGCCTATGCCAATCCCGCACCGGTTCCTACCTTCCGCAGTTTGCCTGCTGCCACGGGCGAGCCGCGCAAGGTAAATCCCCCCGAAACGCGCGAAGCCCCTCCCGGCCCGGGCGAAACACCATTTGTCGCAACCTCGGACATTACCGAGACGACATTGGCAAACGGCATTCAGGTCGTCGCCGCGCAGACGGGTGATGTCCCGATTGCCACGATGACCGTATTGTTGCCCGGCGGCAGCGCCAGCGATCCGCGCGCCAAAGCCGGGATCGCCGAATTTGCTGCAGCGCTTGCCGACAAAGGCACCAACACGTTGGGCGCGAGAGAGATCGCAGCACGGTTGGAAAGTCTGGGCGCTTCCATGTCCGGCAGGGCCGGGACCGATGGCACCGTTTTCAGCCTGACCGCACCTGTCGCAACGATGGAGGCAGCGGGCGAGGTGCTGGCAGATGTCATCCGGAACGCTGCCTATCCCCAGGACGAATTTCAGCGCGAGCGCACGCGGGCGATCGACAGTTTGCAGGTTTCGCTCAAAGATCCAGGCGCCCTCGCGCGGTATGTCATGCAGCCGGTAATGTACGGCGGCGCGGCTTACGGCACATTGGCTGGGGGCACGCCGGACAGCCTTGCAGAACTGACCGCTGCCGATCTTTTAAAGCACCGCGAAACCTATTGGCATCCGGCACGGACAAAAGTGATCGTGAGCGGAGGAATATCTGCGGGTGATGCAACTGCGCTTGCCAACCGCCTGCTGGGCGGCTGGACGAAGGGCAGCGAACCGGCAGCCGAAATCGCCGATCCTGATGGCGCGGCGCAGCGTGTGCGGACAATTGTCGTCGATATGCCCGAAGCGGGGCAAGCAGCTGTGATCGCTGCAGTGCGCTCCGTCTCGCGCGCAGATGATCGGTATTATCCTCTGATGCTGGCCAATTCGGTGCTGGGGGGAGGATCGAGCGGGCGGTTGTTCGAAGAGGTCCGCACCAAACGCAGCCTGAGCTACGGCGCTTACAGCGCAATGCCTTCGCTGGCGGGTGAAGCTGTCTTGTCGGCTAGCGCGCAGACCAAAAACGAAAGCGCTGCGGATGTCGCAAAGATATTTCTCGATGAATTTGCCCGGCTGGGCGCGCAGCCGCTCGAGGAAGATGCGCTGGAAACGCGGCGCCTGTTCCTTGCCGGTGCTTATGCGCGGTCGCTTGAAACCAGCGCGGGCTTTAACAGCATTGTCGCAGATCTGCTCCAACAAGGGATCGAGCCTGCCGAAGCGGCGCGGCTGGCGCAGCGGCTTTCCGCAGTGAATGCACAAGCTGCGTCTGATGCGGCGACGGCGGTGGTCGATCCGGCGCAGGCAACGCTTATTATTGTCGGCGATTCGAAGCAATTCATCGAAGGCATTCGGAAATTGCGCCCCGGCGTCGAAGTGATTTCGGCCGCTGATCTCGACTTGTCGAACGAGACGCTGCGGCGCGCAATCCAATAGCCGGGTCAGGCGGCTTGCGGGCTTTCGGTCTTTGCCGGAATGCCAGCCCCCGCACGGTCAGCGGCGCCGGTGACACGGTTGAATGTCGCCACATAATCGGGATGCTCGGTCCCCATCAGCTTGTCCCAAAAGGTGAAATAGAAACCGAAATTATGCTTGAAGCTGCCCCCGTGGTGCATGTCGTGATGGGTGGTGGTCGATATCCATTCCAGGACGGGATGGTTCGCCCATCCGCGCGGGTGCAGTTCCAGCCCGGCGTGCGCCATCGCATTACGGGTTATCATGACCGCCAGAAATGTAAAAATCACGCCGCCGGGTGTCGGCACGAGGATCAGCCAGATCGGCATGAATGCGACCATCACAAACGCTTCGCCTATGTCAAAACTGTATGATGTCCACGCAGTCGGAGTAATCGTTTTGTGGTGATGCAAGTGAAATGCCTTGAACAGGCGCGGATGATGCATCGTGCGGTGGGTCCAATAGAAATACGCATCGTGGGCCAGGATGATGGCGGTCAGATAGGCCGCATAGGTGCCCCAGCCATATTCGCCTTGATAGGTCGGCAGATAACCTGCCGTGAACAACCAGATGACAGGCAACATCGCGATGACATAAATCACTACCGTCCGGATTGATGAAGTGAACTCACGTTTGAAATCTGCCCGTGTGGCATCGCGCGTCTGGATTTTCCGGCTCGCCCAGCTGGTCCGGGACAGCAGCCATACCGCACAGGCGACCAGTGATGCCGCAATCATGTAGCGTGAAAAATCCAGCACGAAGATGTGCGGGATTTTCTCTGCCAGAAATGTACCGAGGTCAGGATTATGGTTCAAAGTCGGATCCTCTTGCGCGAATGATATGAACCAAACCGGCAAAACATGGAAGGGCCGCTGATGTATAGCGATTGCTGGCGGGTAGTGATGCGATCCGGTCGGTCAAATCGACAGATCCTCGCTTTCGCTTTGCTGACGGGACCACATTTCCGCGTAAAGTCCGTCTGCGCGAAGGAGTTCGCTGTGGCTGCCCGTTTCTGCCAGCCGCCCGCCTTCAAGCACAAGAATGCGGTCCGCATCGGCAATTGTCGATAGGCGATGCGCGATGCTGAGTGTCGTCCGGTTCGCTGAAACCTTGTGCAAGGTTGCAAGGATGTCCTGCTCGGTTCGGCTGTCGAGCGCACTGGTGGCTTCATCGAGCAGCAGGATGGGGGGGTTCTTCACCAGCGTTCGCGCGATAGCCACCCGCTGTTTTTCGCCGCCGGAAAGTTTCAGCCCTCGCTCGCCCACCTCTGTCTCGAGCCCTTGAGGCAACAGATCGATGAACGGTTGGATGGCCGCGTCGCGGGCTGCCGCCATCACGTCGCTGTCGGTTGAACCGCCGCGGCCATACGCGATGTTGTAACCGATTGAATCGTTGAACAGCACCGTATCCTGCGGAACGATGCCGATCGCCTGACGGACGGTTTCCTGCTGGACCCCGGCCAAGTCCTGACCGTCAATCAATATGCGTCCCGACCACGGATCATAAAACCTGAACAACAGCCGCGCGATGGTGGACTTGCCCGCGCCTGACGGACCGACCAGGGCAATGTGGCCGCCGGCCGGCACTTCGAAAGAAAGGCCGTGAAGAATGGTCCGTTCGGGATCGTATCCAAACACCACATTGTCGAACGTGATTGATGGACGTTTGACAATCAGCGCGGGCGCACCCGGCACGTCTTTGACTTCAATTTCGGTGTCTATAAGCCGGAACATTTCCGCCATGTCGATCAGCCCTTGGCGGATAGTCCGATAGACCCAGCCAAGCATATCGAGCGGGCGAAACAGCTGCATGAGATAGGTATTTACAAACACCAGATCGCCGACTGTCAATTCGCCTTTGCTCCAGCCCCAGACCGTGTACGCCATTGCCCCTGCCATCAGGAGATTGGTGACCAGCGCCTGGACAATATTGAGCAGGCCCAGCGAGTTTTCCGATTTTATCGCAGCTTTAGCATAGGCTTGTGTGGAAGCAGAATACCGATGCTGTTCCCGCGCTTCGGCATTGAAGTATTTCACGGTTTCATAATTCAACAGCGAATCTACCGCGCGAGAATGGGTTTTGCCATCCAGATCGTTCATCTCGGCGCGCAGCTTGGTTCTCCATTCGGTGATCCAGCGTGTCAGCGCGATATAGGACACGACGGTTACAGCAGTTGCAGCAACCAGTTCCCAGCCGAAATTCAGATAGAAAATAATCGCGACCGCAACCAGTTCGAGCAATGTCGGAGCGATATTGAAAAGCAGGAAATACAGCATCGAATCGATGCTTTTCGTGCCCCGTTCTATCGTTCTGGTTACTTCACCCGTCCGGCGGGACAAGTGAAACCGGAGCGACAGATTGTGCAGTTTGCCGAAGACGTCTTCAGCCAGATTGCGCGTCGCTTCCTGACCGACACGTTCGAAAATGACGTTGCGCAGATTATCGAATACGACACCCGAAAACCGGCCCAGTCCGTAAGCGAGCACCAGCGCCAGTGCCACCATGGTCGCTTCGTTGCTGGGTGTGGCCATTGCATCGACCGCGTTCTTGTATGCGAAGGGCAGGGCCAGAATGGTGGCCTTGGTCAGGACCACGAAAAACATCGCAATGATGATCCGCATTCTCAGGTCCGGGCGGTCATCTGGCCAGAGATATGGCAGGAACCGCTTCAAAGTTACCCAGCTTTCGGGATCGGCCAGTTTGGCGGAGGAGATTTGCGAAGGTGTTACAGTGTCAGGGGGCATCGCCACTCCAACTGGGGAGCGGATGGCGGATTGGCAATGATCGGGCTGCAGCCTGCGTCTGGATCAGCGTCCTGCAAGGAACATCAATCGAGAAAGCCCTGGCGTACGGTGCGCGCACCGCGCGGCAAATCAAACAGGATTTGGCGCGATGCAAAATCAATCGCCACCCGGTCAAACAGGCGCAGATCGCGCATGCCCAAAATAAGCGCAGGTTTCTTGGAAAAACCAAGCGAGGCGAAGGGGGGCGCATCGGCGAAAGTGATGGAGACGCCGCGCATATGGACATTACCCATGCTGATCAGTTCCGTCGTGCTGATCCGGCCGGTCATCGTTGCGCCGGTAACATCAGTCATTACCGAATCGGGACCGCGCCTTTGCCGCAACCTGCTTTGCAGCGACAGATTGCCGACGGTCGCCTGCGATCCGGTATCGACGATGACAGCGGTGCGAATACCGTCGATGACCGCATCGGTGATAACCAACTGCCCCAATTTCCGGCGCGCTTTGACGATAATCTCGAACCCGCGGTTCCCACCCAGGGATTTTGCGTCCGATACAGTGAGGGTATTGGTCTTGAAATCCAGTAGCACGCGTTGGTCCTGCAAGCTGTCGAGACCGATAATCCCGTCAGCGCCAACATGCCGAGCGTCGAGTACCGGCGAGGTCAGATTGTCGAAAATGCGGCTGCCTAACACAAGGCCATCGACTTCGACGGTATCGACCACCCGCCGGCTGGCCATGCCAACCAACATTGCCCGCCCGCGCTCTAAAGGACCGAGGCGATCAACCACTCCGCCGGTCACAACGGTCGCTTGCGCGCCGGTATCCACCAGAAAATCGAACGGACCATGCCCCGCGATGCTCACCGGTACAGTCAGGCGCTGGTCGCGACCTTGGGTGGCCTTGATAATGTCTTCGTTGGCGGGAGGGTCGATCGCCTCTGCCGCGTCACCAACCGCGCCTGGTGCCCCGGCAAGAAGCAAAGCAACCGGGGGCCATAATGAGGAAAGAAGCATGAAATACCTTTCCGCACCGGCGGTGACAAAGGTATCCGGCGCTGACGATCAAGGTAACACGGAAGCGTATCAAAACCAAGCTGACGCACGCAATACTGTTATAACGAAGGACGCTTCAGCGCAATTCCATGTCTTCGTTCAACAATATGTCGGGTTGGCGTCGGACAATAAGCGACCATGCTTCGCGCACATAGGCGGGCCAACCGGACCATAAAGACGCCGCGTAACTCACCGCGCCGACACAAACCAGGAATACCAGTTCCAGCGCTGGATGGATAGCTAGTCCGGCATGTTTTGCTAAATAGACGCAAATCGCCATCACCAGGCAGGAAGCGGCCACGGGCCCCAACGCCCCGAGCAAATCGCGTTTGCGAACGCCGATCGCCGGCAATGTCAGCGCCAGAGTGAACAACAGCAGCAAAGGGGCACACACCCACCATGCGTGAACCAACCCCGCCGGCCCGAATTTAACCCCGATGAGGAATGCGGCGGGAAAAAGTAACGCCCCCGCGATGCTGTTAGCTACGTATATACCCGGTCTGCCCAATGCATTTGTCGCTGGCGAACACATAATTTGCAGCGCCATGGCGGGCATGGCGATTGCCAGCCCAGCCGCTATCGGTGCCATCTCCAGCCATTTCTGCCCGAACACTGTGGCTACAAAAGGTTCTGCCGTCAGACTGAATCCGACATAAACCGGGGCAGCGACCAGCATCACGGCCCTGACTGTGCGCAAGAATGCCTGGCCGATCGGCTGTCCCGACTGATGCAATTCCGAATAAGCCGGAAAGGCAACTTCGTTAAGCGGCGGCAGAAAGCGGCCCACAAAAATCAATGTCAGGAACAGTGCTTCGGAATACAGCCCCAGATCATGCGGGCTGAACGCCCGACCGGCGATGAAAATGTCGCTCTGGCTTTGGACTATCCAGAACAATTGGCAAAGAGTCAGCGCGCCGCCAAACGAAATGATGTCCCTCGCACCGCGAAAATCGAACACGGGCCAAACCAGCAACCGCGCCGCAATCGTCATTCCGATGCCGCGTACGGCAAACATCACGATAGGTGCATAGACCAGCGCCCAGACCCCGTAATCATACCATGCCAATGCAAGCGCGGTGATGCCGCCCGCGGCTGCGCAGACGAGATTGACCAGTGCCTGACTGCGGAATTCGATCCTTCTGGCAAGCAGCGCTGTCGGCAAGGCAATGAAAGGCGTCGTCAGGAAAATCGCCGCCTGGATCTGCAGCATATCCTTCACGAGCGGTTGTCCATAATATTCGGCAGCCACGGGCGCCAGAAGGTACTGGCTAACCGCAAGCAATATTGCCGACAGGATCAGCAGGCCAAACACCTGACCGATACGGCGCTCGTTCACCTCTCTTGTTTGGATGAGCGAGGTGGCAAAGCTATAACCGTTGAGGAAATTAAGCGCGACCACGACAACCTGCGTCATTGCAAATAGGCCGTAATCACCTGGCTCCAGCAGGCGGACGACGATCAGCGTGCTGGTCCAGGTGATTATCTGCGCAGCAATTTGGCTACCGAGACGCCAAGCAATCGCGCTGCGTACCCTTCCGCCCAGATCGGCGACAACCCCGGCGTTGATTGTTTCTGCGATGGGCGACATTTTCATAAAGGGCGCGTTAACCGCAAAAGGTTGCTGTTTTCGCAATACGCCTTTGGATTTCTTTCGTTACCTTCCAGGCAATACCTTGTGCCGATGCGAGCCCGACACCGTTTTGGCTTTCAAGCGACGAATCAATAACCCGCCTTTCAGCCAATACGGCGCGGAAAACGGTGACTCGGACTGATTTGAGCGAGAACCGGAAAGCGCGACCACGAAAGACCGCCCGCAAATTCACTCTGAAGCCAACGATTGACGCGGAAGTTTCCCAGAAATCCGCCGATTTTCACATTTTTTGTAATAAAGTTGCAAAAACCCGTTGACCGAATCCGAAGCGCCCCATATATGCCCTCTCACCGAAGCGGAGCAGACGGTTTCAACCGCCCACCTCGCAACGGTCGCCAATATAAACGGACAGCCAGTCCCCCGGAAATTTTTCGGGGAACCCTAGTTGTCCGCTTCTTATGTTGGTCGGCTCTTTGACATTGTTAGTTTAGATGAAGGGACATGTGGGCGACGGCGCCCGGTCCGCGGGCTTTTGGGCTGCGGTAACCGGTTAAATAAGTCGATGCCTTAATGTTTCATATTTGCTCACGCAAGTATGTTTCAGACATGTCCTAATGTATCCATTACATTGACAAGTGCAGGTATCGGCTCCCGAAATTCGGGCTGCCTGGTTTGCGATCTTTCGGCCTTCGGGCAGGAAAATTGTGCCAGTTGGCTCGTGACACAAACTTGAGAGTTTGATCCTGGCTCAGAATGAACGCTGGCGGCATGCCTAACACATGCAAGTCGAACGAAGCCTTCGGGCTTAGTGGCGCACGGGTGCGTAACGCGTGGGAATCTACCTTTAGGTTCGGAATAACAGTTGGAAACGACTGCTAATACCGGATAATGTCTTCGGACCAAAGATTTATCGCCTTTAGATGAGCCCGCGTTAGATTAGCTAGTTGGTAAGGTAAAAGCTTACCAAGGCGACGATCTATAGCTGGTCTGAGAGGATGATCAGCCACACTGGGACTGAGACACGGCCCAGACTCCTACGGGAGGCAGCAGTGGGGAATATTGGACAATGGGCGAAAGCCTGATCCAGCAATGCCGCGTGAGTGATGAAGGCCTTAGGGTTGTAAAGCTCTTTTACCAGGGATGATAATGACAGTACCTGGAGAATAAGCTCCGGCTAACTCCGTGCCAGCAGCCGCGGTAATACGGAGGGAGCTAGCGTTATTCGGAATTACTGGGCGTAAAGCGCGCGTAGGCGGTCTATTAAGTCAGAGGTGAAATCCCGGGGCTCAACCCCGGAACTGCCTTTGAAACTGCTAGACTAGAATATTGGAGAGGTCAGTGGAATTCCGAGTGTAGAGGTGAAATTCGTAGATATTCGGAAGAACACCAGTGGCGAAGGCGACTGACTGGACAATTATTGACGCTGAGGTGCGAAAGCGTGGGGAGCAAACAGGATTAGATACCCTGGTAGTCCACGCCGTAAACGATGATAACTAGCTGCTTGGGCACTTGGTGCTTGGGTGGCGCAGCTAACGCATTAAGTTATCCGCCTGGGGAGTACGGTCGCAAGATTAAAACTCAAAGGAATTGACGGGGGCCTGCACAAGCGGTGGAGCATGTGGTTTAATTCGAAGCAACGCGCAGAACCTTACCAGCGTTTGACATCCTAATCGCGGTTTAGAGAGATCTTTACCTTCAGTTCGGCTGGATTAGTGACAGGTGCTGCATGGCTGTCGTCAGCTCGTGTCGTGAGATGTTGGGTTAAGTCCCGCAACGAGCGCAACCCTCATCCTTAGTTGCCATCATTTAGTTGGGCACTTTAAGGAAACTGCCGGTGATAAGCCGGAGGAAGGTGGGGATGACGTCAAGTCCTCATGGCCCTTACACGCTGGGCTACACACGTGCTACAATGGCGGCTACAGTGGGCAGCTAGTTCGCAAGAACATGCTAATCTCAAAAAGCCGTCTCAGTTCGGATTGTTCTCTGCAACTCGAGAGCATGAAGGCGGAATCGCTAGTAATCGCGGATCAGCATGCCGCGGTGAATACGTTCCCAGGCCTTGTACACACCGCCCGTCACACCATGGGAGTTGGATTCACTCGAAGGCGTTGAGCTAACCTAGTAATAGGAGGCAGGCGACCACAGTGGGTTTAGCGACTGGGGTGAAGTCGTAACAAGGTAGCCGTAGGGGAACCTGCGGCTGGATCACCTCCTTTCTAAGGATTGGTACGAAAGCGTCCGGCTTTGGTCGGAAATGCTTCGCACTTTTTCAAAGAACATTGCCGTCGTCCTCATGTCCCTTCATCACTGGAGATTAACACAGCACTGCTGTGTTATACGCCTGAGCTGGCCCTTCGCCCTGTGCGTCACGCCGTTTCTTAATCGGATCGGTTGGCTAGCACGGTTAATGAGGGCCGGTAGCTCAGTTGGTTAGAGCGCACCCCTGATAAGGGTGAGGTCGCAAGTTCGAATCTTGCTCGGCCCACCATTGCCAATCAGCGTTCAAAACCAATCTGAAGGGGCCTTAGCTCAGCTGGGAGAGCACCTGCTTTGCAAGCAGGGGGTCATCGGTTCGATCCCGATAGGCTCCACCAGATATCGCGCCGGCTTAACAGCCTGGCTGCACGACGTATTACTCCAGAGATGAAGACAACAGATCCGGTCCGGACTTTCAGTTCAGGATTGGTAGTGGGGGATTGCCCCTGCGACTTTGACATTGTGAATGGGTTTTTAAATCGATGCCGTGGAGCATTGTATGGAAATGTGAAAGCTTTCGGGCCTTCGCGTCGATATGCATTGCGACACAAACAAATTACAAATGTAATCTGGCTGAGATTATCGTCCGCATTATTGCTGCAGGTTAGTAGCATGGGTGAGGATCGCCGCTGTCTTATGCAAGCAGTGGGTGGTTTTCGTTCCAGGCCTGTCGTTGATGGTGTGGATTCTCAAGCGTGAGGTAAGAGCATTTGGTGGATGCCTTGGCACATACAGGCGATGAAGGACGTGGCACGCTGCGATAAGCGTCGGGGAGTTGTGAGCAAACTTTGATCCGGCGATTTCCGAATGGGGAAACCCACCTTCACCATTTCTCTCGATTTGCAGTTTACTGTGAATTGAGCGAGGTGGATAAGGTATTACCAAGTTGAATATATAGACTTGGTGAAGCGAACCCGGGGAACTGAAACATCTCAGTACCCGGAGGAAAAGACATCAACCGAGATTCCGTTAGTAGTGGCGAGCGAACGCGGACCAGGCCAATGCCTTTTATTCAACTAGCAAAACACTCTGGAAAGTGTGGCCATAGCGGGTGACAGCCCCGTATGCGAAAGTGATATAAAAGGATTCGAGTAGGGCGGAACACGTGAAATTCTGTCTGAACATGGGGGGACCACCCTCCAAGCCTAAATACTCGTATGTGACCGATAGCGAACAAGTACCGTGAGGGAAAGGTGAAAAGCACCCCGATTAGGGGAGTGAAATAGTACCTGAAACCGAATGCTTACAAGCAGTTGGAGCTCCTTTGGGGAGTGACAGCGTACCTCTTGCATAATGGGTCAGTGACTTAATCTACCATGCAAGCTTAAGCCGTTAGGTGTAGGCGCAGCGAAAGCGAGTCTGAATAGGGCGACTGAGTATGATGGATTAGACCCGAAACCCGGCGATCTAGGCATGACCAGGTTGAAGGTGCAGTAACATGCACTGGAGGACCGAACCGTTTAATGTTGAAAAATTATCGGATGAGTTGTGTTTAGGGGTGAAAGGCCAATCAAGCCGGGAAATAGCTGGTTCTCCGCGAAATCTATTGAGGTAGAGCGTCAGATGATTGCCGTTGGGGGTAGAGCACTGGATGGGCTAGGGCTGCGCGAGTGGTACCAAACCTAACCAAACTCCGAATACCAACGAGACTAGTCTGGCAGACAGACGGCGGGTGCTAAGGTCCGTCGTCAAAAGGGAAACAGCCCTAACCTACAGCTAAGGTCCCCAAGTCATATCTAAGTGGGAAAGCATGTGGGAATCCCAAAACAACCAGGAGGTTGGCTTAGAAGCAGCCATCCTTTAAAGAAAGCGTAACAGCTCACTGGTCTAAATAAGGGTTCCTGCGGCGAAGATGTAACGGGGCTAAAGATATGCACCGAAGCTTAGGGTTCAGAATTTATTCTGAGCGGTAGCGGAGCGTTCCGTAAGCGGATGAAGCCGAAGGGTAACCGACGGTGGACGTATCGGAAGTGCGAATGCTGACATGAGTAGCGATAAAAAGGGTGAGATACCCTTTCGCCGAAAGACCAAGGGTTCCTACGCAATGCTAATCAGCGTAGGGTGAGCCGGCCCCTAAGACGAGCCCGAAGGGGGTAGTCGATGGGAACCACGTTAATATTCGTGGGCCTGCAGATGTGTGACGGATCGTGGAAGTTGTGTGTCCTTATTGGATTGAACATGCAGCCAAGCGGTTCCAGGAAATAGCCTCTGCATATAGACCGTACCCGAAACCGACACAGGTGGTCAGGTAGAGTATACCAAGGCGCTTGAGAGAAGTATCCTGAAGGAACTCGGCAAATTGCCTCCGTACCTTCGGAAGAAGGAGGCCCTCTCACTGGGCAACCAGTGTGGAGGGGGCACAGGCCAGGGGGTAGCGACTGTTTATCAAAAACACAGGACTCTGCTAAGTCGGCTTCAAGACGACGTATAGGGTCTGACGCCTGCCCGGTGCTGGAAGGTTAAGAGGAGGAGTGCAAGCTCCGAATTGAAGCCCCAGTAAACGGCGGCCGTAACTATAACGGTCCTAAGGTAGCGAAATTCCTTGTCGGGTAAGTTCCGACCTGCACGAATGGCGTAACGACTTCCCCACTGTCTCCAGGATATGCTCAGCGAAATTGAATTCTCCGTGAAGATGCGGAGTACCCGCGGTTAGACGGAAAGACCCCGTGCACCTTTACTGCAGCTTCAGAGTGGCATTAGGAAAGAACTGTGTAGAATAGGTGGGAGGCTTTGAAACTTGGGCGCCAGTCCGAGTGGAGCCAACCTGTGAAATACCACCCTGTTCGTTTCTGATGTCTAACTAACTACCGTTATCCGGTAGTAGGACCCTCTGTGGCGGGTAGTTTGACTGGGGCGGTCGCCTCCTAAAGAGTAACGGAGGCGCGCGATGGTAGGCTCAGGACGGTTGGAAACCGTCTGCAAGAGTGCAATGGCATAAGCCTGCCTGACTGCGAGACTGACGAGTCGAGCAGAGACGAAAGTCGGTCATAGTGATCCGGTGGTCCCTCGTGGAAGGGCCATCGCTCAACGGATAAAAGGTACGCCGGGGATAACAGGCTGATGATTCCCAAGAGCTCATATCGACGGAATCGTTTGGCACCTCGATGTCGGCTCATCACATCCTGGGGCTGGAGCAGGTCCCAAGGGTTTGGCTGTTCGCCAATTAAAGTGGTACGTGAGCTGGGTTCAGAACGTCGCGAGACAGTTTGGTCCCTATCTGCCGTGGGCGTCGATATTTGAGAGGAGTTGCCCCTAGTACGAGAGGACCGGGGTGAACATACCTCTGGTGTACCTGTCATTGCGCCAGCAGTGCCGCAGGGTAGCTATGTATGGACGGGATAACCGCTGAAAGCATCTAAGCGGGAAGCCTCCCTCAAGATTAGATATCATCGAACCGTAGTAGACCACTACGTTGATAGGCCGGGTGTGGAAGCGCAGTAATGCGTGTAGCTAACCGGTCCTAATAGTTCTGTTCGCGCTTGTAGAATTCGCATCATCAATGTCAGTCCTGGGCTTCGGTCCTAGATCTGCTGCGATGTCGGACGATACCAGCCAGACGCCCTTTGAATATTGTATCGATTTAAAACCCTTACACGCTGGCCCCATTGCTTGGTGGCTATAGCGTCTGTGACCCACCCGATCCCATCTCGAACTCGGCCGTGAAACCAGACTGCGCCGATGGTACTAACGCTCAAGCGTTGGAAGAGTAGGTCGTCGCCAGGCATTGAAGCCAGCGGGTAAGAGTTATTATAAAACCCATTCATTATGCGAAGGGCCGACCGTAACAGGTCGGCCCTTTTCGCGTCTTTACGGACTTGTTCCCGATAGGCGTGGTAATTTGAGCCGGCGGATCTATGGGATCCGCAACGCTGACCGGCTGGCCGAGCTAACGCGAGGAAAGCCAAGGGTGCGAATGCACCGGTTGGCGCTTGAGGCACAAACGGTGACGCGGGGTGGAGCAGTCCGGTAGCTCGTCAGGCTCATAACCTGAAGGTCGTTGGTTCAAATCCAACCCCCGCAACCAGTTTTCTTCAAAAACCTTCGATTTTTCGCTCTTTGGCTACCGATGGGGTTACTGTGCTTTGTGCTGTCTGCCCTTTAGTCGGATATTTATGGCACGTTATGCCCTTCGGTTTTTTGGCGACCTCACCGAAAAGCTAGATTTATAAGCGCGAAAGTAGCTTTTAATCATGTTCGGCCGGATGCCGCCGGCAACCCGGTTTGCGACGTCTCATTTCTTTGCGAGTTTTGTCAAACTGAACTGCGTCAAGCCAGAGGGGCGGCCCACCTTAAATGGGTCTGGCGTTTTTGGCTTGGTGAACTGGCTACCTGTATAATTCGCTCTTGGGGTTTCGGCTTAGTCCATCTTCCCGCTTGGTTCCGATGCGGCCTGTTTCACCGCGTCCTTCAAAGCGACGTTTCGCGCCACATCAAGATAGGGCAGCCAATCGATGAATTCGGGCTTGAAGTGCGGCTGCACCGCTATCAGCTCACGATAGGCATCGGCGGCTTCATCGGGTCGATCAAGCCCCATAAGTGCGCTGATCTTGGCGACATGCGCCAACCAATAGGCAGAGCGGCGTGACAGGGCGGCATCGGCATGATCCACAGCTTCGCTCAACTGCCGTGCACCAAGATGCGCCATCGCCAGGTCGCCTTCAATATAAAACAGATCGAAGTCGTTGGGGCTAAGCGTTCTTGCGGTTTCAAGCGAATCTATACTCTCGGACCACGCTCCCTTGTGAAGCAATGCGCTGCCTAACTGCGCGTGTGCCATCACCAGGCTCGGATCAAGATCGACTGCGCGGCGCAGCAGGCTTTCAGCCCTCAGCGGCTGTCTGAGCCAGAATTCGGCGATCCCGGCAAGCATATGCCCCCGCGCGTCTTCGTGATCGGCCAGAATGGCCTTTTGTGCGGCCCTGCGTGCTGTCCGGATATCAGCGTCCGAACCCCTTTCCAGCCACAATTGCCTGATTAATAGCCAAGCCTTCTCAATCAGGACATCCGGCGAATTTGGCGCAATAGCCGCTGCCTGATCCAGAAGTTGCGCGGCTTCCTCGATCCCTTCGCTACTGAGCTGTCCGAAATGCCATTTGGCGCGCCACACCAATTCAGCGACGTCGAGATCACCGGCCCGCTTCTGCATCGCTCGGCGCTGTTCATTCTGGTCAATCTGGTGTCCCAGACTTGCGGTTATCGCGGACAAAATCCGCTGCATCGTGTCGGCGTTGCCAAGATCGTCTATTGCGAAATTGTCAGTCCACAGGATTTGTCCGTTTTCTGCATCCGTCATCGTGACAGTCAGAATGTACGGTCCGGAATTGCCCTGAACCTGCCCCTCTACAATGTATCGTGCGCCAAGCGCCGCCCCTATTTCGCGCAGGTCTTTCAGCGAACTGTCGACAGCGAAGCTCGAGTTTTTTGCGATAACCGACATCCACCTGAGCCGTGAGAGGCTGTTGATCAAGCTTTCTGCCAATCCGTGAATTAGAAATTCATTGTCGCCATCGCCCGGGTGGAGCGCCAGAGGCAGCACTGCAATTGCCGGCCTCAGCGCAAAAGGCTCTCGTCCGCTAGCAGATGCTGCCATGCGCTGATCGGATAAATAATCGCCGGGGGGTGCTGCCAGTTTCATGCGCTGTTCGCGCAACCAATCTTCGAACGCCTCCTCGCCAGGAATATCCAGCCCCTCGAGAAAATCCTGACCTGACCGCGGGCCGGGTAGGCGAAGATCGATCTTTACAAGGTCAAGATCCAGCCAGACGCGGTCGCTATCAGCGAAAAGAAGCTCCCAGCTGCCCGCGTTGACCTGCTTGCGCAAATTGGAAAGCTCCCGCCTGAGGCTGGGCCTGGCTTGTTCTGGCGCACGGTCGCACCATAACATCTGCTGCAGCCAGTTGCGGGCTCGTTCACCTTTGCCGGAGGTTGCCAGCATGGCGAGCAAGGCTTGCCCGCGCCTGCTTGTAACGGGAATCCGGACACCGTCTGCGTCGATCAGCGAAAATGGCCCATAAAGCGACATTTCTACTGCAGGCCGCTTTCCAGCAGTTCGGAATCCATCCCCCATCAGCCCTGCTTACCATCACGAATGAAATTGTCTCATGTTTTTCACGATTTCCGGACTCTGGCGGGACGGTCATGCGACTCCCCGTGCCTATCAGACGGGTGTAATGAATATTCCGGCTCATACAACGTCGCTGTTTGATCACGTCTTACTCGAAGTCGAGTCTGGCAGAATTCACGAGGCGACTTTTTTGCTGGCCGGAACTCTTGACGGGATCGTTGCGGCAGGGGGGGATGCCGCAGAGTGGCGAGAGGGTCTGTTACAGCACCCGCTTGCCACTCTCCTGGGCGATTTCGCAAAGGGCGGCGATGCCGTGTCCGAAAACCCGCTTTGCAGGTCAGGCGATGGGACCGATGTGCTTTGTGCATCAATCGCCGACCTAGGGTTTTCGCGTGCGCTCGCCGCCCGACACGATCTGGCGGTCGATGCCATGTGCAAAGCATGGGCGACCGGAAAATCGATCTGGCTGGCTGACGATGCTTCGGAACGGCTGCTTGACCGGATGGGGTGGAGGAATACCGATAATATCGCCTGCAGTTCGGACTTGCTGGCCGTATCGGACCGTGTTTCCTATGACCTCATCGTTGCAATTGGCACCGCACCAGCGCTTGGGTGTGCGGCGCTAGAGGCGCGGCTCCGAGCTCTTTTTTTCTCAACAGCGGCAGGCGGCACTGTGCTTATGGCGAGTTTTGTGCCCGGGCATTCGGGCCATGGCTGGCAAATGATTTGCAATGGCTTGCCACTGCATTGCCAGGACGAACTTACCCTTCGGCGATCGGCAATGACCGCCGGCTTTGAAATCACGCATTTCAGGGATGCCAGCAACAGCCTGGTGTGGGCAATCCTTCGCCGTCCGCTTGATGGTGGCTGTGATGAGTGAAATTCAAGTGCTTCTGGGCAGCGTTGCCGAAGGAAACAGAGGCGCGTTTTCGGTTCTTTACAGGCGGTTGCGGATGCCGATGCTGGCGCACGCGGCCGCGGTGCTTGCCGGCGACATGACTGATGCGGAAGACGCCGTAGAAGAAGCCTTTATCGACATCTGGCAGCAGGCCGGAAAATTTGTCGGTACCGGCAGCGCAATCGGTTGGATACGCCGAATAGTCCGCAACAAGGCGATCAATATTCTGCGCAAGAATAGTGGCCGCGAGATAATCCGGCCCGGGACTTTCTTCAACGCCATCATGGATGAGCGGCGCGATCCGGAGGAGGCGATTTTGCTAAGCGATGAAAGTCGCTGGTTGAAAGCGGTTCTAACCGTCCTCAGTCCCGAGCAACGCGAGGCAGTAAATCTGTGCTATTTCGAGGGGCTTTCTCTTCAGGAAATTTCCGATGTCGTCGACTGCCCGGTGAACACGGTCAAGACGAGGCTGCACTACGCCCGTTCCAAGCTGCAGCGGTGGATGCTCGACACAGCGGACGTATCTCGGTTCGAACATCTGGGAACGCCCCTGAAATGGGAGCGTATGGCCGCCTGCTGAGTTGATCTGCTGCGTTGTGCAAGCGCGCAAACCCGTGCATGGACGGGGCATCACCGTCCGATAACAACCCAAGTGCGACCCCGATGCCCAAGCAAGAATTGCCAGTCTGTGTGGCAGCCCTCTACAAATTCGTACCTGTTCCCGCGCCTGCAGACCTGCGCGATACATTGGCCGCGATATGCAGCCGCGCCAGCGTCAAGGGGACGCTTCTGGTGGCTCCTGAGGGGATCAACGGGACAATCGCCGGCTTTGATCCGGCCATCGCCGATGTGCTCGCGCAAATCCGCTCATTACCGGGTTTAACAGAACTGGAAGCCAAAACCTCGCGCGCTCCTGCGATGCCGTTTTTCCGTATGAAAGTCCGCATCAAACGCGAGATAGTAACGATGGGCCAGCCTGGCATCGACCCCACTGCAAGCGTTGGACGTTACGTTGCGCCGGCAGACTGGAATGCCCTGATATCCGATCCAAACACGATAACCATCGATACGAGGAACGATTACGAGACGGGTGTGGGCACATTCCTGGGTGCGGTTGATCCGGGGCTGAAGACGTTCCGCGATTTCCCGGCATGGTTCCGCAATGAACGCCGCCGGCTGCTGGGTGAAGGAAAGCAGCCAAAGGTTGCAATGTTCTGCACCGGCGGAATTCGCTGCGAGAAATCGACTGCTTTTCTGAAATCCGAAGGTGTCGAGGACGTTTACCACTTGCAAGGCGGCATATTGAAATATCTGGAGCAGATTCCCGAAGCGGAAAGCCTGTGGGAGGGCGAATGCTTCGTTTTTGATCAACGTGTCACTGTGGCGCATGGTCTTAAGCCTGGATCATACGATCTCTGCCATGCCTGCCGCAGACCGCTGAGCGAAAATGACATACTATCACCGCTGTTTGAGACAGGCGTGCAATGCGCCCGTTGCCATGACGAGCGCAGCGAAGAACAGCGTTCGAGGTACCGCGAACGGCAAATGCAGGAGACGCGTGCCGCCGCATTCGGCAAAGATCATATCGGGGCAGTACAGCGCAGCGGAAAATGAGCGAGCGTCCGATCCTGTATAGTTTCCGCCGCTGTCCATATGCGATGCGCGCAAGACTGGCTCTGGCGGTCAGCGGGCAAATTTGCGAATTGCGCGAGGTCAAACTGGCAAACAAGCCGTCTGAAATGATTGAAGCATCGGCCAAGGCAACGGTGCCGGTATTGGTTTTACCTGACGGTGATGTCAAAGACGAAAGCCTTGATATCATGTACTGGGCGCTAAACCGCTGCGATCCGGGGGGCTGGCTCACCCGCGATCTCCCCGAACTGGTCGAAACCAATGACGGCCCGTTCAAACATCATCTCGACCGTTACAAATACGCGCCGCGTCACGATAATGATCCGATTGCTCACCGTTCTGCCTGTCTTGGCTTGCTCCGGCCGCTCGACACGCGGCTCGCAGCGACACCCCATCTGGCTGGAGATGCGATGGGAATTGTCGATGCTGCGATAATGCCGTTCGTCCGGCAGTTTGCCTTCACCGACCGAGACTGGTTCGACAGCGCGCCGATACCGGCTGTCCGCCGCTGGCTCGATCACCATATCTCGTCACAATTGTTCCGTTCGATTATGGAAAAGCGCGTGCCCTGGGTTGCCGGCGGCCCCGTCAGCGTTTTTCCGAAAGCATGAAAAAATCCTGACGCGCTCCGTTCAGACTGCGGCCAACGACCGGTTCCCGTAACGGGGCGATGCAGCGAATCTAGCTGCTTGTGAAAGCGCCCTATTTTCGGGTAGGCACGCTTCACATCCAGGCAGCATCGCAGAAGATAATTGGCGGCCTGCCCACAATTTACGGACCAAATATTTGACCGACGCCGAAAATACACCCGACAGGCTGAACATTGCCGAACGCAAACAGATATTTGCACCCTGGCTGATGGAACCCTTGCGCGAAAACAAGCCGATCTATTTGCGTGTTGCGCTGGCAGCTGTTTTCGTGAACATTTTTGCGCTCGCAACCAGCCTGTTCACCATGGTCGTTTATGACCGGGTGATCCCCAATAACGCGACGGAATCGCTGATCGCCCTGTCTATCGGGCTGGGGATCGTGATTGTTTTCGATTTTCTGCTCAAGCTACTGCGGGCCTATTTCACCGACGTCGCAGGCGCGCGGATCGACCGCGATGTTGGCGGCAATGTCTTTACACAGCTCCTGGAGATACGGCTCGACAAGCGCAAGGGATCGACCGGTGCACTCGCTGGTCTGATGCGCGAGCTTGAGGCTCTGCGCGATTTCTTTGCCAGCGCGACAGTTACGGCAATCGTCGATGTGCCTTTCATCGTTTTGATACTGGTAGTCATCGGATTGATCGGCGGACCCGTCGTGTATGTTCCCATGGCAATGATTCCGCTGGTCTTGTTGGCGGGTTGGCTCACCCATCCGGCGATGGACCGGCTGAGCGCGCGCTCGTTGGGGCAAGGCCTTCAAAAGCAATCCGTGCTGGTCGAAACGATCGGCGGCCTCGAGACGGTAAAAGCGTCGGCGGCAGGCCCAATGCTGGCCCGCCGCTGGCAAGCAGCGATGATGGATCACGCTGGCACGGCGCTGAAACAGCGGCTTACTGCCAATATTGCGCTCACCTTCGCACAAAGCGCGCAGATGATATCCTATGCCGGCGTGGTGATTGTCGGGGTTGGTCTGATCGCCGAGCAGGCGATGTCGTTTGGCGGTTTGATTGCCTGTTCGATATTGGCCGGCCGCGCGGTTGCACCGCTTACGCAGATCGCCTCGCTCTTGTCGCGCCTGAACTCCACGCGCTCAGCATACCGCCAGATCGATAGTTTGATGCAGACCGAAAACGAAACGTCGAACGGCGAGCCGCTGCGGATCAAGGACCTGCGCGGCGAGATCGAATTTGCCAATGTCTCGTTTCGGTATCCCGGTACCGAAGCGCGCGCTCTGGCAGGCGTGTCGTTCAAAATCGAACCGGGTGAGCGGGTCGCGATTATCGGCCGCGTGGGATCCGGCAAGTCGACCATCGCACGCCTGATCATGGGGCTGTACCCGCCTGATGAGGGTAGCGTTATGGCTGATGGTGTGGACATCCGCCAGCTTGACAAGTTGCAGCTGCGGTCTTCCATCGGAGCATCGCTTCAGGAAAGCGTCCTGTTCTCTGGCACGGTGCGTGAAAATATCGTTCTGGGACGTGAAAACGTTGATGACCCCGAATTGTTACGCGTCGCCGAATTGTCCGGCGCCCACACGTTCATGAAACAGCTCGCCAATGGCTATGACCGCCGTCTGGCTGACCGCGGTGAAGGCCTTTCGGGCGGTCAGCGGCAGTCGATTGCGCTGGCCCGGGCACTGGCAGGAAAGCCGCAAATTCTGGTTCTTGACGAACCCAGCAGCCAGATGGACACCGATACAGAAAACTCCGTCCTCAATAATCTGCAGGACGAGGTCGAAGGCAGGACATTGGTCGTCATCACCCACCGCACGCCGTTTCTGCGATTGGTAGACCGGATCGTCGTGATCGATCAGGGCAAAATCGTGGCTGACGGGCAGCGCGAAGATGTGCTGGCCAAAATGCAGCGTGATCCCAAGCAGGTAAATTCCGCAACAGCCGGATTGGTTACTACCGGAGGAAAAAAATGAGCGCGGCTCTCGAAGATCGCCGGTTTGAAGACCGGATGGCGGATATTTCGCCGTCAAAAGCTGCCAATCTGCTGCTGTATGTTATCGCCGCGATCGTCGTCATCTTCATCATTTGGGCAGCCTTTGCCAAGCTTGATGTTGTAGTGCGCGGTCAGGGGCGGGTTGTGCCGTCAGCGCAGTTGCAAGTGGTGTCGAACCTTCAAGGCGGGGTGATCGAACGGATTTTCGTCAAACCGGGGCAAGAGGTTAAGGCCAATGCCCCGCTGATCGAACTCGATGGTACTGAAACTGGCGGCAACCTGTCTGTAAACCAGTCCGAAGCCGGTGCGTTGCGCGCCAAGGTGGCGCGGCTTCAGGCCGAAATTACCGGTCGCAGCCCGGTCTTTCCGGCAGGCGGAAGTGCAGCGTTGCAACAGCAGGTAGCCATCGAGCGGGCATTATATAACAGCCGGCGTTCCACCTTTGCGAGCCAGATGGCAGCCTACCAATCGCGCGTTCAGGGCGCCGAGCGCGCTGTCGCCGAATCGCGCGCCGAGCTGGAGGCGCGTTTGAGCGCAGCGGCAGCAGCGAAGGAGGAGCTTGATCTGATCCGTCCGCTGGTGGCCAAGAAAATCGAACCCGAGATCGAACTTATCCAGGCCCAGAACCGCGCAGATGTTTCGCGTTCGCAAGTGGCCGCGGCGCGCGCAAACATTACCCGCGCGCAAGCCGGTGTGGCCGAAGCCCGCGCCAGTCTGGCGCAGGCCCGGCAAGATTTTCGTAGCGAAGCTGCAGCAGAGTTGGCCGCCGCGCAAAGCGAACTTGTGACCAACCGCCAGTCCACGCCCGCGCTCGAAGAACGTGCGGACCGCACGATGCTGCGCTCGCCAATGGACGGCAAGGTCAACCGCGTACTCAAGACGACAGTCGGCGGAAGCGTTTCACCGGGCGAACCTTTGATCGAGATTGTCCCGAGCGAGGACGCGCTGGTGGTAAAGGCACGGATAAAGCCCGCAGATATCGGCTGGATTGCCATCGGACAGAAGGCCAAGGTGAACATCACTGCTTATGATCCGACCGTTTACGGCGGGCTGCAAGGGCGGGTGTCGGCGATCAGTCCCGACAGTCAACTGGATGAGCGGACCGGAGAGCCTTATTACGAGGTTCAGGTTACGACAAACCGCAATTCGATCGTCGATAATAGCGGCGCGAACCTGCCGATTGGTGCGGGCATGACCGCCGAGGTCAATCTGATTGGCGATAAGCGAACTGTGCTCGACTACATCCTGAGGCCGATTACGCGCCTATCGCAGCGCGCATTCCGCGAGTAATTGCTTAACGCCGCGGCCTGGGCCGCGGGTGGTTGGATGTGTTGCATTGTTGCGCAAATGCCGGCTCGAAGTGGTGCTGGAGCGCCGCCTCTTTGCTGATCACGCGAGGCCGCAATCCATGAGCCGCAAGCTCCAGCGCCCGCGATCAGCGCCATATTGAAAACGGCCAGCACAGCACGCCCCCAACTAAAGAAAGGGCCGCTTCGACATATGTCGAAGCGGCCCTGCCTGTGTTCGGATTGGTTTTGGCGATTAGCCGTAGAATACATCCGTTGCCGCAAGTTCGGCACCGTTGGTGAAAGTTATGCTGAGATCGGCAACGCCGTCCGCATTGAAATCTGCTTCAAGCAGACCTTCACTGATGCTGACGTCGGCGTCCGTAATTCCGAATGCCGAAAGGTCGATCATATCGCTTCCGCTTTCGAAATCGGTGATCGTGTCGTCGCCCCCGTGAAGGAAGATGAAGACATCGTCGCCGCCGTTGCCGGTCAGTGTGTTGTCGACTTCATTGGCGATGATAAGGTCACGATAGTCGGTGCCAATAGCATTCTCGATTGTTGTGCCATAGGCGATCGAGATGTTGTCATACTGTGTCGTGCGCGCACCGGTGTGGCCCCAGTCAGCGTTATTACGAGCCGCGTTGCCGGTCATATAGCTACCCATGACCGCATCGATCGTGCCCTGAGCGACCGGGCTGTAGAAGTTTTCGATGCCATAAGTGTATTCGATTGCATCGTTGCGCGCTTCACGGCCAATCGCGGTGTCTTCAGAGGTAATGTTGCCCTGTCCGGCAGACGAGAAGCCGCCCGCGTTGAGGTTGATCACAACACTTGCTTCGAAACCGGAGAAGTCCAAAGTGTCTATCCCGCCGGCATCATAAATCGACAGATAGGGGTGCTCGTTCGACGTGAAGTCGAACACTTCGCGGCCTGCATTCGAGTTGAAGCCATACGTCGTATCGCCGGTACGCGTCGTCGGATCAGCGCCGTATTTTTGCTGGGCGACATAGATGTCATGCAGCAAAGGTGTTTGCGGGTTGCTGAAGAAGAACGTGCCCCAGTCAACGATACGCGCACCCGTTTCCGACGCATCCCAATAGGACATGATCGAATATTGCTCCGAATCCTGGGCATATTCGGCGCCATTGGCGTAATTAACGCTGAAACCCGGGCCAAAATTATATGCACCCGGATGGCTCAGGCCAATCGCGTGACCCAGTTCATGCGTGATCGTGGTCGCACCATAACCGCCAAAGCTGAGGTCGGCATTGGTGAAGTTACCTTCATAAATAAGGCCTTCGATGTCACCATCATAACCGATGCCGCCCGTCGGGGTGACAAAGAACGTGCCGTCATACTCGCTCTTGGCATCCGCGACGAACACATCACCAAGGTACTTATAGCCGCCCTTTTCGTTAGGGTAATAGGCATAGGCCTGAGCCGGGTCGCGCGAGTTGGCAAACTGGATATCAGCACCGCGCCCGTTCTGTTCACGGAATTCCGGCGCGATAAGGTCGTCCCACAGTCCGATCGATTCGCGCGCGTAAGCCTTCTGCGCTTCGGTAAATGCGGCAACGCCGTTGCCGGCTGAGAAACCGTAATTCGGATTGTTGTAAATGCTGATCAGATCCTGGCCTTCTTTCAGGAAGGTGAAAGTGATCGTATTGTTTCCGGAAATCGAGTGGGCGCGGCCGGAATCAATTTGCTGTTCGACGCGGTCCAGATCGGCAATTTCCTTACCGCGATAGGTGAAACCCAGCCCCGCGAAATCATCAAGGTTGAAGCCGAGCGGTTCGCTGACAGCGTCAACCTCGACAGCAAGAGCCTTGTTGTTTGCGGCCGGTTCACCCGGGCGTTTGGCGTGATCTTCAAACTGCCCGTCATCTTCCAGCAGCGCATCAATCTTACGGGACATATATTTTTCTCCAAAAGTTCCAAGCACGGGATTTCGCGTATTCTTACGCGCAAATTCATGAGTGCATGAGCGGACCTTACGGGAAAATTAACCCATCTCAAGGGCTTGACCGACAAAAAGCGCAAAAAAACTAATTTGCCGTGAATTTGTTCCAAGATTGTGCCGTTGAGGGACACTTTAATGCCGAATCTCCGCAGAACCGCCTGGCCACAGTCTGGCTGATGCGGTCTGACGCGCGATTCGGATTGGTTGCTTGCCCGTTAGCTGCGGTGCCCGTCAGTTGCGGTGCCCGTCAGTTTGGTTTTGGTCCCCGCGCAGGCTTGCTGCCGGGTTTGCCTTTGTAGGGCGGCTTGGTCGGGTTTTTCCGGTTTGGTTTCGATTTGTATTTGCCGCCACCATCTGCACGGGGGCCTCCCCCGGCGGGACCTCCCGCACCGGGACCGCCGCGATATCCGCCGCCGTTGCCCTTGCGGTGATGCGCACCGCCATTCCCTTTGCGATTGGCGCGTGCTTCCACGCGCGGGCCGTCGGCAGACGGCTCGATATTCACGCTGTCTTCGCCGTCTTCCGCGCCTGCAGTGCGCTTCAGCGCGTCAGCGAACTTGTCGGAAATGTTGCGCGGGATCTGGAAAAAAGTTTCTGCCTGTCCAATCCTGATCGCGCCCACTTCGTTGCGGGTGATGTGGCCGCGGCGACATAACAGCGGCAACAGCCAGCGCGGATCGGCGTTTTGTTTTCGGCCAATGTCCATACGGAACCAGACGGTGTCTTCAAAACCGGGGCGGTGGCGGCCTTTTTGCGCATCGCTACGCGCCTCGGGTGTGTTCGCCAGCATTTCTTCGGGCTGCGGCATTTTGGCGCGGTGCGCGCTGACCAGCGCAGCCGCGATATCTTCGGGCGAACGCTCGGCCATCAGACGTTCGGCCAGCTTGCGATCCTCGTCTTCGAATTCGGCTGGTTCAAGCAAGGCCGCCAGCAGCCGCTCACGATCCTGTACGTTGATCTGTTCGCGTGTCGGCGCATCAATCCAGTCGGCATTGATCTTTGCCCCGCGCAGCATGCTTTCGACCCGGCGGCGACGCGGGTAAGGCACGATGATCACGGCGGTGCCCTTCTTGCCGGCGCGGCCTGTCCGGCCCGAACGGTGCTGCAAGGCTTCCGCATCGCGGGGCACTTCTACGTGTATTACAAGGCTCAGAGTGGGCAAGTCGATCCCGCGGGCAGCCACATCGGTTGCCACACACACGCGCGCGCGTCGGTCGCGCATGGCCTGCATGGCCTGGTTGCGTTCCTGCTGCGAATGTTCGCCCGACAAGGCGACGACAGCAAAGCCGCGTTCCTGCAAGGTCGCATGAAGGCGGCGCACATTGTCGCGGGTCGCGCAGAACAGCATCGCTGTTTCGGCCTCGTGAAACCGTAGAAGATTCACCACCGCATTTTCGATTTCGGAAGGCGAGACTGTCACTGCCTGATAGGAAATATCGCCATGCCCGCGGTCGTCACCGACAGTGGAAATACGCAGCGCATTGTTCTGATAGCGCTTCGCCAGCGAAACGATCGATTTGGGCATTGTCGCCGAAAACAGCAATGTACGGCGGACATCACCGGTGGCGTCGAGGATTTCTTCGAGGTCCTCGCGGAAGCCCATGTCGAGCATTTCGTCCGCTTCATCCAGAACGGCTGCTTTCAGTTCGGACAATTCGAGCGCGCCGCGTTCGAGGTGGTCGCGCAAACGGCCCGGCGTCCCGACAACGATATGCGCACCATGGCGCAGGTTGCGGCGTTCCTTGCTGGCATCCATCCCGCCAACGCAGGTAGCGATCCGTGCACCCGCCTTGGCATAAAGCCACGTGAGTTCGCGGCTGACTTGCAGCGCAAGTTCGCGCGTCGGTGCGATAACCAATGCCAGCGGCTTGTCAGCAAACGGCATTTGCCCGTCAGCCTTAAGCAGTTCTGCAGCCATCGCCAGGCCGAATGCCACAGTCTTGCCCGAACCGGTCTGCGCCGATACGACAAGGTCGCGTCCTGCAGCATCTTCCTTCGTCACGGCAGATTGCACTGGTGTCAGCGCTTCATATCCGCGGTTGGTCAGGGCTTCGCCAAGAATCGGCGGTACATTTTCGAAAGTCATCATATTCTCAGGGGTCAGCGATACCGCAGGCGCGATAAGGCGAGGAAAAATCAGAGGTTTTGTGCGGCGGCCCAGCCACTGGCCCAGGCCCATTGGAAATTATATCCGCCCAACCAGCCGGTCACGTCGACGGCTTCGCCGATCACATACATGTTTTGTACCCGTTTGGCTTCCATTGTTTTCGATGAAAGTTCAGCCGTGCTTATTCCGCCTACCGTCACCTCGGCCTTGGCGAAGCCTTCGGTGCCGTTCGGGGTGAATTTCCAGCTGCCCAGCCGTGCGGCTGCATGGTTCAGCGCATCATCGGACAGCCCCTGTATCTGTCCGTCAAGCCCGATCCGTTCCGCCAGAGTGGTTGCCAAACGGTCGGGCAAATATTCCCTCAGCAGCCCGGCAATAGTCGCCCGCGGATGGTCGCGCTTCATTGCAGGCAGCCAATCGCGGCCCAGCGTGGGAAGAAAGTTCAGCCGGACAGCCTCGCCATGCTGCCAATAGGACGACACCTGCAGTATCGCCGGTCCTGACAAACCGCGATGGGTCAGCAGAGCAGCCTCTTTGAACGATGTTGTGCCGGCGCTTGCTATGACCTGCGTGGCAACACCCGAAAGCTCGCGGAACAGCACGTCGTCTCCGCCGAGCGTGAGCGGAACCAGCGCGGGGCGGGGCTCGACCACTTTCAGACCAAACTGCCGCGCAAGATCGTAGGCGTAGCCGGTTGCTCCCATTTTCGGAATAGAAGGTCCGCCGCACGCAATGACGAACGAGCCGGCTGTAAATGTCTCGTCCCCGGTCTTGACGGTGAACGTTTCGTCATCAGCCTGGATAACAGTGTCAATTTCAATGTCGCAGGCTATCGTAACATCACCCTTGGCGCATTCGGCCAGCAACATGTCCACGATTTGCTTTGACGAACCATCACAGAAAAGCTGGCCCAGCGTCTTTTCATGCCATGCTATGTCATAACTTTCGACCAGCGCGAGGAAATCCTGCGCGGTGTACCGGCTCAGCGCCGATTTGGCGAAATGGGGGTTGGCAGAAATATAACGGTCAGGCGAGACATCGAGATTTGTGAAATTGCAGCGCCCGCCGCCCGAGATCAGGATTTTCTTGCCGGGCTTTTCCGCCCGCTCCAGCACCAGAACTTTCTTGCCACGCTGCCCTGCAACCGCTGCGCACATCAGTCCGCCAGCACCGCCGCCCAAGATAATCGCATCATATCTTGCGTTCATGCGGCGACCTTCGCGGCTACATTTTGCTTACTGCCAAACAGATACCAGGCGAGTGCAGCAGCCACGATCCCGCCTGCGACATTTGCAGCAAGTTCTGCCGAATAGATGCCATCGGCGCCCCACGCGGCACGCCCAATCCATGCGATGGGCAGCATGATCAGGAACACCCGTGCGAAACTCTGGCCCAAAGCGAAAACCGAACGGTCCACCGCATTGAACGCGCCGTTGACGACAATCAGCACGCCAAATCCGGCATATCCCCATGCGCTGATTTCGAGATAGCGGGCAAATTGGCGCACTACTGCTGGATCATCCGAGAAAAAGCCCGCAAACCATTCTGCTGTTGTAAACAACAGCAAGGCGACCGCCAGGCCATAGACAAGACAGAAGGCCCCTGCCTGCACCAGAGCGGATCTTGCCCGGCCATACTCCCCGGCGCCCCAGTTCTGGCCAACAATACCGCCAATTGCTGCCGACAATGCAAGCAGCGGCACGACAGCAAAGCTTTGTAGCCGGCCTCCCGCGCCAAACCCTGCGACAGCCGCTTGCCCTTCTGCTGCGACCAATGCGGTCAAAACGGCCAAGCCCATCGGGTTGATCGAATTTGAAAATGCGGCCGGACCCGCAACCCGGCCGATCGCGCGCAAGGATTTGAGCCAGTCAGCCTCTTTCAACTTGGCAGGTTCGAACTGGATTTGTGTTCCGCGAAGCAAATAGAATGCGACAGCGCAGCCCAAGGCCCAGCCCAGCACCGATGCATATGCAGCTCCGGCAATTCCGAACCCATTAAATCCGAAGGCTCCGGTGATCAGCAGCGGATCCAGAATCCAGTTCGCGACCGAATAAGTCAGCGCAATTGCCGATGTCCGCTTTGCTGCGCCCTGACCCCGCAGCACGCCGTTCACGCCCTGGATCGCCAACAACAAAGGCATACCAAATGCAAACGAACGTATATAAGTCAGGATCAGCGGCATCAGTCCATCGTCCGCCTGCATCAGGCGGAACAAGGGTTCGCTCAGCAGAAACAGCAGGAGCCCGGTGAGCAGACCGATCGCTATGGCCAGCGCAATGCCGAAATTGCCGCGCCTTGCCGCTTCGTCCGCATCACCCGAACCAAGGGCTCTGGCGACAACCGAGTTGATCCCGACCGATATTCCCACGCCGAGGCTGATGAGCGCGACGGTTACCGGGAAGATAAATGCAATCGCCGCAAGTGGCATGGCTCCAAGTTGACCGATAAAGTACGCATCGACCAGCCCGACCGACATCATCGCTGCAATGCCGATTATCATCGGTGATGTCTGGGAAATCAGATGGCTGCGGATCGATCCGCGAATTAGCTTTGCGCTGTCGCTCATTGCCGGTTTGCGTAGAGACGCGACGACGGCGGGGCAAAGCAAATCTCGCGCTTCTGCCGGCAAGCGCGCTTGCGGCGGGGCTCAGGCTCGTCCATATCGCCAGCCGACTTGACGGAAAGGCACCCGCAATGCCGGGAATGACAGTAAACCGCCGCCCGGTGCGGTTTGACATCGATCCGGACACGCCCTTGCTTCACGCATTGCGCGATGCAGCCAATCTGACCGGTACGAAATATGGTTGCGGCGACGGCGACTGCGGTTCCTGCATGGTGCTTGTCGATGGCGAGGCACTGCGCAGCTGTCTGATTACCGTCAGCGAGGCTGAGGGGCGTTTCATTACGACAATCGAAGGGCTCAGCCTCGACCGGTCGCATCCGGTCCAGCAGGCTTTGGTCGCAGAACAGGCGATACAGTGCGGATTTTGCACACCCGGCATCGTGATAGCTGCCGCCGCGCTACTGCGGAAAAATTCGTCTCCGTCGAAAGTCGATATCGAGCAGGCCATACCGAATTTGTGCCGCTGCGGCGTGTATCCGCGGCTGGTAGAAGCCATTCAGCGTGCCGGCCGGGTAGCGGCGCGGAGCGAGACAATCAGTGCTGCTCCTGCCCCGGGCATAGACGCCCGCGATGCCGCCCGCGCAGTACCGGCCATGGCGCCGCCGGAAGCTATCGAAGCCAAGTAATCATAAAGACATGCGAAAGCCGACACTTGCGCTGAGCGGCGCGGCTGGCTGGATGTTGTCATCACCATGCGCGCTGGGATAATAATCCGTGTCGAACACATTTTCGACGTTTAATTGGACTGCGATACGGTCAGATATTTCGTAATATGCGGCCAGATCGGCGCGCACATAGCTGGGTAATGTGACGGCGTTGCTGAATGACGTGAATTGCTCTGACTGGTAAACCACGCCTGCCCCGACACCCAATTTGTCGGTGATCGCATATCGGCCCCAGGCCGTGATCTGGTGTTCGGGCAATTGCTGAAGCCGCGAGCCTGCGGCAGCAAAGTCCGTGTCACTGGTTATCGATCCGTCCATATATGCATAACCCAGATTGACTTGCAGCGCTTCGGTGACGCGTCCCGCAAGCTGCAGTTCGGCGCCCTTTGTCCGGCTTGCGCCGGTCAGCAATGTCAGGCCGGTGTTATTGGGATCACTGGCAGTGGTATTGCTGCGATCCAACTGGAAAACCGACGCTGTGAACAACAGGTCTGGCTTGATCGCCCATTTGACGCCGGCTTCGAGCGTTTCGAATTTTTCAGGTGCAAGGTCCCGCGCGGTATTGCTCAAAACCAGGAATTGATCCCCTGACTGCGGCAGGAAACTGGTGGCGAAGCTGCCATAGATCGAAAAGTTTACCGAAGGTTTGAAGACCGCGCCGAAACGGGGGCTCCAGATGCCGTCGTCTCGTGCGGCGTCTGCATTGTTGATGAAATTGCGGGTTTCCAGGTCAAACCTGTCATATCTGACCCCGCCGATCAGCTCCAGCTTGTCGCCGAATTCTAGCTGTTCCTGAAAATATACCGATGTCGTGGACAGCCGGGACCGGGTGTCACGCACCGGTGCGGACAACGAAATAGGCGGGACAAAAATCACATCGTCCAATGCCGCGGTGACGCGGGTGGAGGTCCCGCCAAACACGGCATTTGACCTCCCGTTGAAGGTTTCCTGCGAGGATGCTTCGATACCGGCCATAAATGTGTGCCGGACATTGCCGGACGTTTCGCTCCAGACGAGATTTGCTTGCCCGATCGTATTCTCGCGCCGGGTGAAATCGCGGTAGCCGGACAGTTCGACTGTCGTGCCATCAGTTCCGCGCGGCAGGATGTTGGCGTAAACCTTGTCGTAATCCGCGTATTGTCCGGTCAGATTGATGCTGACAGCATCGTTGAAACGGTGTTCGATCCGCGCGCGCGCTATATGGACCTTGGCACTGGCGGTGTTGAAATCCTGATCGCCGAAAAATGTTTCGTCAAACCCTTCCAGCGGACGGCCATCGAGCGATGGAACGCCGCGATCGGTAACCCGGCTGTCATCGTCATAGGAATAGGTTGCGATAAGCCGGGTATCCGGACTGAGGTCGAAAGCCAAAGTGGGACTGATGCCGAAAAAACGTCCGGAATAAAAATCGCGATGGTTGTCAAATTCCTCGTATGCGGCGTTGACGCGCGCAGCCACATTGGTCCCGATAGGCGCATTGAGATCTGCGGCCAGATCGAAAGCGCCAAATGTGTCAACCGAGGCGGAAAGATCCGCGATTGTATCACCGATCTTGGCAATTTTGCTCACCCGGTTAATCGCTCCGCCGCCGCCGCCGCGACCAAAAATCAGCGCATTGGGCCCTTTCAGGATTTCGATCCGCTCAATATTATAAAGCGACCGGTAATATTGCGCATCATCACGCAGGCCATCCAGATAGAAATCGGCGGTAGTTTCCTGTCCGCGAATAAACACTTCGTCGCGGTGACCCTCGCCGGTTTCCAGACTGATACCGGGAACATATCTCAATGCATCGTTCAACTGGGTGACGCCCTGGTCGTGCAGTTGATCCTGCGTAATAACCGAAATGGATTGAGGAACGTCGATGAGCGGAGTCGGCGTTTTGGTGCCCGATGAACCGTCTTCAATTGTATAGCCGTCGATCCGGCCCACAACCACAATACTTTCGCCGAGATAGTCCCGGTCCCCTTCGCCAACAACAGGCGCGGCATCCGCTGCCAACGCAGGGACGGCATAGAGCAGACTTGCACTGACGAGCAGGGCACTGCGGTGAAGTTTATTTGAAAGCATGAAAATCCCAGTTGCGAGTCGTTATCAACAGTCAGCGCCTGCTATTGCGAAGTATTCGCAATTGCAACACGAAAGGTTGGAAATGCGGCGAGCCGAGGTTAGACAATCACTGGTTAGCCAAAATAGGTCGGTCGCCATCGGAACACCCGCAACCACGCCGCCCGCAAACAGGCCGCAAACAGGCCGCAAACACGCCGCACGCAGACCGGCAAGGTCGGTATAGGACAGAAAATGAAAGCTACGATCTGGCACAATCCCAACTGCAGCAAGTCGAGGCAGGCCTTGACCACTCTCGAGGCGAGGCCGGATATTGACTTGACCGTCGTCCATTACCTGAAACAGCCGCCCACTGCCGAAAAGCTGATCCAGCTATACCGCGATTCCGGTATGTCACCAGCCGGCGGCCTGAGGCTGGCAGGCACCAGGGCGAAGGAAAGCGGCCTGACCGATGCTGACGACGCCGTGATCATCGCTGCGATGGCGGCCGATCCCAAGCTGATCGAGCGGCCTCTGGTCGAAACCGAAAAAGGCGTTCGCCTGTGCCGGCCACCCGAACTGATCCAGCAGATAATGTGATCACGCTAATCCCGGCTTGTCTCCAGCGCAGAATCACGGTCCATACCGTTCCAGCCAAGGATGAACACCAGCGCGCAGAGTCCGATGATTATGCCAAAGCCGACTATGGGATCATGGCCGTATAGCCATACCCCCAACGCGGGTGCCACGATGTAAGCTGCACCGTTCAAAGACGCCACAATCCCGCCAATCTGACCCTGCTCTGCGCGGGTCACGGCAAGCGACGACCCTGCCGTAAAGCCTGGCCGGTAAAGTCCGAACCCCATCGATGCGATCGCAAAACCCAAAGTGATCGTGTGCAGTTCTGCTGCGGTTGCCAGCATGAATACACCAACCATCGACATTGCCATGCCCCAGAGCACCGATGAACGCGGCCCCAATTTCATGACGGGTATCATTCCCCATTGGGCCATCAGAGTTGCCAGTGCGCCGGACATCAGCACCAAACCTATTGGCCCCGTCCCCGCGTCAGGATCGCTGCGCAACCCAAGTCTGTCGAGCACGAGGAAACCGGAAATACCCAGAACCATCGCCTGCGCATGACCGCCCAGCAATCCCGAAATCAGCCAAGGGCGGAGCCTTTTGTCACGCCATGACAGATTGGGAATATCGCCTGGCAAAGCTCCGTCGTCTGGTGCGGGACGTTCAAGAGTGGGCTCGTCATCATCAGTATCGCTACTGTAGCTTTCGCCGCTGTCGCTGCTGCGTGAATTCGAGCTTGCGCTGAAAGGCGCCGCCACAATGTCGCCCCGCGCGGCATAGGTGGGTGTGTCATCTGGCAGCCGAAGCCTGAGCGCAGCCAGAACCAATGCCCCGAACAAGGCAAAAATTATGAACGGCCCTACCAGACCCATCGGGCGAAAGACCAGCAGCGGCGCAAGTGCAGGACCGATTACTGTCCCCAGACCAAAGCTGGAAGCAATCAGGGCCATCGCCTGCGTTCTTTGCGAGCGCGGCGTACGGCTTGCGACATAAGCCTGAACAGCGGGCGGGGCAGCAGACCCGAACCCACCGTAAAGGCTGCGCGCCGCTGCGAACAACAGCAACGTTGCGGTCACGGACAGGTAACCGGAAAGCCCGAGCCACAACAGGAAGCCGCACAGCGCGAGTGAGATGATGAACCCGATCAGGCCCAGCGCCATCATGGATTTACGGCCGCGCCTGTCGCTCCGTTTGGCCCAGATCGGCGCCATAATCACCCACAGCAGTGCCGACCACGTATAGGCGAGCGAAATCCAGACATCGTCCACTTGCAACGCTGTACCGATTGACGGCATCACCGATTGCATCGCGGTGTTACCGGCGGCTGTAACCAGCATAACCATAAACAGCAGCACCATGCGCTCGCGCGAAATCGGTTTGGGTCCGCCGGGCGGCGGCGGCGACGGACTGGTGCCGACTTGGGCGGACGGGGTCGTATTAGCCATAGGCGAAATGCGCTACGCGGCGCTGCTGACGGTTGCAATGGTCAGCCATATTTGCGAACGGCTGCGCTTCCAAGTCGTGACCGGTTTTTCGGAATGCGACGCCAGGGCGCATAAATATTGACATGAATGCAACAGACACGACCAAACCGGTCAGAACCGGAACCTTTCGTCAGCGCGTTTTGGAGGCGCTGGGGCCTTTTGGCGTCTTCTTCGAAGGATTTCTCGAACAACCCAAAATGGTCGGGTCGATCATTCCGTCGTCACGCTTCACAATCCGGAAGATGCTGGCGCCGGTCAAATGGCGCGAATGCAAATTATTTGTCGAATACGGCCCCGGCGTGGGCACCTTCTGCCGCCCGGTGCTTGAACGGCTGCCGCACGATGGCGCTCTGATCGTGATCGATACCAACCCGCTCTATATCGATTACCTCCGCCGGACCATCAGCGACAGTCGGTTCACAGCGGTTTTAGGCTCTGCCGCAGATGTTGAAAAAATTGTCCGTGATCATGGTCACGATTATGCGGATTATGTCTTGTCAGGCTTGCCGTTCTCAACCCTGCCGGACGGTGTAGGCCCCGCAATTGCGGAGGCGACTTACACTATACTGCGACCCGGCGGCGCGTTTCTGGTTTATCAGTTTTCGGCCAGGGCGCGTGATTTCATGGCGCGGCATTTCACGCATATCGAGTCCGGTTTCGAGGTTCTGAATATTCTTCCGTGCCAATTGTTCTGGGGCTGGAAAGACGGCGCTGCCTGATCGACTGCCCCGCCTGATCAACTGCCGCGCCTGAACCATCAAACCTGAGCCTATTCGAAAGTTTCGCTGATCTCTGCCGCTGTTTCGCCCGAAACCTGGCGGTGCATCGAAACCAGAATTCCGCTGAAAAGCATCGCTACAATTGCACCGATTATGCTGTTGGCCAGCGCAAGTCCGAAGGTAGCAGTGCTGCCGGCCGGCATTACCGCGAATATGGCCCCGACAAGCATCATGATAACCATCGAAAGCACCAGATAGGCGATGACGATAAGCATATAAAACCCGAAAATCGCCCACTTGTTCGCCCGTGTCCGTTTCCAGGATTCCGATAATGCGGTGAAGGGATTCATGGTGTTTTCAAGCACAATGATCGGCATTGTCAGCGAGAGGCGTGTCATGACGAATACGATCAGGAAAAATATCGCGAAAACCACGATGATTGCGAAAAACCCTACACCGCCAGTCACTCCGCCACCTGCAGCGCCGAGCGCGGCCAATGTTCCGCCCAGGACAAGCATGACCAACAGCGAGACGACAAGATAGACGATAACAAAAACCAGAAACGCTGCGATGAGGGGCAGCAGTGACTTTACGCCTGCCCCGATTGCCTCGCCAACCGTCGGCCGATGACGGCCCATCAGCGCAATCATCGCCATATAACCCACCGATTGCGCCAAAAATGCAATCAGGCCGACACCGATAAATGTCCCCGCCATACCTTCGAACATAGCAGCCATCTGCTCCGGATCAGTGCCCGGTACCATCAGTTCGCTCAACCCCGGTGTCGTTGACATGAAGATCACCCCCGGGATGATCATGAACACACCGGCAAGCAGTGCGAGCAGCTGGAAATTCGCCTTCACCAGCGAAACCGCCTCTTGCCATGTCCGGCCCATGTCGAAATTCATATTGCCCCTCCGATTGCTTAGTGACTTGATTAGCCAGCATTGCGCGGGCAGGCAATCGCAATGGATATGGATTTGGCAAGTGACATCGAAATCCGGCGCGAAAGCCGGCCGATGGACTATCGCCGCACATTGGACGAGATGATTGCGCGCAACGCCGCCATCCACACCGGCGAGGCGCGCGAGTTGTTGTGGTTGCTTGAACATCCACCGGTTTACACGGCAGGCACCAGTGCAGCACCGGGCGAACTGCTCGATCCCCGGTTCGAAGTGGTCGAGACGGGGCGCGGCGGGCGCTATACCTATCACGGGCCCGGACAGCGCATCGGCTATGTGTTACTTGATTTGTCCCGCCGCTCGAAAGACGTACGCGGTTTCGTTCATGCGCTCGAGGGATGGGTAATCGATACCCTGGCCAGCTTCAGTGTCGATAGCTGGCGCGCAGCGGGCAGGGTGGGGATATGGACCCGCGATGCGGACGGCAGCGAAGCCAAAGTGGGCGCAATCGGTGTGCGGGTCCGCCGATGGGTGACCATGCACGGGTTTTCCGTGAATCTGGCACCGGATTTGTCGCACTTCGGGGGGATTGTCCCCTGCGGTATTGCGCAATACGGGGTTACCAGCCTCGCCAGACTGGGCATCGATGTCGGGCCGGAGGCGTGGGACGAAGCATTGCTTGCAAACGCCCCGCATTTCCTCAAGGCGCTGGAAGGTTCATCGCTTGAAGCAGGATAGATCATGATGCGGAATAAATTATGTGTCGCCGCCTTGCCGGTGATTTTGTTGTCTGCTTGCGGAGACGATCCGGGCGCGGGGGCTGCAGAAGGCGGGACCGCATCGGGCAAAGTCGAAGGCGGCACAATCAGCGATGACATGTTGCCGCTGGGTTCGCTCAAGTCGCGTGCTCCTGCGGTTGAGCCGGTGGCAACCGCTGCAGACGAAGATCCAAATGACGAAGCGGAAACTTCCGGCGATGGTGCAACCGGTGCAACCGGTGCGAGCGGCAGCGCGGAAGATGCTACCGGTGGTGAAGAAGGTGACGCCGAATAGCAACCAGTCACCGGTCAAGGCGCGAAATCTGACACTACATAAGGCGATGGCTGGTGCCTGTGCGGCCCCCTGGCGGGCCAGATCGCTGCATGATGCGTTCTGCTCTGGCCAGATCGCTTCGATCTATTATCCGGCCGCTAACTTCTGCAGTCTCGCCTCCCGAATTTTCGCTGAACGCCGCCACAATCGAACGCGCTTCGCCGCGTTCGTGCTCTGTGACCGAAAAAATCTCGTTCAGGATCGGTATCTGATCGGGATGTGTGGCAATCATGCCTTCAAACCCGTCCTGCCTCGCTGCCTGTGCTTGCGCGGCAAATGTTTCCTCACCGGCATCCTGCGCCAGAGGGCTTTCTATAGGCATGACACCTCTTGCCCTCGCAGCCATCAGCACTTGAGCCCTCACCAGACGCAGCGGTGTCGCCAGGCTACCGGTTTCGTCCGTAACGCGCGTCGCACCAAGCGATTTGGCCAAACTCGCAGCATTCCACCCGAAGCCCGCCAGGCGAGGGTTGGCCCCCGTTGCAAACTCCGCCGTCGTAAAAGCGCTGGCGGCTGTGGAGCCAAGCAATGGCAAAATCCGCACGGCATTATGGGATAGCCCCTCACGCTGCTCGTTTTCGTACAGTTCCGCAGTCAGCGCCTGCAACTGGTCCGGCGCAGAACACCGCGGCAACACGATACCATCGGGGGCGGAATGAAGGACCGCCTGCAGATCATCGCGCCACCAGCGTGATCCAAGCGGACTTATCTGCACCCAGCGTGATTGCTGCTGCTGCGCGATGACCTGTGTGCGGTGCGCTTCCAGCCATTCGCGTGCCCGCGCCCTTGCCCGCGACCGGGTGTCGGGCAAAATCCCCGCGAGGTCGAGGATAACAGCATCGGTCGCCAGCCCCGCAATTTGCGCAAGGCGGTCCTCATCATCCGCAGACACCTGTAACCAAGAACGCATAGGCTGGCATCAAGCGGCCGTAACCGCTTCCTCCTGTTCCAAAGTCGGGTAGTCGATATAACCGGCTGGTCCCGGGAAATACCATGTCTGCGGGACGTTAACATTGGGTGCAAATTCTGCCCCGACTGCAATCCGCCGAGGGAGATCGGGGTTTGAAATAAACGGCCGGCCAAACGATACGGCATCGCACCGGCCATTTTTGACATCGCCTGCCGCGTCTTCGGCCCCGTAATCACTGTTCAGGACCAGCGGACCCGAATAGATCGAACGGATATGTTCATCCTGCTGCGGCACGTCAGTGGCCCCGAACGTTCCGTCGGGACCGGGTTGGCGCAATTCAAGGAAGCCGATCTTGTGCTTCTCAGCCACTTTTGCAGCTTCGCCGAAGATCTCTGCCGGGTTTGGATCGTCTGCCCCCTGCGTGTCTCCATTGGGTGACAATCGTAGCGAAACCCGGTCCGCGCCCCAAACGTCGACCAACTCTGTCAGGACTTCATCGAGAAAACGGGTGCGGTTTTCGGCACTGCCACCATATTCATCGGTCCGCAAATTGGTCGTGCTGCGCAGAAACTGGTCAACCAGATAACCATTGGCGCCGTGCAACTGGACGCCGTCGAATCCGGCGGTTTTGGCGTTGATCGCTGCTGTGCGGTAATCCTGCACGACCCTGGCAATATCAGCGACCGTCAGCGCGCGCGCCTGCTGATGGTCCTGGCGCCCTTGCGGTGTGTGGGCATGGCCCGGCGCAGTCGTTGCGGATGCTGAAACACCCGGTTCACCGTCCAGAAAAACAGGATGCACGATCCGGCCCATATGCCACATTTGCAGGATAATCCGGCCACCTGCGTCATGCACAGCCTTGGTGACACCCTTCCAACCCTGCACCTGCGCTTCGTTCCAGATCCCTGGGGCTGATGGCCAGCCCAGGCCTTCTTTGCTAATGCCTGTCGCCTCGCTGATAATCAGTCCGGCGCTTGCCCGCTGGGCGTAATATTCGGCCATCATGGCATTTGGCACGAAGCCGTCATCCGCACGGCCGCGCGTAAGCGGCGCCATCAGGATGCGGTTGGGTGCTGTGATTGCGCCGAGTTCGAGCGGCTGGAAAAGTGAATCGTGCAAAGTTGGCCCTTTCGGAGATTGGCATTTGTGCAGTCCGAGCTAATGACGGTGCATGGCGAAAGCAACCGGGCCAAAACTTGAAGGCGGCCAACAATCCGTTGTGCGTAATGCTCCACAATGGATGGCGCTTGCCGCGCTGCTTGGCGGAAATGCAGCTTTGGCATTGGGCCCATGGTTTGTCCGGCTGGCAGATACCGGTCCGGTATCGGCGGGGTTCTGGCGGCTGGCGCTGGCAATTCCATTCCTGTTTCTGCTGGCCCGCAGGGAACAGGGCGGTTCGATCCGGATACCGAAAGCGTTTTGGGCAATCACCTTCGGCGCCGGTGCGTTCTTCGCGCTGGATATCGGCAGTTGGCATATCGGGATCGAACAAACGCGGCTGGGAAATGCAACCTTGTTCGGTAATTCGGGTAGTTTGCTGATTATGGCCTGGGGACTGATCGTCCTCCGGCGTCGGCCAACCCTGGCGGAATTCATCGCGGTCGGCGCGGCAATCGCCGGGGCTGCAATACTATTGGGGCGCAGTCTCGATATCGATCCGGCCTATCTGATTGGCGACCTGTTCTGCATTCTCGCCGGATTTCTGTACACGTTCTATATCCTGCTTTTGCAAGGCGCCCGGTCGAAAATGGGCAATTGGACCCTGCTAAGCTGGTCGAGTTTTATTGGCGCGCCGATATTGCTGGCAATGGCAATATTTCTGGGTGAACCGGTGATGCCGACGGTGTGGTGGCCGGTTATTGTGCTGGCTTTGACCAGTCAGATAATCGGTCAGGGGCTTTTGGTGTGGTCGCTAGGTCATTTTCCGCCGCTGATCATAGGGATGGCCTTGTTAACGCAGCCCGCCATCGCCGCATTGGTGGGCTGGCTTCGCTTCGGCGAGGTGCTGGGGCCATTGGACATCATGGGGATGGCACTGGTTGCCGCCGCATTGGCGATTGCGCGAAGCAAGCCGGGCACTGTAATCAGCCCGGCATCGCCTGGACAAAGCTGAGATAGCGCGCTTCGACCATTTCCAGATCCGGGCCGGACAAATGTTCGCGGACCTGCTTGATAAGTTGTTCCCCCTCGCGGGCCAGCAGGATGGAGCGCGACTCGTCATTGATCGGGGCCGCAGCGTTGCGCAACGTATCAAGCATAACCAGCGCCGCATTCGGGCTGGTCGCTACCGCAGTGCGGATATTGCCAAAGCCGCGAGCCAGATAATGTTCAAAATCATCAGGTAGGGGAACGACTGGCGACAATTCGTCCGCGTCCGCACCGGGCACGTGTTTGCGCAAATCCTTTGTGCCGAGGTAGGCGGTTGCCGAGCCAAGCCAGTGCATGGCGGTAATTGCCGTGAACGGATCATTGATCCCCGGCGATAAAGCGCGAAGGGCAATCTCGACCAGCTCGTCGATCAGGAATTGCGGATCCTGTTCGGGTGTCCGCGTTGCGCCCAAGGTGAGCTCGGAACGGATTGCTTCAGCCAGATCGTCGGTGATTTCACCCTCGCACAGTTGGGCCAAGGCCATGCCGGGATGTACGAAATCGCCCGTTCGTACTCCCAGAGCAATCCGGGTCTCGGCAGTTCGCGCACGGTCAGCCAGACCCTTGAAATCGATAATCTGGATATAACCGCTTTCAACCGCGAGCACCGGCTGCCCGGTCGGCGGGGTTTCGGGTTCGGCGCCCTTGTTGGGGTGCGGATAGATTTCGCCGATATCTTCGATCAGCCGGCGTCCAATCCCTTCCAGCACTGTGTTGATCCGGATGCTGGCGGGAATATGATTGAGGAAAAATACCAACACAGCGACCGACAGCGCCATCAGGCCCATGCCCACAAGAAGCGAGAGCTGCGGAACAAATCCCGGCAGCGTCGTCGCCGCTGCATCAGCCGCGCTGGCCGCAACTTCATCCTCTGCACGCACGCTGCGTAAAACCACCAGCGCATAAACAAAGGTGCCGATGAAGGTCGCCAGGCTGAACTGGTTGCCTTTATCCTGCATGAAATTGGTCAATAGCCTGGGGCCATAAGTCCCGCTTGCATAAGCGACTGCGGCGATCGTGATGGAAAAAACCGTAGAAGCAACTCCGATCATCGATCCGGCAATCACTGTCAGGAGGTTGCTGGCCCCGCTGGGGCGCGCCGGGATGAGCCATGCGACATCGTTCAGGAATTCCGCAAAGCCGTTACGGTCGAGCCAGACCATCCATAATGCGAGGGCGGCGGCAATGGCCGAAAACAACGCTGGGTAGAACCAGTAATTGGAATTCAGTTTGGCCCATAGCCAATCGATATGTGCGGTCATGAAAACCTGTCGCGCGCGATGGCCAATGTTTCCCGTTGCCGCACCTCAAGCCCTTCCAAGATCACCCTGACCAACGGTTCCGCCAGCCATTTCCAGCATCTTGTCGAGGCTCTTTTTGGCTCTGAGACGCAGGCTTTCCTCGATTTCGATACGCGGCTCCAGATCGCGCAAGGCGGTGTAGAGTTTTTCCATCGTATTGAGCGCCATATACGGGCAAATATTGCAGTTGCAGTTGCCATCGGCACCAGGTGCACCGATAAAGTTTTTGTTTGGCAGTGCCTTCTCCATCTGGTGGATGATGTGCGGCTCCGTCGCGACGATTAATGTGTCACCGGGGAAGTCTTGTGCAAATTTGAGAATGCCGCTGGTCGAACCGACAAAATCCGCATGATCTACAATATTGGCAGGACATTCGGGATGCGCCGCAACCGGCGCCTCGGGATGCTGCTGCTTCAGTTTGATCAGCTCGGTTTCGCTGAAAGCCTCATGGACGATACAAACGCCAGGCCACAGCAGCATATCGCGGTTGAACTTGCGATTGAGATACCCACCAAGATGCCGGTCCGGGCCAAAAATGATCGGTTGGCTTTCCGGAATTTGCTGAAGGATTGTTTCCGCGCTGGAGCTGGTCACGATGACGTCGCTCAGAGCTTTCACCTCGGTGGAGCAATTGATATACGTGAGCGCAATATGATCGGGCTGAGCCTCGCGGAAGGCGCGGAATTTGTCCGGCGGGCAACTGTCTTCAAGGCTGCAGCCGGCATCCATATCCGGCAACACCACGATTTTTTCCGGGCTGAGTATTTTAGCGGTGTCGGCCATGAATTTCACGCCGCAAAACGCAATGACGTCGGCATCGGTTGCGGCTGCCATCTGGCTCAATTGCAGGCTGTCGCCCACGTAATCGGCAATGTCCTGAATTTCGGGCTTTTGATAATAATGCGCCAGAATTACCGCATTGCGCTCCTTGCGAAGGCGGTCGATCTCGGCGCGCAAATCGGTGCCGGCGGGAAATCTGGTTACAACACTCATTCGGATTCTCTCTCGCCATCAAAGCGGACATTCACGGTAACATCGCCATATCCGGCGATTTGCAAAGGTATAGCAAGATTTTGCCGGATAGCATCTTTCGCTGCCGCACGTGCCAGCGCCAGAACCTCGGGGTTCTTGGCAAATTCGGCAGCCTTGCTTTCGGCTTGGAGCGAATTGTTGCGGCTTAGATCAGTAGAGGCATCGCGCGTCACATATGTGCCCTCGGTATAGACCTTTGACTGCGCTTCATCGAGGTTGGGCTTCGAAATTTTCAACACGGGCAGCGTGACATCGAGCGTTTCTGTATCGGCGGTCCATTTCAGGCGGTCCTCGCCGATGCGGGACAGATCCAGCCGGTATTCCACTGTTGCCGGAATTATCGCAGCCTGGCGGCTCTTCAGGATGTCGATGCCCATCACCCCGCGCGCATCCTCGCTTTCGGCCACCACTTCAAATCGCGAACTGAAGACGGTAAGCGAATTCTGCTTTTCGAATGCCAGCATCGCGCTACCAACCGGGTCACCTTCTTCCTGATAGAAGAATGCGCGCCAGGTCAGCCACGCTACGGCGGCGAGCAGCACGATCACGACCAGCCACGGAACGCCCTGCAGGCGTGCTAGCGACTTTTCTCGGGTAATGGTTGGCTCCGCAGGTTTCGAACCCGCGCCGCCGCCGTGTACTTTCAGATTGTCTGCCATATCTCTCCAGAACGTGTGACTATGCCCCTGCGTTCCAAATCCAGCAAATGGGCCTTTACGCTCATACCGGCGGCAGGGATCAGCCTTTTATCAAGCCCCTTGTACATCAAGGGCACCATTGCAGCGATTGCCCGGGCATCTTCGCCCAGAAGCCGCAAAATCTGGTTTTCGCGCTGGCGGCGATGTCCGATCATGCCGCGCACCAATTGTCGTGGATTTGCAACCGCCGGCCCGTGCGCTGGATAATACACCCGGTCATCGCGGCGGTAAAGTTTGTCGAGGCTCTTCATATAGTCCCCCATATCGCCATCGGGCGGAACGATCACACTGGTCGACCAGCCCATCACATGATCACCCGTGAACAGCGCCCCGCTTTCCTCGACCGAAAAACACAAATGATTGGATGTGTGTCCGGGTGTGTGTACCGCCGTCAGTGTCCAGCCGGTTCCCGTCATACTCTCACCATCCTGCAGGACCCGGTCCGGGGCGTAAGTGGCGTCAAAAGGCGCATCCGAGCGTGGGCCATCGTCCGCGATTACCAGCGGCGCGCACCCCACAACGGGTGCGCCTGTACGCGCCGCCAGAGGCGCAGCAGCAGGTGAATGATCGCGGTGCGTATGGGTGCAGCAGATCGCGGCAATTCGTGACTTGCCCACCGCTGACACGATTGCGTCTATATGCCGGGGGTCGTCCGGTCCCGGATCGATCACTGCCACATCTCCAGCATTGCCCACCAGATAGGTCTGAGTCCCTGTATATGTATAGGGCGATGGATTGGGAGCGAGTACGCGGCGGACCAATGGTTCCGGCGTTTCGACCAGACCTGTGGGCCAAGGTTGGGGCGGGGCCTTCATAGGCCTGATATGGGGATAATGCGCTGCCTTGTCGAGGCAGGCTGCACGCCCTCGCGTCACTGAACCTTGCGATAAGCTGCGGTCCTCGGCATTGTCGCGGGATGAGCAAAGATCTGATCCTCGTCCTTGACGCCGGAACCACCTCGACCCGTGCCATGCTGTTCGGGTTTGACGGAAGCCTGCATAGCGCAAAGCAGGCTGAGCTGGAGCAATTCTACCCAAAGCCCGGCTGGGTAGAACATGATGCGGCCGAAATCTGGGCAGCGACCCTGTCTTGCGCCCAATCGATTGTTGCGGACGCAGGCCACGGAAATATCGCCGCGATAGGAATCACTAACCAGCGCGAGACCGTGGTGGCATGGAGCCGGACGACAGGACAGCCGCTGACCAAAGCCATTGTCTGGCAGGATCGCCGGACTGCACCATTTTGCGAACAATTACGAAATGCCGGGCACGAGGCCGCAGTGCAGAGCAAAACCGGCCTTCGGCTCGACCCCTATTTCAGCGGCACAAAAATGCGCTGGATGCTCGACAACGACGCGGCGGTTCGCGCGGCTGCGGATAGTGGAGATCTGGCATTCGGAACAGTCGAAAGCTGGCTGGTATTCAAGCTGACGGGCGGAAAAAAACACATCACCGATGCCAGCAACGCTAGCCGCACGCTGCTGCTTTCGCTTGATGAGGCAGACTGGAGCAAGCCGCTCTGTGATATTTTGGGAGTGCCGCGCGCCGCTTTGCCGGAAATAGTCGATAATTGCGGTGACTTCGGATCGACCGATAGCGAATTGTTCGGTGCCCCCATCGTCATCACCGGCCTGGCGGGCGACCAGCAATCCGCCACTATCGGTCAGGGCTGCCTGTCGGTGGGTGATTGCAAAGCGACCTTTGGTACGGGCGCTTTCGTTCTTGCCAACAAGGGCACGCAAATCCCGCATTCGAAGCACCGATTGCTCGGTACGGTGCTTTATCAGTTGGACGGGCGGCGCCATTACGCATTGGAAGGGTCGGTTTTTGTTGCCGGCAGCCTGGTGAAGTGGCTGCGCGATTCACTCGGGATAATCGGCAGTGCCGCGGAAACCGAGAAGCTGGCGCGATCGGTAACAAACAGCGGCGAGGTCGTGATTGTCCCCGCCTTGTCCGGTTTGGGAGCGCCGCATTGGCGATCAGAGGCGCGCGGTGTGATCGCGGGGCTCAGTTTCAACAGCGGCAAGGCGCAGATTGCGCGCGCTGCGCTCGAAGCGATGGCGCATCAGACGCATGATCTTGCAAGTGCGTTTGATGCGGATGGTGCGGCATGGACCAGCCTGAAGATCGACGGCGGGATGAGCGCAAACGACTGGATGGCGCAGGATATCGCCGACATCATGAACCTGCCGGTCGAGCGTCCCGATTTTGTCGAAACGACCGCCTTGGGTGCGGCAATGTTAGCCGGGGTCGGCGCGGGAATTTACAGCTCACTCGAAGAAGCGTCCGTCAGAATGCGCGGCGCAGTTAAAGCCTTCAAACCCGTTATGCCCGAACCGGAAAGACGCGACCGTCTTTCGAGATGGGCCAAGGCGTTGGCTGCGGCCTGAATTCAACCGATAGCATGTCCGATCCGTTCATGCAGACGGTGAATGGCTGGCGGGTCCATGATGAATTTCGTGCGCCAAGCTTCGTCCAGTCTGGCAATTCTGGCGTGAAACCGTTCGGTCTTTTCGACCAGCTTGCGAATTTCAGGCGCCAGCCTGACGAGATGTTCGTTTTCCGAAGAGTTATCCGATGGCAATCTGCCATGACGGCGAAGCTGAAACTCGCTAAGATCTCCGGCGAAATATGCCCGCCGGTTCAATAGCCAAGCCAGTACGTGCATCATTCTGGTGGTGGTCCGCAATCCTTCGCATGAATGCGCCACACGGAGCATGTCTTCGGAATCGCCGCCTCCAGCCAGGTTGCCGGATAACTGGAACGACGCGCGCACATCGTCAGCCAAGAGCAGCGCTTCACTGTAAAGCAATTCCACAATCCGTGGATTTATGTCGGTAGGTGAAATCATTTACGCTCTTCGCTACGCCGATCGACCTGACGCTGCCAATACCGCGACCGGATTATTCACAAACCGTTTTATGCCTGTCCCGATTAGGCACGCTTTCAGGCAATTATATCCGGAATCAGATAGTCTTCAAAAACCGAGATCTGATCTTTGATTCCCAACTTCCGTTTTTTCAGGCGCGCAATTTGTAACTGGTCGGTCGATCCCGCCGCCGTCAGTGCATCGATTGCTGCATCCAGATCGCGGTGCTCGCTTCGAAGTGCAGCGAGGCGCTTGCGCATTTCTTCTTCACTCACCGCATGCTCCAGAACCAGATTCGCCAACACTCTATCGCGTAAAACTTCTTATTTGTCGCTTAGCGCAAGCGAGGGGGTTCGCAAGACGGCTTGTTTGTGATTGATTGCAACTTGCCCGGCTCAGCCGTTCAGGCCGAGTCGGTGCGTATCGCCGCAACAGCACAGGAGCATTTGATGGAAACGTCTCACGCAGCCGCCCTTCAGACCAAACATGCCGGTTTGGAAGCCCGCATCCGAGAAGAACAAAAACGGCCGCAACCTAACGAGACAGAAATTCACGCTCTTAAGAAAAAGAAGCTGCGGATCAAGGAAGAGCTCGCCCATATTTAAGCGCTCTCTGCCAGACCTTATTCCTGCATGGCCGCAAATTAACGCTGCCAAGTCATTCCCTTGCAGGGTGATCTGTTCTAGTCGTTTCGCATGACCGCAGCCACCTCCGCACGGACGATCCTCAGCCGCCTTCACGAGGTAATGGCATCGCGCCACCACGCCCAGGGCAAACTAGACCAGGTTGTACAGATTATCGGTGAGGAGCTGGATAGTGAGGTCTGCTCAATCTATCTGCTTCGCGAAGGTGTGCTGGAACTATATGCGACGCGAGGGCTGAACCAGAGCGCCGTGCACGTCACCCGATTGGCAATTGGCGAAGGGCTTACCGGCCAGATAGCTGACCATGTCGAAACGCTCAATCTGGCGGAGGCTGCGGCCCATCCCGACTTTGCGCACCGGCCGGAGACGGGCGAAGATATGTATCATTCCTTTGCCGGCGTGCCGATCGTCAGACGCCAGCGTGCAATCGGTGTGCTCAACGTGCAGCACGCCGACCCGAGAAAGTACGAAGACGTCGAAATAGAAGCTTTGCAGACTGTGGCCATGGTGCTTGCCGAGCTGATTGATAATGCCGGCCTCGTCGATGACGAGGGTAGCGATGCAGCGTCCGGAAAGATGGTGGAATCGCAGAAGCTCGAGGGGTTGGCGCTGGTCAAAGGCCTTGCCAGCGGAACCGCCGTCTATCACCAGCCGCGGATAACCATCGAACATACCGTTGCGGAAGATACCGAAGCGGAACGCCAGCGCGTCTATCTCGCTTTCGACCGGATGCGAGCCCAGATCGAACATATGACCGCACAGGCCGAATTCGGTGTTGGCGGCGAGCATGTCGAGGTTCTCGAAACCTACAAGATGTTCGCTTATGACGAGGGCTGGGGGCGGCGGATCAATGAGGCGATCGACAGCGGTCTGACAGCCGAAGCAGCGATCGAAAGAGTGCAGCAGCATACACGGATGCGGATGCGTGAAATCGGCGATCCGCTCCTGCGTGACAGAATGCATGATCTCGAAGATCTCGCCAACCGTCTGCTACGGATCGTCTCAGGTCAGTTGGGCACGGCAGCGACGAAGGGTCTGCGCGGTGACACTATTCTCATTGCCCGCAATTTAGGGCCGGCTGAACTGCTCGAATATGACAAGCGCCGTTTGAAAGGCGTCATTCTGGAGGAAGGTTCGCTTACCGCACATGTGGTGATCGTGGCTCGGGCAATGGGGATTCCGGTGCTAGGGCAAGTGGGCGGACTGCGCAGCAGTCTGCGTGAGGGCGATCACGTGTTGCTTGATGCGGAACGCGCTTCTGTCACCCTACGTCCCAATCAGACCGTTATCGACACATTCGAAACGCGGTTTGCGAAAAACCGTGAACGGCAGGCAGCATATGCCGCACTTCGCGATGTAGAACCCTTCAGCCGTGATGGTACGCGCATTCACGTGATGATGAATGCCGGTTTGCGCGATGACATGGCGGCTCTCAGCCTGTCGGGTGCTGATGGGATTGGCCTGTTCCGCACCGAATTCCAGTTTCTGGTATCTGCCACGATGCCTTCGCGCGACCGCCAGACACGATTATACCGTGATGTGCTGGACGGGGCTGGATCAAAGCCGGTCATTTTCCGCACGGTGGATATTGGCGGCGATAAGGCGGTGCCGTATCTCAACAGCGAATACACAGCGCGGGAAGAAAATCCGGCGATGGGGTGGCGTGCTTTGCGGCTGTCGCTCGAACGCAGGGGACTGCTGAAGGCACAAGCTCGATCTTTGCTCGAAGCGGCCGCAGGCCGCCAACTCAACGTCATGTTTCCGATGATTTCGGAACCGTGGGAGTTCGATGCCGCCAAAGAAGTCTTCGAAGAACAGATCGCGCATTTGCAGACACAAAGAAAAATGCTGCCGGATTCCATCCGGTACGGTGCGATGCTCGAAGTGCCGTCACTCGCCGAAGTGCTCGATATTCTGATCCCGAAGTTGTCGTTCATCTCGATCGGGACGAATGATCTGACCCAGTTTTTATTCGCCGCCGATCGGGCAAATCCGAAGCTGGCAGAGCGTTATGACTGGCTGAGCCCGGCTATTTTGCGGTTTTTGCGCCGGATCGTCCAGTCCACCATCGGCAGTCAGATCGATGTAACCGTTTGCGGCGAAATGGGCGGTAGGCGGCTTGAAGCACTTGCACTTCTTGGGCTGGGTATTCGCAGGCTATCCATCAGCCCCGCTGCAGTCGGACCGATCAAGGAACTGGTTCGCAAGGTCGATTTGACAGAAATCGGCGATGCGATGAACGGCTGGCTGTTATCGCCGCCGGAAAATATGCGGACAGCGATGCTGGAATGGGCTGAAGAACGCGGGATCGAAACCGACTGACCCGGCGATTTGCACATCTCTCCGCGTGGCGCATGCTTCGTCCCGACTAGCTCTCGGTCCGCCGCACTGTTATCGGCTCATTCAATTGCCTGCTTGACTTAACCTCCCCGCGCATTTCTCATGTACCTCCCTGTGCATGTATCTGACTTTGGAACCGAGATGGCCGATGAAGACGATTTTCGCGAAGAACAGCTGCCCTTGGGCGGAGTAGGCGAGCGTCTGCGCCTCGCCCGAGAGGCCAAAGGCTTAACTGCCGAACAAGTCGCTGCCGAAACCCGCATAAACTCCAGCCATATAGACCTGATTGAAAACGGAAAATTCAAGAAGCTGCCGGGCCGGACATACGCCATCGGATTTTCGCGTAGCTATGCCCGGCTTGTCGGGTTGAACGAGAACGAGATTGCTACCGAGGTCCGCGCGGAACTGGATAATGCGGCGGACGAGGACGGAGGGTCACGTGGCGGCACTTTCGAGCCCGGCGATCCGGGGCGTTCGCCGAGCGCCAAACTCGCATTGTTTTCTGTCTTTGCACTAATCCTGCTGCTTGCGGGCATTTATACATTCTACCGGAGCTACATCAGCCCGGCCGCCGATCTCCCCGCGTTGCAAGACGAGCAGTTGGCTTTGCAGAAAACCCGGCCTGCCAAAGCCGAGCAAGTGCCGGCCGATGGTCTCGCCGTTGGACCGGTGGTGTTCACCTCACTGGAAGATGGGGTCTGGGTTAAATTCTATGATGCCAATGGCAGCCAACTTATGCAAAAACAGATGGCATTGAATGAAACATACACGGTTCCTGCAGACGCCGAAGGCCCGCTTCTATGGACGGGCCGGCCAGACGCGCTGAGCATAACTGTCGGTGGCAAATCCGTGCCCAAACTTGCGGACGACGATGGCATCATGAAGGACATCCCGATAACAGCGGCGGCACTGATCGCGCGCGAAAAAGCCCCAGTGGCAGAGCCTGCCGGAACGCCCGTTGCGGAAGAAAGCCAATAGACTATCCCCCTGCGGGGCATCGCCGATGCTCGACAAGGCGGGAATGCTGCGGCACAAACGCGTTTACCATATTCAGCGAAGGTTCGGTATTTGCCGTTCATCAGCGCAAGCGTAATCTCGGGATGGGAGCTAGAATGAATGCTTAGGTTTGTCGGACGGGCGGGTTTCGGATCATTGGCGGCGCTGGCGGTATTGGCCGGGTCCCCCGCCGTAAGCGCGCAGGATAGCGAGCAGCTTCGCATCCAGAAACTGGAGGCGGAAGTCCGCGCTTTGCAGCGCAAAGTTTTTCCTGGCGGGGCAGGACGATATTTCGAGCCCGAGATCGGCAATTCGCAGAGCGTGCAAGTGCCAATACCAGGCTCGACCAATGCCGTGACGGATATTCTGGTGCGACTTGACGCACTGGAGACACAGCTACAGCGATTGACCTCCCAAACCGAAGAGAACACAAACGGTTTGGGATTGCTTACGGCCCGCCTGACAGCCCTTGAAAGTCCGTCCACCGGCGCGGTAGCGGTGCCCCAAACGGCCCCGCAATCAACCACTCAGGATCCGGTCGTAGCCGCAACGCAGCCGATTCCCGCATCCTCCAGCGAAAATCTGGCAGCCATGACGGGCGGGGCGTCACGCCCCGCGACGGCGGCTGCCACGCCTGTGACAACCGGCCCGACCAGCGCAAGGTTGGCCGCTGTCAGCCAGATAGCCAAGCCTGCAACAGGCGACGCTGCAGATGACGAATATTCTTACGGTTTCCGCCTGTGGGAGGCCGGGTTTTATCCTGAAGCACAGCAGCAATTAAGGCTGTTCCTCGACAAATATCCCAGCCACTGGCGTACAACCTACGGGCGTAACCTGTTGGGCCGTGCGTATCTTGACGACGGGAAGGCGCGCGACGCTGCGCCTTGGTTCCTTCAGAATTATCAATCGGACAAGACAGGCGCGCGCGCCGGAGACAGTCTGCTTTTCCTGGCGCAAACCATGATCGAACTCAAAGACACCAGCCGCGCTTGCATCGCATTATCGGAGTTTGGCGAGACCTATCCAGCGCTTGCCAGCGGCCGCTTGGCCAGTAGCTATCAGGCTAACATCGGCAAAGTTTCCTGCAATTGATACGGCGTTAGAATCCGGTTTGATCGCCCGCTTTCGCTCCGCATTGGAGCGTTGCTGGGACGGTGAGGGGCGCATCGGGCTTGCCGTATCCGGCGGCCCCGACAGCATGGCGATGCTTTGGCTGGCCCATGCGTATATGCCGGACCGGATCGAGGTGGCGACGGTCGATCACGGGTTACGTGCCGAAGCGGCGCAAGAGGCCGCAATGGTCGCACTGTATTGTAAGACGATTGGGATCCCGCACCAAACACTCGCTGTGAAGGTTGCGGGCGGTAATTTGCAAAAAGCCGCGAGGGATGTCCGTTATGCCGCGTTGGACGGCTGGATGGCTGATCGCGGGTTGGCTGTGTTGGCGACAGCACATCATGCCGACGATCAGGCGGAGACATTGTTAATGCGTCTAAACCGGGGCAGCGGTGTCGCGGGGCTGGCCGGTGTACGCGAAGTGGGCAACGTACCGGAAAGCAGCCGGCCGTTGATCCGTCCGCTGCTCGGCTGGCGGCGGGAAGAGTTGGCCTCTGTGTGCAACGCTGCCGGGATCTGCACGACCGATGACCCGTCAAACCGTGATGGTACATTCGACCGTGTGAAAATACGCAATGCTTTGTCAGGCGCAACCTGGCTTGACGTCGAGGCAATTGCAGCAAGTGCAAGCCATTTGGCCGATGCAGATCACGCACTCGATTGGGCGGCGGATATCGAATGGCAGGATTGCATCGAGCGAGGCGGAGAAACGCATATTTACCGACCGACCGCGCCGCGCGCGATCAGACTAAGGGTACTTGGGCGGATTTTTGCGGAATTCGGCAAGACGCCGCGCGGTGCCAGCATCGCGCGTCTGATGGCCGCACTGGAAAATGGTAAGGGCGCCAGCCTGGCCGGTGTGGTCGCCACGTCAAGTCGGGGATTGTGGAATTTCCGCGCCGAGAGCGGGCGACGCAGCGAAGATAACTAAAGGATCGATTCACCGATCGACATCGTTTCGCCCCGTGTAATGATGACTTTGTCACCCCTTTTGGCTGCTGCAAAAACCTTTGCGGCGAATGCATTTGGCGTTCCCACGCAGCCATGGCTGGCATAGCCGTTTTCTACTTGCGAACCATGAATCGCAATCCCGTCCGATGTAAGCCGCAAAGTGTACGGCATCGGGGCGTTATCGTATTTCTCCGAAACGTTATGACGTTCCTTAGAAAGGATCGGGAATGTGCCGAGCGGTGTGGGGTGGTCCTGGGTACCAAGCAGGACCGCCGCCGCACCAATCTCATATCCGCCGCGGAAGACTGAAATAACGCGGGCGTCGAGGTCGACTGTCATCACCAACGGGCCATCAGGCACGCCTTTTTCATCCCAGTGCCACTCGCCATATTTGATCGGGCCGTTGATCGGCAGGATTCGCTTAATGACAAACCGTTCGTCCTTTTCCGGGGAACGGACAGCAGCACCGGGACTGGAGCCGGGTTTCGCCTGGACGACGGGGTCGGATACCATTCCGGGCTGCGGAGACTGTGCAGCGCCCGAACCGGTACCCTCGGCGGGGATCGCTTCGTCCATCGTCAAAACTGGTGCAGCTTTGTTTGCGGTCGGCACATCGCCGGCCACCAAACGTTCCGCTAGGCTTGCGCCGCCAAAAATGATGGCAATCGCGGCGGTCGTTCCACCAATCCATTTGATCATCGGGTCCATGAACTGGATGATGCGCCCAAAGCGCCAAATTTGCCAGCCATCGAAAAACGCCGTCCCTTTGTGGAACGGCGTTATTTCTAAATGTTAACAGGGCCGGATTTTCATCGAGTCCGGCCTAACCGTGCGCGCCGAACTGGTTTGCGATTGCTGCGCTAATTCTCAATGCCAGCTGGTTCGCCTGATCGATGGGATCGATGTATTCGCGGTGCAATGCTGCATATCCTTCTCCGTCGCCATCAGGATAGTCGCTGGGGGCATCCATCGCGAAATCTTCCACGCCCGAAAATCTGGTCGGGAATGCCCGGCGCATCTGGGCCAAGGCATCGTCAATCCGCAAGCTGAAGACCATTTCCAGCACATCTTCGCGGCTGATATCATTGGCCCGGCTAAACGCAGGCATCCCGACAGCTCGCAGGAACATATGCTGGAACAATGCCAGACGCAGCGCCTGCAGCACGCCGATGGCGCGGCGGACATGCTCGCGGTCGTCGAGCGGTTTTTCATCGGGGACCAGAGCAAAAAGGCGGTGCAGCTTTAATGCATCAACACGCAGCCGTGACGCGAGACGGCGAAACACCCCGGTGCGGTCGTCCTTGGTAAGATATTCCGCCAATGCCTCGCACGCATCGGACAAATGGCTTTCGGTCCCGCGATAGGGACGGCTGGCCCAATAGGCGGAATTGAACAATTCGCCATAGGCCGCAACGGTCTTGATACTGGCCAAAGCATTGGATGCGCGGACGAGCCGCATAAGCTGGCGGCCACGCGGCGATTCCTTGAGCAATGCTGCAATATCTTCGTAGTTGCCTTCTGCAGCACTGCCCACACCGGCAATGACATTCACCGGATAGCCAAGCTGCTGGAGCACGGCGTTATGCGGAATTGCCCGAATTTGTCTTAGCGTCATTGCCCGGTCGGCAGCCAGATCGGATTGCCGCCTGGATACCCGGCTGCCTGTTCCATTCAGCATGCCCAGCCCGAAGGCGGTAACTGCCCGCGAATAGGTTCTTGACCGCAAATGCCTGTGCTGGTGCGTCCGAATTGCGCGATAAAAGTCGAGGCTGAGATCGGTGCGGCGGTAAAATTCGTCAACTGGAGCGTCAGTGTCGGTTTCGGCAGGCTTGAGCTGGACTATCCTCGAGAGAGTCGCGAGCGCCAGTTCAGGTGTTGCGAAGAACTGATAACCATCGCCGCCTTGAAAGCTGACCTCGGGTTCGAGATCGATTTCTGCCCGTGCGAACCGGCGGCGCGTCCAGGGCGATAATGGCCATTCGAGGCGGTCGGCAAAGCTGGCGGGATGCGCGCCGCGGCCCATGCTTTCCCCGTGCGTGTTGAATATGAGCGCCGCAACACCGGTCAGGCCGTTGGCCTTCATCGCATCGGCCAAGCGGCCTTGCAGGCGCTCGATAGCGAGGCTGGCGGGGATTTGACCGACAAACCGCCCGGCATCGGAAAAGCCGGTCTGGATGCACACGCGCCCGCGTTTTTCTGCGTATTCGCGGTACGATGGTTCGGCCAATAGCGCATCAAGGAAGCGTCCGCCATGTTCGAGAGCGCTTTCGGTTTCGAACAATGGCGAAACATCGACCTTGTCCTCGATTCCGAATAGTTTGGCAAAATACAGCGATGCCAGGATCGTGGCGGGCTGCTCGCATTCCGCAATCAACATCCGGATCGGTGCATCGGCGTCAATATGTTGCAATATTTGCGCCATCGCCAGAAACTGGCGAATTGCCGTGCTGCTTTCGATCGCCAGCGCGGCGAAATTGGTACGCAGCGGTTGCACCTCATCAAGCATGTGCCTGAGCGTTGCCATTGCGCCGCGGCTGCCAAGATCAAGCGATGCATCGTCATCAATCCGGCGGCGGATACCGTTATGCAGCTGTTTCGCATTGACGCGAAAATGAACCCAGCCAGCGCCGAGCCCGTCTGCGCGCATCGCCGATGTCAGTGTTTTGAGTCCAACCGCCGTGTCCGCGTCACCGCCACGTGCCTCGCTATCAAGTTGGTCAATAATCGGCAAAAGGCTGATCAGCTTGTCCGGATTATCCGCAGTAAGCCGGTTGGCCGCTGCGCTCAGTGCGGCAGGATCGGTCAGGTCTGTCCGAAAGGTTGCGGAATGGCCTGCGGCCTGTTCGCCGGCCGCCCGCAGTTTTTCTATCAGCGGATGATCTGCAATTATCGCTTCCAGACTGTCGGCGTAGCGTTCAACCCGCGCGGCCTTTTCCGCCAGCCTGAAGGCCAGCGACGTGTACCATGCGATGTCTGTTCGCCCGTCCATGTCATATCCGACCCAACTGGCAAATCGTACCGGGGCTGGCGCAAGCGTGTGCCAATCGTCAGGATATTTAGTGCGGGCTGTCCGAAGCACTTCGGTCACGATGGCATCACGGGCGCTGGCTGCATTAGCGATGGCCGACATGGCGCGCTCATGTTCATACTCAAGCGTGATGGCCGGCCTGTCTCCGGGAGCCGCGCAGGACGTATCGTCAATCTCGGCAGCTCGTGATGCCGATGCTGCCACGGCTTGCGACTGAGCATCGGTCATCAGGAAAGTGGGGTGCGCGGTAAAGACGGCGTGTAGCTGCGGGCGCGCCCACTTTTCGCGAAACGCCGCGAAATCACTAGTGTCGCTATTCAGTTCGCCGCGCGACAGGTCTATATTGCTTTGAATCTCAACCGGTTCGACAAGCCGCCTGAGGCGCGTCGCGCGAGATTTCAGCCCGTCGCATTCCAGTTCGGCGACCAAATTCGCCATGTCGGACAAGTCCAGACGCCCTCCTTCAAGTTCTCTGGATAGCTCGAGGCTGAGTTGGAATACGGGGTTGAATATCGGGGTCTCCGCAGTTTGCAGGTGCATTTCCTGCAGGCGGCTGGTCAGGTTTGCCACGGTTTTCATGTTGCGAACGCCGCGGCTTTTCTGGCCGTTTCTGCAACCCCGACATAATCGGATGTCCCGCGCGGTGCGATCCAGCTGCCGCCAACACACAGCACATGGTCCATGCCGAGCCAGTCGGGCGCGGTTTCTGCCGAAATACCACCGGTTGGGCAAAATCGGACCTGACCGAATGGTGCAGCCAGCGCTGCGAGCGCAGGAATCCCGCCGGCGGCGGTCGCAGGGAAAAATTTGAAGTGGGTCAGCCCCAAATCAAGTCCGCGCATGATATCTCCGGCGTTCGCGATGCCCGGCAGAAACGGAACGCCCGTTGCGATAGCAGCCTGGCCCAGCTTGTCGGTCAGACCCGGCGAGACGATAAATTCGCTGCCAGCCTCCAGTGCCTGATCCAATTCGCGCGGATTGGTGACTGTACCGGCACCGACAATCGCACCCTCCACCTCGCGCATCGCCCTGATCACTTCGAGCGCGGCGGGTGTGCGCAAAGTCACTTCGAGAACCCGGAGCCCGCCGCTGACAAGGGCGTGGGCCAGCGGCCGGGCCTGACCGATGTCGTCCACCACCAGAACAGGGATAACCGGTGCTGTGGTCATGATGGCAGCGATATCGGTCATGCGAAGTGTTCCTTGGCGAAAGCAGCGGCGGCGCCGAAGAGGCCCGGCTGGGGATGGATGATCAGTTTGACGGGGATGTCGGACATGAGCCTTTCGAACCGTCCCTTGGCACGGAAACGTTCTGCAAATCCCGATGACAACAGCGTATCACGAATTCGGTAACCTAGCCCTCCGGCGATAACGACCCCGCCAAAGCCGCCTTGGGCCAGCGCAATATCGCCCGCTATGCTACCGAGCGACAGGCAGAACCGGTCAACCGCCGCGCCGGCCAAAGTATCCTGCGAAGACATTCCTCTGGTCCAGATTTCAAGATCGTCTTGGTCGGCGATGGCCCTGCCTTCCATGGCGGCAAGCGTCTGGTAAATGGAGACGATTGCCGGGCCTGCGACAACCCGTTCGACCGATACCCTGTCGTGCCGCTTGCGAAGGCGCGCCAATATGGCATCTTCGATGGAATCCAGCGGGGCGAAATCCATATGGCCTCCTTCGGTGGCCTGAACGCGGTAAGCGCCATTGGGCCCGCGCCAGACATGTGCGACGCCCAGCCCGGTGCCTGGGCCAAGCACAGAGATTGTGCCATCGTCGGTTAGCGGAATGTCTGGACCTGCAAGGTGCATGAAGTGCTGCGGCTCTGCCCGGGCGACCGCGTGACCCACGGCGCCAAAATCATTCACCAGCGCATATCGCGAAACACCGAGCTTTTCCCTGATGCGTGCAGGCCTCAGAATCCACGGGTTGTTGGTGAAGCGGATTACATCGCCGCCGATATGTCCGGCAATTGCAATTGCGACCGCATCGGGCAATTTACCGCCCTGCCGAGACTTGAAATGCTCCCACGCAGTCTGGAAACTGGCATGGTCTTTGGTGTGCAGGGTGTCCGGTTCGCCCAAAGATATTTGGCCATTATCGCCGATCTCAGCGATGGCAAACCGAGCGTGCGTCCCCCCGATATCGACGGTGACAATCTGGGTCACAAACCCGCTCCCGCAAGCACAGCTGAGCCGCCGCGTTCTGCATCATCGGCCCCAGCGCGGAACATCGCGAACAATTCGCGTCCCATACCGGTCGTTTCTTCGGCAGCCGATGCAGGAGAGCGGCCGGTAAGGTCAGCGGTCGTGGCAAGCGTGCCGTCCACCGCGCAAAGCCGCACGATGTCGCCGTCCTGCAAAAAGGACAGCGGGCCGCCGCCAAGCGCTTCGGGCGAACAATGGATCGCCGCGGGTACCCGCCCGCTCGCGCCGGACATACGGCCATCTGTTACAAGCGCAACCTTGTAGCCGCGATCCTGTAAAACGCCCAGCGGTGGGGTTAGCGCGTGGAGTTCGGGCATTCCGTTGGCGCGTGGCCCCTGAAACCGCACCACGACGACCACATCACGGTCAAGTTCGCCCTTTTTGAACGCCTCGGCCACAGCCTGCTGGGTAGAGAACACACGGCACGGTGCCTCCACCGTGTAACGTTCGCGGCCGATCGCACTGGTTTTGAAACAGGCACGACCGAGATTGCCCTGCACCAGCCGCATCCCGCCATCAGCATGAAAAGGATTTGCAACCGTTCGTAGCATGGCGTCGTCAGCACTTGCGCCGATATCGCGCCAAACCAGGCTGTCGCCATCGAGGCCCGGCTCCTTGGCATAGTCGGCCAGACTGCTGCCACCGACGGTCAGTATGTCAGCGTGCGCGAGCCCGTTTTCCAGCAATTCGCCGATGATATATCCAATCCCGCCCGCATTGTGGAAATGGTTCACATCGCCCGGGCCATTAGGATAAACGCTGGCGAGCAGCGGCACTGCACCGGACAGCTCGGAAATATCCGTCCAGTCGATCTGGACACCCGCTGCCCGCGCCATCGCGGGAATGTGGATCGCATGGTTCGTCGAACCGCCGGTGGCGAGCAGGCCAACCGCGGCATTGATGATCGCTTTTTCGTCGACGCAGCGGCCCAGCGGGCGATAATCGCTGCCGCCGTGACCGATAGCCACCACGCGGTGGACAGCTTCCCGGTCCAGAGCCTGACGCAGCTTCGTGCCCGGCTGGATGAAGGCGGCACCGGGCAGGTGCAGCCCCATCAATTCCATCATCATCTGGTTCGAGTTGGCCGTACCGTAAAATGTGCAAGTTCCGGGCGAATGGTAACTTGCGCTTTCACTTTCCAGCAAATCGGCCCGCGTTGCCTTGCCTTCTGCATATAGCTGCCGAACCTGCTGCTTTTGTTTATTGGGAAGGCCGGACGGCATCGGCCCGCTTGGCACAAAGATCGCCGGCAGATGGCCAAACCTTAGCGCACCGATCAGAAGGCCGGGGACGATTTTGTCACAAATACCCAGCATCAACATGCCGTCATACATCGCATGGCTCAGTGCGATACCGGTACTTAGCGCAATAACATCGCGGCTGAACAGCGACAGTTCCATACCATCTTCGCCCTGGGTGACCCCGTCGCACATCGCCGGCGTTGCCCCGGCGACCTGCGCTGTCGCACCAATTTCGCGCGCGTAAACTTTAAGGCGTTCGGGGTATCGGCCGTAGGGCTGATGGGCGGAAAGCATATCGTTGTAGGCAGAGACAATCCCGATGTTTGGTCCGGCCAAGGTTTTCAAAGCCAGCTGGTCAACCTGCGCACCAGCGAAAGCATGGGCCAGATTGCTGCAGCTGACCGAGGAGCGGTCCGGCTGATTTTGCAGTCCGCGTTCAACCGTTTCGATATAGCGCCTTCGCGAATCCCGCGATTTGTCGATGATCCTCTGCGTGACCTTGACAAGAGTTGGGTGCAGTTCATTCATTCCAGGTCACCCCGTCACGTTCAGCCAGTGCGATTGCCGAACTCGGGCCCCAGCTCCCGGCAGTATAGGTTTTTGGCTCCTGCGATTGGTCCGACCATACGGAACGGATAGCGTCGATCCATTCCCACTGCGCCTCCACCTCGTCGCGGCGGACGAATAACGTCTGGTCACCGACCACCAGATCCAGCAACAGCCGCTCATAAGCGATCCGGCGGTGCTTGCCGGAAAAGGCATCAGGCATGGTTATATCGAGCGGAATGCTGCGCAAGCGGATGCCATCACGGTCCAGCCCGGGCACCTTGGCCATCAGGGAAAGGCTGACATTTTCCTCAGGCTGGATGCCGATTACCAGTCTGTTTGGCCTCATCTTCGCGCCTTTTTCGGCAAATATCGAATGCGGGACGCAGCGGAACTGTACAACAATCTCGGTCACACGGCGGGGCAGGCGCTTGCCCGTGCGCAGGTAAAACGGAACACCTTTCCAGCGCCAATTATCGACATGCGCCTTGATCGCGACAAATGTTTCGGTGTCCGAATTCTTGCCAAGTTCATCGTCATACCCCGGCACCGCGCTGCCATTAACCGCGCCGGCGCGATATTGCCCGGTCACAGTTTGTGCGTCTTCGACGGGGCGCAGTGCGCGCAATACCTTCACCTTTTCATCGCGGACGGCAGTTGCATCGAAATTGCCTGGAGGTTCCATTGCAACCAGCGCAAGCAATTGCAGCATATGGTTCTGGACCATATCGCGCAGCGCGCCCGCATCGTCATAAAATGCCACGCGTCCTTCAAGGCCGACAGTTTCAGCAACGGTGATCTGGACATGATCGATATGTGCCGCGTTCCACAACGGTTCGAACATGATGTTCGCAAACCGTAGCGCGAGCAGGTTCTGGACCGTTTCCTTGCCCAGATAGTGATCGATCCGGAAAATGCGGTCCTCGGTGAAGGCCGCAGCGACCGCGTTATTTATTTCGCAGCTTGAAGCCAGATCGGTGCCAAGCGGCTTTTCGAGGCCGATGCGAACCTTGTCACCGGTGAGCCCGCTTTGCTGCAATCCTTCGATCGTGGGTTTGAACAGGCCGGGTGCAGTAGAAAGAAAGATTGCCAAGCCTTCACCTGGCTTGCCGACCTTGTCCGCAAGTTCTTCAAATCCATCGAGCGTGGTGGCGTCGAGTGGCTGGTATCTCAGGCGATTGAGAAATTGCGCCACGCTGCCGCGGCGGTCTGCGGGCATGTATTTCTCGAGCGCTTCCCGGGCTAGATTACGATACCCGGCGTCATCAAATTCGGACCGGGCGGTACCGATAATTCGCAATTCCGGATGGAGAAGTCCGTCTGCTTCGAGTGCGCAAAGCGATGGCAGCAGCATACGCTGAGCCAGGTCACCTGTCGCCCCGAACAGAAGCAAGCGGTCGGCCGTGAAATTCATGCGCGAAACCTTTCAGTCAGACGGGTCTGATTGGAGCGGCTTCAAGGCTATGCGACAGCGCGGCGAATGTCACGGATTGCCGCTCTTAATACGAATGCACAAGTTGTGCGTCAGCTTGTTACAGAAACTTCCTTGTAGATAAGCTCTGCCATTCCGAAGGTTGTCATGAAGCTGACGTCAGCCGCATCTCTCCCGACCCCGATTTTTACCGTTTCATCCGCATCAGCCATTCCGGTCGCATCGACCAATTGCCATGTCCCGCCAACGCCGTCTGAATCGGCGAGAAACACCTCAGCCACCGCATGGAAATCCGGGGGTTCTACACCAGGGGCAAAAACGCTGCAATAGCGTGCTGGAAAACCTGCCGCACGCGCCAGCGTAACCATCACATGGGTGTAGTCGCGGCAGACGCCGCGCCGTTCCACAAAACTGTCAAGTGCTGTGGTTTCAGGGCTTGAACTACCCGGCACATAGGTAAAATGGCTTTCGATCCAGTCGCGCATTGCGGCAATCTTTGCGCCGCCTTCCACGCCGCCAAATTCCGCTTGGACAAAGGGTTGGAACTTGTCGGCCTGACAATAGCGGGAATCGAGCAGATACTGGATCGTTTCACCGGGCAATTCGTGCGGTGCCATGCGTGCCAGAGTGGCGAGATCGGGAATTTTGCGTTCGACCTGCACTTCGGCATCGTAATCAATCGCATATTTGCCATTAATTCTCAGCATCAGGCGATTGCCGATATCGTCCTGCGCCGGAACGCGCACGCAGTGGTCCGACCTGCCCAGTTTTGTTTCGCTGGAAATAATCCGCTGTTCGGGAATTGCCGCAGCTTCAAACTGCAGCATGGTGTCAGTAGGTTCTGACAATTCAAGCGATAATCGGACGGATATTTTTACTGTCATGAGCGGGCAACGGGCGGCGGGCCGCATCGTTTCACGAAATTACGCCGAATAAATCATGGGCATCGGAATCTTCGATGTGGACGTCGACGAAATCTCCAGCCGAAAGCGTTGCAGGCACATTCCGCAGAAAGACATTGCCGTCGATTTCGGGAGCATCGGCCTGGCTACGCCCGGTGGCGCCAACGTCTCCGTCCTCGTCTGCCTCTCCTACGTCATCTATGATAACCGGCAGGATCTTACCGATTTTTGCCGTCAATTTGGCCGCGCTGATCCGTGCAGTAACTTCCATCAGCCGGGCGTAGCGTTCTTCCTTGATGTCTTCGGCGACCGGATTGGGGAGAGCATTGGCCTGTGCGCCTGCAACAGGTTCAAAACGGAACGCGCCCACTCTGTCGAGCTGCGCTTCTTCCAGCCAGTCGATCAGATATTTGAAATCATCTTCGGTTTCGCCGGGGAAGCCGACGACGAAACTGGATCGCACAGCAATTTCAGGACAGATTTCACGCCAGCTTTTCAGTCGTTCCAGCACCTTGGCTTCGTTCGCCGGACGTTTCATTGCCCTGAGGACAGACGGAGATGCGTGTTGGAACGGTATGTCCAGATAGGGGGTCAACAATCCTTCAGCCATCAGCGGGATGACCGCATCGACGTGCGGGTACGGGTAAACATAGTGCAGACGCGTCCACGGGGTCTGGCCTTCAGGTGTCTGCAATTGTCCGAGTTCGCGCGCCAGGTCGGTCATGTGCGCGCGAACTTGGCGGCCCTTCCACGGTTTTGGCTCGTGGCGCGTGTCGACCCCGTAAGCGGAAGTGTCCTGCGAAATGACCAGCAATTCTCTGGTGCCCGCAGCGACGAGCTTTTCTGCCTCGCGCAGCACCGCATCAATCCGCCGACTGGCGAGTTTGCCGCGCAGGTCGGGGATGATGCAGAACGCGCAAGAATGGTTGCAGCCTTCGGAAATTTTCAGATAACTGTAATGGCGCGGTGTCAGTTTGATATCGGGCTGCGGGATCAGATCGACATACGGACCCTGCGAGGGCGGTGCAACCTCGTGGACAGCCTCGACCACATCTTCATATTGGTGGGCGCCGGTTATAGCCAGAACTTGCGGATGCGCAGCGCGAATGGCGTCTGCATCATCACCCATGCACCCGGTGACGATTACCCGGCCGTTTTCAGCAATTGCTTCACCGATTGCTGCAAGGCTTTCTTCCTTGGCGCTATCAAGAAATCCGCAAGTGTTCACCAGAACTACATCGGCACCGGCGTAATCCGGGCTCATCGCATAGCCGTCAGCGCGCAGCCGCGTCAGGATCCGCTCGCTATCAACCAATGCCTTGGGGCAGCCGAGCGAGACCAGGCCGATCTTTTTCTGATCGGGAAGGGTGGTTGTAATATCCGTCATTATGCGGCGCGCCCTACACCCGTTGGCAGCTTTGCGCTATACCGCAGTCGGGCCTGGGTAGTTCGGGGAGAAAATCGGGTGTTCGATGTAAATTGGTTGACGATCGTACTGGGCGCTGCAGCAGGCTTCCTCGTAGGCGGCCTTTGGTACGGCCCGGTCATGGGAAAAAAATGGATGGGCGCGGTCGGGCTGACGGAAGAACAAATCAAACAAGGTAATGTAGGCCTGATTTACGGTCTGACTTTCGCATTTTCGCTGCTCGCAAGCTGGACGCTCGCCCATACCTACGCAAGTTACGCTTATGAAATCGGCTTTTCCGGCAAGGTAATGCTATCCTGGGGTGTTGCTGCGGGGTTCGTCATACCGGCACTGGGAACCAATTATCTGTTTTCCCAGAAGAGCAAAACACTGTTTTTCATCGACGCCGGCTACTGGATGTTGTTTTATCTCGCGATGGGCGCTGTCCACGCCTGGCTAGGCTGAAAATTCAGTCTTGCCCCTCTCCGTCACCGTGTGAATTGCCGTTTGGCGTCGGGACGATTTCAACGATGATATCGCCTGCCTGAAGATTTGTGCAGGCATCTTCCCAGAAGCCGAGTGCTTTTCCCTGGCGGTAAACCCGCAGACCACGCCCGCCGGACTTGAGCTCGGTTATCGAGCCGCCAAACTCTTCTTCGGTAATTTCGCGTTCGACCAGTTGGACGCGGCCCGTGACAGAAGCGAGGTCGGCGAGATATTCGGCAATATGCGCCCCTTTTGCGGAACCGGCGAGCAGTAGGCCGGTAAACCGAACAGGATTGATTACATTGTTTGCGCCGGCTTGGCGGGCAAGCAGTTCATTATCATTAGCGCGTACGACTACGCTGATCGGAACGTCAGGCGCCATGTGGCGCACCGTTAGCACCAGCAGAATCGAAGTATCGTCCCGGCCCGCACTGACCAGCACATTCTTGGCTTTGTCGATACGCACCGCTCTCAGTGTCTGGTCACGTGTGGCGTCTCCCACCATCACGTTGCAGCCCAGCGATTCCGCTTCTGCCAATCGCTCTTCGCTAGGGTCAATCACGACGATGTCGCTGGGGTCTGTGCCGCGTTCTATCAGTTCGCCGACCGCTTCCGACCCGCTGACACCGAAGCCAAGGACGACCAGATGTCCCTCGAGCTGTTCCTGAATGCGGGACATGCGATATTTCTCCCAACTGTGCTTGATAATGAAATTATAGGCGGTGCCCACGAAAATGAAGAACACAGCGAAGCGGATAGGCGTCACGATGACCGCTTCGACCAGCCTGGCGCGGTCACTGATGGGGGCGATATCGCCAAACCCGGTCGTGGTGATAGAAATCATCGTGAAATAGACGACATCGAGAAAGCTGATTTCGCCATCGAGATTGTCGACAAGTCCGCTGCGGTCCCACCAGTGGATCATCACAACGACCGTGATCAGGAAAAGCGCCAGCCCGAGGCGGATGCCCAGATCAGCCCATACCGGGACTTTCAGCCCCCGTCTGAGCGGCTGGAAACCAGAGCCGCGATATGCGCGCGGCACTTTTCGTTTAGGCAACATTCCTTTCGGAGTAGGCATCAAACCCATCAGCCTTCGGTCCGTTTTGGCAATTTGGGAGCCGGATTCACCGGCTTGCCGTGCTTGCGGATTTCAAAGTGCAGTTCGGGCCTCGTGGCAACTCCAGCGTTGCCGGCCAGCCCCAGCCGTTCGCCCGCACGGATCGTCTCGCCTTTTGTTACTGTGATTCTCGACAAATGCCCGTAAGCGGTGTGCCAGCCGCGCCCATGATCGATCACCACCAGGCGGCCAAAGCGGGCCGGTTCAGCGCCGGCGAATATGACAGTGCCGGTCGCTGCCGCGCGAACCATGTCACCCGTCTTAGCTTCGAAATCGATCCCATCGTGCCCCCCGCCTGCGGCCTTTCGTTGGAAACCAGACATAACCCGGCCATCGTGCGGACGCCGGAAATAGGGTTCTTCCGGTGTATCCGGGATCGGAATCGAAGCCATGCGTTCGGCCGAAATGACCGCCGGGATAATCAACTTCTGCCCTGTCCGGATTGCTCCGGTTTCCTTCAATCCATTTGCAATCGATAGCTGGGAAAACGGGACGTGATACTTGCGAGCAATCCCCATCGCAGTCTCGCCGGATCTGACCGTGTGTGTTCGTTGGCGCGGTATGAAAAGTTTCTGGCCCTTTTTCACCGAATAAGGTTCGGTCAGGCCGTTTGCCGCAGCTATCGCCGCCAATGAAACGCCGCTGCGGTTGGCTATCCCGCCGAGCGTTTCACCCGCCTTCACAACGTGTTCGGTTTCCGTCGCCGGATCACCCGCAGCGACCAGCAGAAGCGCAGCCATGGCAATGGCGAGGCGTTTCATGAGGCGTACCTTTCGCTGAGCGAGGCCAGCGATGCCTCGTGCGTCAATTCAGGCCTTAGCGGCGTGACCGCAATGTAACCATCTGCAATCGCTTCCAGATCAGTGCCGTGGTCCGGCGTATGCTCAATCGCGTGGAGCCCGAACCAGTAATATTTCAGCCCGCGCGGATCGCGCCCTTCGACAACCGAACCACGCGAATAATCATGGAAGCCCTGTTTGACTACGCGGACGCCCTTTACGTCCATTGCCGCCCGCGGCGGGAAATTGATATTGACCAGCGAGCGTTCTGCAAAATTCATGTCAAGCAGCGGACGAAGCACTTTCTCGCCCCAAGCGCGGGCTGCGGCAAAATCATCCGGCCCTCCATCGCGGCTGAGAACCTGGCTTAATGCGATCGACCGAATACCCGCAAGCGCGCCTTCCATTGCCGCCGATACTGTGCCCGAATAAGTGATGTCATCGCCCAGATTGGCGCCGCGATTGACGCCCGACAGGATCAGGTCGGGCGGCGCATCGAACACAGTCCTCAACCCCAGCATGACCGCGTCAGTCGGAGTGCCTGTGACAGCAAAGCGTTTTTCGCCTTGCTTGCGCAGCCTGACAGGCTCGTTCAGCGTTAGCGAGTGACCGGCACCCGACTGTTCTTCAGCGGGCGCACAGATCCACACATCGTCGCTGATTGTGCGGGCAATTTCCTCGAGCACTGCGAAGCCCGGCGCATTTATCCCGTCGTCATTGGTGAGCAGAACGCGCATTATACGGCAGGCTCCAGTCTGGTTATTCCGCCCATATAGGGCGCGAGCACATCCGGCACTGTGACGGAACCGTCAGCCTGTTGGTAGTTTTCAATTACTGCAACCAAAGTGCGGCCTACCGCAAGCCCCGATCCATTCAGCGTATGCGGGAAGACAGTCTTTTTTTCGCCCTCGGGCTTGAAGCGCGTATTCATGCGTCGCGCCTGAAAATCGCCAGTGTTGGAGCATGACGAAATCTCTCGGAAGGCATTCTGACCGGGTAGCCACACCTCCAGATCATAGGTCTTGCGAGCGCCAAACCCCATATCGCCCGTGCAAAGCAGCACTTTACGATAGGGCAGGGCCAACGCTACCAGAACACCTTCGGCCGCTCTGGTCATACGCTCATGTTCGGCTTCGCTGTCCTCCGGTTTTACGATGCTGACCAGTTCGACTTTCTCGAACTGGTGTTGCCGGATGAAACCGCGTGTGTCCTTGCCCGCTGAACCGGCTTCGCTGCGAAAGCATTGTGTGAGTGCAGTCATGCGGATGGGTAGCGTGGTCGTGTCCAGAATCTGGTTTTGCGAAGAAGCTGTCAAACTCACTTCGGCGGTCGGGATGAGCCAATGACCGTCGGTTGTCTGAAAGGAATCCTCTGAGAACTTGGGTAATTTGTCGGTGCCATACATGGCCCGGTCCAGCACCAGCACGGGCGGGGCGCATTCGGTATATCCGTTCACGCCCGATTGGCGGTCGAGCATAAATTGTCCGATTGCCCTGTGCAATCGCGCCATCTGGCCACGCAGAAATGTAAATCGGGCACCCGAAAGGCTTGCCCCGGTTTCGAAATCCATACCCAGCGCGGGCCCGATATCTGCGTGCTCCATGGGCGCAAAGTCAAAATTGCGCTTGTCGCCCCAGATCGAGACTTCGACATTGTCAGCCTCATCTTCGCCATCCGGCACGTCATCAGCTGGCAGGTTGGGTAATCGGGCAAGCAAATCGAACAGCCTGGCGCCGATTTCTTTTTCTTCAGCCTCCAGCGCGGGCATCGTCTGCTTTAATTCTGCAACCTCGGCTTTCAGTCTGTCTGCCGTCGCTTTGTCGCCTTTACCCATTGCTGCGCCGATGGCCTTGCTGGCTTCGTTCCGGCGGGCTTGCCCCTCTTGCACCTTCGTAGATAGCGCGCGGTGCGCTGCGTCCAATTCGATGATAGTGGCTGAAATCGGCTCCGTTCCGCGGCGGGAAAGGGCGGCGTCGAACGTTTCGGGGTTGTCCCGGATATATTTGAGGTCGTGCATTGCGCCGAGGCTATGGAATAGTTCGCGCGCAACCTCAAGCAGATGCATCCTTGCCGCCGCAATCAAGCCGTGTTCAAATGCGCCAGTGGCAAATGGCACCGATCCTCCGGCAATCCGCCCCGCAGTGCATTTCGTCAGCTTTCGTGATGATCGTTATTGGAACGCAGTGCTGGTTTGGGGGCGGCCAGATTTTATCCACCCGACATGGGATCGCTACGCTGCCGCGGAGGTTGCTGGCTGCGATACCGTCATTTTCGCAACGGGCGAACATGACCGCAAGCCGCGCAGCTTTTCGACTAACGGACGGCGCGACCGGCGCCAGCGAAATTTCGAGGAACCATCATGACGCCAAGCCGTTCTATCCGCCAAAGGAGATTGAAATGATTGGTAAATTAATCGGCGCTATCGCCGGATCGAAGCTGGCGGAAACGACCAAGGGCCTTGGTGGGCCGTCGGGTGCGGCATTGGGTGTCGGTGCGGCCATGATCGCCAAACGGCTTAGCTTGCCTACGCTCATCGCAGTTACGGCAGGCGGCTATTTCTTCAAGAAGCATCTTGATAAGAAGGATGAGATTTCCAAAACCCCCGACATGCTCGCAACCCGTCAACCACCGGTTGTCGAGCCAAACGCAATTTAAGCTACCGGGTTTGATAATTTGCATAAAAGGCGCGAGCGGCACTTGCCGCTCGCGCCTTTTTTCATCGCTACCAAGTCAGATTAGTTGGAAACCATTCTCATGAACCGTCCGATCAATCCGGCGTCCGACTGGTCGATTGCCACCGGTTCTGCCGGACATTCAAGGCAATAGGCCTGCATACCCCGACCTCCAAGCAACCGTTCAAGATCACTTGCTAAAGTATTCGTCAACGCCTGCTGACGCTTGGCGATCAGGCCGAATATATCATTTCCGACCCGCGCTTCGGCATCATCTCCGGTCATCATCTGACGCAGCAGAGAATCGAACATAGGCACATCGCCGCCCAAAAATCTGGCGTGCCAGTCTCCCTCTGCCAGATTGGCCTGTGATGCTGCCCAGACTAGCGCATCATTCAGCCCGCCATATTGATCGACCAAGCCAAGCTGGCGCGCAGTTCCGCCGTCCCAGACACGGCCCTGCGCAACTGCATCGACTTGTGCGGTTGTCATATTGCGGCTTTTTGAAACTCGCGTGAGGAAATCATTGTATCCGTCCTCGACCGTGCTTTGCAGGATGGCGTCAACTTCGGGCGTAAAGCCGGTCAGCAAATCAGGCTGTCCGGACAATGGCGTGGTGCGAACGCCGTCACCATTTACGCCCCATTCTGCCAAGGCATCCTCGAAAGTCGGGATGACTGCAAAAATGCCGATCGATCCGGTAACCGTTTCGGGCTCGGCGAATATCCGGTCGGCAGGTGTCGCCACCCAGTAGCCGCCGCTTGCTGCGACATTGGCCATCGAGACGACAACCGGGATTTTTTTGTCTTTGTGACGCATGATCGCCCGGCGGATTTCTTCGCTTGCAAACACCGATCCGCCCGGCGAATTGACCCGGACCACCAATGCAGCCAGATCATCGCCTAGCGCATCGTCGAGCAATTCGGCTATCCGGTCGCCCCCTGCAGTGCCGGGTCCGGCGTCACCGTCAACGATTTCGCCGTCGATGGTGATAACTCCGATCGCTTTGCCTGGTGTGACCGGTACATTGTCAGCCAGCCAGGTATCCAGTTCGGTATTTGCATAGGCACCCGGCGTATCATCCCAGCTATCCTTGCCCGCAAGTTCGGTTACCCGGTCTCCAAATTCGATGCGCGTGCCAAGCTTGTCCACCAGGCCAGCTGCCAGCGCAGCAGTCCCCAGATCGCCCTTGCTTGCCGCGACCCAGTCTGCCGGTGTTTTTGTCACGAGATCCAGCTTGGCTGCAGGGCGGGCTTTCTTCACGTTGGCCTGCCACTCTTCCCACAATGCACCATAAAGAGCCTCGTAATTTTCCCGCGCAGGCTGCGACATGTCGTTGCGGCCATAAGGTTCGACCGCAGATTTGTAAGTGCCGACCTTATAGACGCGGGCATTGATCTTCAGGCGATCAAGCAAAGCCCCGTAATACAAGCGTTCCCCGCCTGGCCCCGCGATGATCACCCCACCTAGCGGGTCGGCCCAGACTTCGGTCGCATGTGCGGCGAGCATCATTGAATCGTCGGTATAAGCCGTGGCCCATACCAGCACAGGTTTATCGGCTTTGCGCACCCGGTCGAGCGCCTCGCCTATTTCCGTGAGATGCACCTGGCCGCCGCCAAGGAACAGGTTGAGGTCGAGCACCACCGCTTTGATCCGGTCATCGGTAGCCGCACGCTCGAGCGCATGGACCAGATCTCGCGCCTGAAATTCACCCGGTGGGACAGTTCCTGAAAGCAACGCTCCAAGTGCATCGATCTGCGATTTTTCCTCGACAACAGAACCTTTCAGTTCGAGCAGAAGCGCGCCGTCGCGAACCTGGCCGGGATTAGGTCGGGACGTAAGGATACCGAACAGAAGCGTGAAAAAAAGCAGCAGGAATATCAGGCTCAGCCCGTCTTTTATGCCGACCAGAAGCCGCCATACCTTGCCCGCAAACGCCATGCCTAGTTTCCTTGCCCGAAAATGCCTGTTTCAACCTAGTTAGGGATGCGGGCGCCCTAGCGCCAGATGAATCCGCTTGAGCCGCCGACATCACTCGACTAAGGGCATCGCTTTAATGACATCGACGCAAACTCCATCGCAATCCGGCCGTTATCCAGCGGGGGGAGAGGCCTTCCCGCACCGCGACTTGCTGGGAATTGCCCAGTTGGAGCGTCATGAAATCCTGTTCCTGCTCGATGAAGCTGAACAATGGGTCGAGCTTAACCGCCAGCCATCCAAACACGCCGACGAACTGGCTGGGCTCACAATCATCAATGCGTTCTTTGAAAATTCGACCCGCACACTGCTTAGTTTTGAGATCGCGGGCAAGCGATTGGGCGCGGATGTCGTCAATATGCATGCCGCGCAGTCGTCAGTCAAAAAAGGTGAAACGCTGATCGACACTGCCATCACGCTCAATGCAATGCGGGCCGATGCAATCGTAATCCGGCATGGCAGTTCCGGGGCGGTAGCGCTGATTGCAGACAAGGTCGATTGTCCGGTGCTCAATGCCGGTGACGGGCAGCATGAACACCCGACGCAAGGTTTGCTCGATGCCTTGGCGCTCCGTCACGCGCTGAGGCAGCGCGGGGAGTCCGCAGAGGACTTCACCGGTCTCAAGATTACGATTTGCGGCGACATTCTGCATAGCCGTGTGGCGCGGTCCAACATCCTGTGCCTGACAGCGCTGGGCGCACAGGTGACTTGCTGCGCGCCTCCCGGCCTGATGCCGCAAGGGATCGACGCGATGGGCGTTGTGGCCACACACACATTCGCAGCTGCCATTGCGGGCGCGGAAGTTGTCATGATGCTACGGCTTCAGACCGAACGGATGGAGGGCCAATTCATTCCGTCTGCCCGCGAATACCATCATCTTTACGGCCTGACACAGAAGCGACTGGCTTTGGCATCTGATGATGCGCTGGTTATGCACCCCGGGCCGATGAATCGCGGGGTGGAAATCGATAGCGAAGTGGCCGACATGATCGGGCGTTCGATCATTACGCGGCAAGTGGAGATGGGCGTTGCGCTGCGGATGGCGTGTCTTGATGTGCTCACCAGACGCGGACGCGGCATAGCCGGTTGGTCCAGTGCAGGACCAAAGGGGAAGTGAGCATGAGGCAGGCGTCCCCGCTGATTATTACCGGAGGCAGGCTGATAACCCCTGACGGGGTCAAGGAAGGCGCGCTGCGGTTGGATGGCGGACTGATCGCTGCGCTCGGCGATGTGGCACCGCAAGCAGACGACGAAATTTTCGATGCGAAGGGCGCTTTTATCGCGCCGGGCATCGTCGATGTCGGTGTGTTCAGCATCGATAAGGCTGCTTGCCATTTCGGCGGGATTACACGCGCCGCGCTGATGCCCGACCAGTCGCCGCCACTCGATTACCGGGCGCGCATCCAATATGCAGCCTATAGCGGTAAACCCGATCTATGGGTCCATCCGCTGGCTGCGGCAACGCGCGGTCTTAAGGGGCGCGAACTGGCCGAAATCGCGATGATGAAGGATGCAGGAGCGCGCGCCGTTGCGACCGGCCGCAAATGGGTCGGCGATAGCGGCCTGATGCTGCGTCTGCTGCGCTATGCCGCCATGCTGGATATGGTCGTGATTACGCACGCAGAAGACGCCGCAATCGTTGGTGATGCAGCAGCCACTGCGGGTGAAATGGCAACCCGGCTGGGATTGCCTGCGGCTCCTGCGGAAGCCGAGGCGCTGGCGGTCAGCCGCGATATAGCACTGGCAGAGATGACTGGCGCGCGGGTGCATTTCCGGCAGATAACCACGGCTGCGGCACTTGATTTGGTCCGGGCAGGAAAGCTGCGGGGGATCAATATTACCGCTGGTGTCACGCCCGCCCATTTCATGTTATCCGATCTTGCGACCGCAAATTTCCGCACTTTTGCGCGCCTATCGCCTCCGCTCAGGAATGATGGCGACCGTAAGGCAGTGATCGAAGCCATCGGAGACGGGACAATTGACGTGATTGCATCGGGGCACGATCCGCGCGGCCCCGAAGACAAACGCCTGCCCTTCGGCGATGCTGAACCCGGTATGGCGGGCGCTGAAACTTTGCTGACAATGACGCTGACGCTGGTGCGCGACGGTGTGATCGATATTGGCCGCGCATTCGAGCTGTTGGCGACCAACCCTGCCACGCTGCTTGGCGTTCCGGCCGGAGCATTGGCTCCGGGTTTCGAAGCCGACATCGCCTTGGTCGATCCTGAAAAACCGTGGATCGTGGATTCGCGCAAAATGACTGCCAGCGCGGGAAACACACCGTTCGATGGCCAACCCGTACAGGGCAGGGCCACCGCGCTGTTCAAGGGCGGGGTCAGGATCTCGATCTGATCTCTAAGGCAAAAACCTCCAACCGGTTTGCGGAAGGAGCCTTTTTTCGTTCGAACAGCTTGCGGCTTAGCGCCGCGCCATCCGGATGCCGCTGTCGACAGCGCCCGCCATCGGACGCCCTTCTGCCCAGGCGTAGCAGCCATGACCCTGACCTTTAACGGTCGAACACATCGAATTTGCAGCGCGCTTGCCAAAACCGGCTGCGGACACGCGCCAATAGGTCTTGCCGCGGACGATGGCTTTGCTGATGACCATATCGTGCTGCGATAATTGGGGATAGCGCTTGGCATAAATACCCCAAGCGCGTTTTGCACCGCGCTCGCTGGCGAATGAGCCAAGCTGGACCAGATGATCACCGCTTGCGGTGGTATCTGAACCATCTGCGACACGGCTTCGCTCTGCCGCTACGGTAGCACCAAGGCGTGCCGGCGCGGTCTGGACGGCTGCACTGTTGACGAATCTGACAGTGTCCATCAACACAGCTGCAGGACTGGCTCCCGATGGCGCAGGGGTATCAAACGCATCTTCGAACGTTTCGGGCGTGGCAATTGCCTGAGCCGGATATTCGCTTACCGCTGCTACAGGGACGGGCACTTCACGTACGGGTATAGCCGCGTCAGCGACAAAGCCGACATCACTTGTCGGCGGCAATTCACCGGCAGGCTGTGCGAAGGCATAGCTACCGCCTGTTACCGGTGCGGCGCCAGCGACCTGCGGCTGGGAGTATGCAGCCGCTTCGACCGCCATCTGTTCTGCCGAAGGTGTATTGACGAGCGCCAATTGCAAGGGTTGCCCGCTATCGGTGATGATCGGCGCGCTGAGCAATCCTGCTACGCGTTTTTGAAAATCCTCCGGCTTGGCCATCTGTGCCCACTGGCTGATTCGCGCATCGAGCTGGTCGGCCGGAACGTCTTCAGCGGCCATAAGCCTGGCGGCCCGCCAATTTCCTTGGAGCGCATAGGCATACGCCAGATTCTGACGAACTTTGGGAGTATTTTCGCCGCCACGAAGGGCGTTGGCGAGCACCTGGACACCGCGATCCGGCTCACCCGACAGAGCAAGAGCCAGCCCGAGATCGGCAGCGGCAATATCAGCCTGCCAATCGTCGAGCACTGCAATTGATTTTGCGTAATCGCCGGTAGCGGCTTTGGCGAGGGCAAAGCTGAGAGCGGTGCGGGCACCAGTATCGCCCAGCGACATCGCATCATCGAAACTTGTTGCAGCAGATTCGAACCTGCCAGCTTCCAGATAGGCAGCTCCCAGCATGGCGCGGAACGCTGCGTTGCGCGGATCGCCCAGAACAGCAGCCTCGGCATGCTGGATTGCTTGCGATGTCGCGCCCTTGGCAAGCGCATGTTCTGCCTTGCTGGCTGAAGCAGCCGACTGCGGTGCAGCATTAGTCGTGCAGCCGCTCAAGGCCGAAGTGGCCAGAGCGGTGGTGAGCGCAAGGCCCATCAATTTCGAACGTTTAGCGGTCTGGGTCATTTAATTTTCCCCTTCGAAAAATCCATTTCAACTGCGTCTCATTTGATCGGCCAGAGCCGACAGGTCAGGTATTTCGCCTAACAACCTGTCGAGCGCTTCGGTCACCAGCTGCTGCGCGCTTTTGCCCTTGATCGTGCTTGCCAGCTTGAGTTTCAGGTGCCGATCGGCGTCGAGCCGCAATGTGAATGCAGCCCGTCTGCCCCGCGACAGTGCAGAGCGGCGCGGCCGCTGCGGTGCCGGTGCATTATCTTCGTTGGCTGCAAACGTGGTCATCTCGGCGAACCTTCGCGCAATAACGTCCTGTTGCTTTAATATTTCGGGCCGCAGAGCCTTCGCCGTTTCCTCGTCCTGAATGCGGACCAGTTCTTCGACTTGGGGATTGGCTGGTTCGGGCGTCAGGGCCAGCACCCCGGCGACCGGCTGATGCTCCTCTTCCCCCATGTCGTTCCAGCCGAGATCTTCGAGGTTGGCGGCGTTATCGCGCGTAGCCGGGCCGTCGAATGCAGCCAGCGAGCTGGCCAGTTGTGGGCGCATCGCCGGTTTGGCTCCGCCCTTGCGGGCGAGCAGCGTCGGGCTGAGCGACGCGAAGGCATTATTATCGCTCATGGTGGTGTCCCGCGTCCCTGTGTTCACTGTGCTACCCGGCGGCCAAAGCCACCGACGGGACGCTGATGCGTGCCCTGGATTTGCTGGACGCTGCCGGGCGCAGCGAAGACTGTGCGGCGGAAATTCTTTTCAAGCCGGTCGGAAACGTAATTCCACAGTGCAGTCACCTCCTGCGCGCTACGGCCATCAGGATCGACTTCCATGACAGTTCGCCCGTCAATCATCGAAGCAGCAAAGTCGGTGCGGTGGTGCAGCGTAATCGGCGCCACTGTACCATGCTGGGAAAGTGCAACAGCAGCTTCCGATGTGATCTTTGCTTTGGGGGTCGCCGCATTGACTACGAAAATCAGTGGTTTGCCGGCCCGGTCACACAGATCGACTGTCGCACCCACGGCACGAAGATCGTGCGGGCTGGGACGCGTCGGAACGACAATAAGTTCAGCGACTGCAATTACCGACTGGATTGCCAGGGTGATAGCGGGCGGCGTATCGATGACTGCAAGTTTGAAACCCTGCTGCCGCAAGGTTGCCAGATCATGGGCGAGACGAGCTACGGTGGTTTGGGCAAATGCAGGATATTCCGCTTCGCGTTCATTCCACCAGTCGGCCAGCGACCCTTGTGGATCGATATCGATTAGTACGACCGGTCCGGCGCCAGCGCGCTGTGCCTGTACTGCGAGGTGTCCGGACAAGGTCGTTTTGCCCGATCCACCCTTCTGTGATGCCATTGCCAGAACCCGCAAGGTCTGATCCCCCTGATTAATTCCGCCGATCTCATCAAACGGCAGTTCAAAAGGTGAAATCGCAGAACGCCCCTAATTTTAAGTTAACGTCCAAATAGGGTAAGGGTGGTTTGATGAGGTTGTTCAGTGCGCGGGAAGGCGGAATTTCACACGGAAACCCTTTCCTAACGGCTTGTTCACTATAGGCATACGGGACAATGCGACCGGATAGCAGGGACCGCGAAATGATGAATTCAACACGACACCGTATAAGCAAAGTATTTCTGGCATCAGCGGCGCTGGCATTTTCGGCGCCAGCAATGGCTGATGTGAAAGCGGGCGTGCAGGCCTGGAGCGCGGGCAATTATCCAGCGGCAGTTGCTGAATGGCAGGGCCCGGCAGCACAGGGTGACGCTGATGCGCAGTTCAATATGGCGCAGGCTTACCGGCTTGGACGCGGCGTATCCCCCGATCCCGCCAAGGCAGAAGAATATTATGCTAAGGCTGCTGCCCAGGGGCACATCAAGGCTGCCGACAGTTACGGACTTCTGCTGTTTCAGGACGGACGACGCGGGCAGGCGCTGCCATACGTGCAAGCAGCGGCACTGCGCGGTGATCCCCGCGCGCAGTATCTTGTAGGTGTCGCACATTTCAACGGCGATCTGGTGGAAAAGGATTGGGTAAGGGCATACGCATTGCTGAGTGCTGCCAACGCAACCGGACTGGCGCAGGCTGTGCCGGCTCTGAAACAAATGGACGAATATATTCCGCTGGACCAGCGCCAACAGGGCGTTGCCTTGGCAGCGGTTCTACGTACGCAAGCCGATGCGACGCGCGCCCGGCAGCTTGCGGCAGCTGATCTTGGCAGCAGTCCGCCTGGCGCGGCTCCGGTCGCGGTGACTGCCTCAACGGCTCCGGCTGTGACCGCGCCGTTGCCAAATTCCGCCGCGCGGGTGCCGACACCCATTGTGGCTGCAAACGTAGCCCCTTCGGAAACGGTATCTTCGTCGATCGCAGAAGCGCGGGCAGCTGTTGCAGAGGCTGCGCGGGTAACCGGCACCCATAGCCCCGCTACCGCAGGTGCGGATTTCGCCCGGCCGCAAGCGGCTGGCGCAACACATCCGGACCAGTTCCCTGCTATCACCCCGTCAGCGCGCGTAGTTGCCAAACCAGCGGAGGGCCCATGGCGTGTCCAGCTGGGGGCATTCGGTGTGAAATCAAACGCCACAACGCTGTGGGAGCGGTTATCGCTGCACCCGGAATTGGCGGGCAAAACGCGTCTGCTCGTACCAGCCGGGCGCGTGACCAAATTGCTGGCCGGTGGTTTCGCCTCGCGCGCAGAGGCGGCCGGTGCGTGTTCTGCACTGAAGCGTTCCGGACAGGAATGTATCGTAACCCGCTAATATCCAGTGCGGTGACGACTAACGGTGGAGATCCCTCGACCGGCGTACTTGCCGTTCAGGCTGTCTTGCTTCACTAAGACAGCCTATTGATGGGGGAATTCGATGGTTGATGCGACACAGGAACAGGTTGCTGCATTGGAGAATGCCGAACTGGCAGCGACACCTGACCAGCCGGTCAAGAGCGATCACCGCATCGTCAGTCTGGATTTCATCCGCGGTATCGCGGTTCTGGGGATCCTGTTTGCGAATATCACTGCATTCGGTCAGCCGTTCATGGCCTATTTCTGGCCGCAAGCCCTGACGGGCGGATATACGCAAACTGACAGCGCCGTCTGGGTATTCCAGATGATCTTCATCGATTACAAATTCCGGATCATGTTCACGCTTCTGTTCGGCGCAGGAATTTACCTATTCATGGAGCGGGCGTGGTCACGGGGTTCCTCGCGGTGGTTGCAATTCAGGCGGCTTGTGGCTCTCGCAGTTTTTGGCCTGATCCATTATTTTCTTATCTGGCGCGGCGATATTTTGACCGTCTATGCGCTATGGGGCATCATCGCGCTGTCGATGATGAAATGGAAAGCCAAGACACAACTCATCACGGGGATCGCTGTGTACATCATCGGTTCGCTACTGATGCTTGGTATGATGGGGGGTAATTACCTCGCCGCAGTCAATCCGGATGTAGCCGCCCAGTTGCCGCCCGAGGCGCGAGAGCAGATTGCTGCCGCACCAGCTGAAATTCTGGAGGATTCGAGGGCAGATACGGCATTGTTCACTGGCGATAGTTATTCCGCGATCGTTGCGGACACGATCGAAAACGAAACCGGGCAATTGGTTCAGGAACTGATCTTTGTCGGTTTGACCGAAACACTCGCGCTAATTCTGATGGGTATGGCGCTGTATCGCTACGGGTTCTTCAACGGCACGCTCGATCCGGTAAAAATGAAACGTTGGGGCTGGACCGGTGTGATCGGCGGAATGCTGTTTACTGCCCCGATCGCATTATGGACTGCCGCCTCCGGTTTCCCGTTTTTTCAGGTCATGTTCGCTTTCCAGGGCCTGTTGGGCCTGCCAGCCATATTCATGTCGATCGGCCTGATGGCGCTGTTTGCTTTATGGGCGCCAACTGCGACACAAACGGCTTTGGGACAGCGATTTGTTGCGGCCGGCCGAATGGCATTTACCAATTACCTTGGCACTTCGATTATTCTGCTGCCCGTCTTTCATGGATGGGGCCTTGGCCTGTTTGGCGAGTTGCACCGTCTCGAACTGTTCGGCGTTGTTTTGGCAGTCTGGGTCCTGATGCTGCTGTGGTCCAAATGGTGGCTCGACCGCTTCCGTTATGGTCCGCTGGAATGGCTATGGCGGTGCATGACTTATCTCAAGGTCTTTCCGCTGAAACGCTGAACCAGAGTTACTTTCTGGTCGGGGCGTACGGGTTCTTTGCGCTCTTGAGCACGACGCGGACAGGGACACTATCGAAGCCTAGCTGCTTGCGAATCCCGTTTACCAGATATCGTTCATAGCTTGTGGGAAGCATATCGAGCCGCGATCCGAACACGACGAAGCGTGGCGGCCTGGTGCTCGACTGGGTAATATAGCGCAGCTTTATACGCTTGCCCTTGGGGGCAGGCGGCGGGTTGGCTTCCAGCGCATCATCGAACCACCGATTGAGCGCCGCAGTGGGAACACGTTTTGACCAGCTTTCGCGCAATTTGAACGCGGCGGACAGCATCGGGTCGAGCCCTTTGCCGGTTTTGGCCGAGACAGCAAACAGCGGAACGCCGCGAACCTGTGCCAGCCCGTCCTCCAATGCGGCACGGACACCGTTGAACAGGCCGCTCGGGTCTTCGGCGATGTCCCATTTGTTGATCGCGATCATCAACGCACGACCTTCTTCGAGCGCGTGGGCAGCGATCTTGAGATCCTGCGATTCCAGACCTTGCGTCGCATCCAGCAGCAGCACGACAACCTCGGCAAAATCCACTGCATGACGCGCATCGGCTACAGCCAACCGTTCGAGCTTTTCCGTGACCTTTGCCTTTTTACGCATACCTGCCGTGTCGATCAGCCGGATTTCGCGTAATTCTCCATTGTCCGGATCTGTCCACAACCAGTCCACGGCAATCGAATCGCGCGTGATCCCCGCTTCGGGACCTGTAAGCAAACGGTCCTCGCCGAGCAGTCGGTTGATCAGCGTCGATTTTCCGGCATTCGGGCGGCCAACGATGGCCAGCTTCAGCGGACCGGAGGCGACGACATCGCCATGCTCGTCACGGTCAATGAATTCGGGCGGGGCTTCGACCGGACCATCCGGCTCGAGAATAGGACGCAGTGCCTCGAACAGTTCAACTGTCCCTTCTCCATGCTCTGCCGAAAATGGCACCGGCTCTCCCAAGCCGAGAGAATAGCTTTCCAGAATACCGCTTTCGCCGGCTTTGCCTTCAGCCTTGTTGGCGACAACGATCACCGGAACGCTCTGTTCGCGCAGCCAGCGGGCAATTTCTTCATCAAGTGGGGTAAGCCCGAGCCGCGAATCGAAAACGAACAGAGCGGCAGCGGCGCCGATAATCGACACTTCGGTTTGTTTGCGCATCCGTCCGGGCAGCGTCTCGGCATCTTCGTCTTCCCACCCGGCAGTATCAACCAGAGTGAACTCCATGCCGAGTATATCCGCATCGCCCATCCGGCGGTCACGTGTTACGCCGGGCTGATCGTCCACGAGAGCAAGTTTTTTGCCAACGAGACGGTTGAACATCGTGCTCTTGCCGACGTTGGGGCGCCCGACAATGACGACTTCTGGTTTGCTATAGGTGGCCATATCGCGTCGCAGTTGGGCTCTGGCGGTCAAATTGGCAAGTCTGGCATGATGGACGCCCTGTTTTCGCGGCCAACCATTTTACCGTTAATAACCATTAACCATAATTCGCAGCCGCGTGTGAACCGTCCTGCTTCATACCCCCTGAACCATGATCAAGACATTGGCCAACATCTCGTTTCTGGGCGCTATCGCAATGATACCGTCTGTCGCCGCCGCAGAACAGCCCGCCGACCTGCAAGACGACACGAACATTCGGCAGGGCGCGGAATTGCCGGCATATCTGCAGTGCGTTCCTTATGCCCGCCAGGTTTCTGGAATTCGGATATTTGGTGATGCACATACCTGGTGGGATCAGGCAGACGGGCGGTTTGCACGCGGAAATAAACCCAAGGTAGGCGCGGTAATGTCTTTTCGTCCCAACCGCGCAATGGAGCTTGGCCACGTGGCAGCTGTAAGCCAAATCGTCGATCAGCGGACGGTTCTGCTGCGACACTCCAACTGGTCGCCAATAAACGGGCGCCGCGGTCAGATAGAAGACGATGTTCGTGCAGTCGATGTATCTGCCGATAATGATTGGAGCGCGGTACGCGTGTGGTATCATCCGCTGCAGGCACTGGGCCGGACGGCGTGGCCGGTAAACGGCTTTATCTATGCACAGAATCCCCGGCAGATGTCTGTAAGCCCGGTGCAGCTAGCGATAGCTACGCCCGCGAAGGCACAAAGCTCGCAGGCTTTTTTGATCGCCTTTTCCGGGATGGCAAAGCCAGCAGGTATTCAGCGTACTGCGGCAGTCCGGCAAACTACGCGAGCCAAACCTGATAGCCGCCGTGATCCGATAGCCGAAGCTATCGCGCGGTATTAGGCAGGATTATTTTTTGGCGACGGGCGGACTG